>CBHTUB010000226.1:0-9220 GCA_966095595.1 uncultured Chryseosolibacter sp. | reverse complement strand
GACATGGGAATCACATGGGCACCATTGAACGATGACCGCGGCTACCACGTGGTCAGGAAAAGTCGCACGGGATCCTTCATCGTGATGGCGGGCATTGGCAAGGTGTGCGCGATAAAGACGAAATAACTATTGGCCTGGCTGGGTCACGGTTTTTTCCATCGGCAACTCTTCCAATCGACTCCACTCCTGTAACGATCCATCATATAATTTCATGTCATAGCCAAGCACACGTCCCGCCAGATAGACCACGCTTGCAGTCTGGCCGATGAAGCAATAAGTCACAAGCTCCTTTCCCGGATTGGCGACTGGAGTGAAATAACCCTGGAGCGAATCGAGCGGTTTGATCTTATTCGCCTTGTTCACCAGGTCGGTGTAGGGGATATTCTTCGCGCCGGTGATATGTCCGTCACGCGGATTGCCGGTAGGCTCCCCGTCGTAGAAACGTTTCATTCGGGCATCGACAACAAAACCGTTCGGTGACTGCAGAGTCTTCAATACATAATTCTTGTCTACGATCAGGTTGCCGGCCTGCGCTTTATAATTTCCTTTCCTGACTGTAGGAACTTCCTTTGTCACGGGGAGCCCGACTCTCTTCCACTCGTCCAGTCCGCCATTCATATAGAAAACTTTTCCCTTTAGCCCGAGATGTTCGAAAGTCAGGAACATCCGCGCCGTAACGCTCACGTCGCCCCGCACATGATAGACCACCACGTATGAATCGTTATTCACTCCCAGGTCCTGTAAAACCTGTGTTGCCTGTTTCGGATCCGGAGCGTTGAAATTGCCTTCCGGTGTATTGGGCGCCAATGATTCCGGCCATAAATATCGGGCACCGCGAATGTGCTCTTTGTCATAGTCGAGCTTCAGGCTGTTCACCTGTACCAATACCATTTTCGGATCGCTGAGGTTTTTATTCACCCACTCCGGGCTAACCAGAATGTCGCTTTGCGCGAACGTGCAGCAATAAAAAAAGACAGCGGTGAGGGAAAGGATAGCTTTCTTCATAGCAAAGGTTTTTTTGATCGATATCAAGGTAGACACATAAGGTTTAATGAGTCGTTGTTATTATGCCAGCGGTGAAATTTCGACGAGCTGTGTGAAAAAATAATCATCTGCGGTGGATGAGCATGGTCCGGTCTCCCTTGCCCTTGGTGTTCACTATTTCGGCTGCAATTCGCGTGGATCGAACAGGGTAACCGGTGACGGCTGCCGTTTGTCCGGGAACGGTTTTTTCTTTTCCTGGTGCATGGATCAGGATGTACTGTTGAAAAAAGTCGAAACTTTTGCCACCGTTTCTCATGGCGATCAGATGCGTCGGTATACGCCTGAACCTTATATCGTTCATCCCATACGTGTCATGGAGAAATGCCGGCAGCACGTGCCCCACACGCCCGTGCTTGCAGCGGCTTTGCTGCACGATGTCCTCGAAGATACAAGCGTCACCGCCGAAGAGCTCGAAGGATTTTTGTATCAAACAATGGAAGCAGAAGACGCACGACTGACGATGTTGTTTGTAGTCGAGCTTACTGATATCTATACGAAAAAGGCATATCCGCAATACAATCGCCGGCAGCGCCGCGACCTTGAGTTTGAACGCCTTACCGAGGTCAGTCCGGAAGCCCAGACCATCAAATACGCGGATATCATCGATAATACGGACATCACCATAAATGATCCCGACTTTGCACAGGTCTATCTGCGCGAGGCAGGGAGACTGCTCAAAAAGATCACTTTGGGTCATCCTGCGCTGCTGAATGAAGCGGTCGAGACCGTGGAGGCGTGCTTGCGGAGGCTAAACGGCCAAACTGTCGCAAACGATAGAACTGGTCGATTTGGCGAAAAAAGTTAATTTTGTGCCCACTTATTAACCCAAGGGGCGCAGACACTCCCTCTAATACACTATCAATGAAGAACTTTGGAATTAAAGAAGCCCTGGCTGAGCTGGGCCTGAAGAAAAGGAACTATGGTGTTTCAACCGGATCAAAATGGTACAAGACCTCAGGATCCTATATCGAATCATTCTCGCCGGTGGATGGAAAGCTGATCGGAGCCGTACAGGGGGCTGACGAGAAGGTTTATCGCAAAGTTGTTGATACGTCAACGGAAGCCTTCAGGGAGTGGCGCAAATGGCCAGCGCCAAAGAGAGGTGAGGTAGTGAGACAGATCGGTGAAGCGTTGCGCGAAAAGAAAGAATCACTGGGAAAACTGGTGTCGTATGAAATGGGTAAATCCTACCAGGAAGGTCTGGGCGAAGTTCAGGAGATGATCGATATCTGCGATTTCGCTGTTGGGCTTTCGCGTCAGTTGCACGGGTTGACGATGCATTCCGAAAGGCCGAATCACCGCATGTATGAGCAATGGCATCCGATAGGCGCTGTGGGCATCATCACTGCATTCAATTTTCCGGTAGCGGTGTGGTCGTGGAACTCCATGCTGGCCTGGGTCTGTGGAGATACGTGTATCTGGAAACCTTCCGAAAAAACTCCCTTGTGCAGCATAGCCTGCCAGCTCATCACTCAGGAAGTGTTTATGAAGAACGGTGTTCCTGAAGGTGTATCGTGTCTCGTAAATGGCGACGCGGCTATCGGTCAAATGATGTCTGAAGACGAAAATATACCGCTGATATCGGCAACGGGCTCGACCCGCATGGGCAAGGCAGTTGCAAAAGCAGTGAGCGCGCGCCTCGGCCGCAGCCTGCTCGAGCTCGGTGGCAACAACGCCATCATCGTAACGGAGAATGCCAACCTGGATATCGCGATCCGCGGCGCGCTGTTTGGCGCAGTAGGAACCGCAGGTCAGCGTTGTACAACTACACGCAGGCTCATCGTCCACGAAAAGGTTTATGATCAGTTGAAGAACAATCTTGTGAATGCCTATGGTCAGCTGAAGATCGGCAATCCGCTGAATGCTGAAAATCACGTGGGACCCCTGATCGACAAGGGTGCTGTGAAAATGTACCTCGACGCGTTGAAGAAAGTAAAGAACGAAGGTGGAAACATCATCGTAAAGGGCGGTGTTCTCGCGGGCAACGGTTACGAGTCGGGCTGCTATGTAAGGCCGGCGATCGCTGAAGTAAAGAATGACTTCGAGATCGTTCAGCAGGAGACTTTCGCTCCGATCCTTTACCTGATCAAATATAGGACCCTCGAAGAGGCGATTGAATATCAAAACGGTGTGAAACAGGGTCTGTCGTCAGCCATCATCACAACCAATCTCAAGGAGATGGAGAGATTTTTGTCCCACGAAGGATCGGACTGTGGCATAGCCAATGTGAACATCGGGACATCCGGTGCCGAGATCGGTGGTGCATTCGGTGGTGAAAAGGAGACCGGTGGAGGACGTGAGTCAGGTTCCGATGCATGGAAGGTGTATATGCGCAGACAGACGAATACAATCAACTACGGCGATACATTACCACTTGCACAGGGTATAAAATTTGCTGTCTAGACGTGTTTGGAATTAAACCCCAAACACGTATTTTTATAATCAACCAAAAGTATTTTTATGTCTGGAAAGAAATATCGCACGGTCATGCTTATTGATGATAATGAAATCGATAATCTCATCAATCAAAAAATGATCGAAGCGGCTTCCATCACCGAAAATATCTACACCCACACCGGAGCGAAAAGTGCGATCGAGTTCCTGAAGAATATGGAAAAGCTCGATGTGGCGGACAAGGTATTGCCTGATGTGATCTTTCTGGACATTGACATGCCATTGATGGATGGATTCCAGTTTCTGGATGAGTTCGAGAAGCTAAGCAACGTAGCGAAGAAGAAATGCAGGATCGTAATGCTGACTTCGTCTATCAATCCGCAGGACTTCAACAGATCAAAAAAGTACGACAACGTAAAGCTCTACCTCAACAAACCATTGTCTCATGAAAGCATCATGAAGCTGGAGGTTTAGAGGTTTCAGATTTCAAATCAGATTTCATATTTGCGGGACGTCTTTGGCGAATCTTTCGCTTAGTCCATGACCCTTGTGCATTGGATTAGGGCCGACGCCAGCATTTACGTGAGAAAATACCTGCAGCATGAAGCCTGCAGCGTGAAGCCTCTTCCGCGACGAGTTAATTATACCTCAGTCAGCAATCGTACAAACTTCTCATCAAGCTTGATCAGCCTCGTAGGAGCAAAATAATTGACTGTAGTTGCGCTCAGTCTTGGGATCAGTGCGTTGATCTTTTTCGCCTTTTCCTTCTTCGCTTCGCTGGTCGCAATCTTGAGGATCTTCAGGAACAGCATAATGTTTTCGCAGCTGTCCTTTCCGAAAAGCCTGATCTGTCTCTGAATGCTATTCGATAGCTGGTTGAAGAGCTCATAGTCGTGCATCAGGACGTATTGGAGTGCAAGCAATGACTTGATCTCCAGCTGCGCAAACGGGTATTTTTTGAGGCTCACTTCATTCAGCAGATTGTTGATGATCTTGGCAGCCTCATCGAACTTGTCGACGTAATAGCATGACAGTGCGCGATAAACGGTATAGACAATATGCTTCGGTATATCGAGCGCGTCTACTTCGTAATCCTCGAAGATGTTCTCGTTTTCGTGATACAGCTCGGTCTCCGTGCCATTTCTCAGGTTACGCTCTATCTTGGAGATCAGGAATTGTGCTGGAAAGGTATAGGTCCCGTAGTTGACCATCAGGTTCGCGCACGCGTCGTTTACCTCTTCGAAGTATTTCTCTGCCTGGCGGTAAACCCTGTAGTGGTTGTAGTATTCAAGTTTCAGGAATTCAAAGACGAGGTTCAGGTGATAATAGATCGAGTCGAGGTGATAGGTCTCGAAGATCTTTTGAACTTTTACGAAGATATCCTCTATCGACTCGCCCTCCTGCTGCATGCTGTCGTCGACTTCGACGAAAAGTCTGTGAAAGATGTACATGCAGCTTTGATATACGTACAGGCGGTGCGACTCGTACAGCTTGGCTACATTAACCATCTCCTTCATCACCAGGTTAAGGCCGAGCTTTTCGATCTCGCCACCGTTGAGGAGATAGTCACCGAACTTTTTAAAATAATCTGCCAGCAGATCTTCAGCCTTGTCCACCGCGAGCATATAAGCTACATGACGGTTGTAAAGCTGTGAGTACTGGAAATAGTCCGGTGAGTTGATATTCAGTCTCTTGAGGGATTTATAGATGACGGTAAGCTCATTGGCCAGGTCATAATCCAGCAGTTCCTTTTCGAGTTTTTTCAGTGTTGCCAGCGAGATCGCTTTCTTTTTGGTGAAAAGTACTTCAGGCATGTTCGCGACCTTACGAAGCACGTCGGTACGCGGACTGTCAAGTTGTTCCATCAGGTACTCTTCGATCTTCAGGTTCAGGCGCGAACGGAGCGTATAATAGGCATTGGCGTTCACGTCCAGCTCGGTCATGATCTTGCTGTCGGAAAGCGAGCGCTCACGGAGCGACTTTAGAAGATAGGCTGACTTTTCGGCGTTGCTTTCGATGAGCGAATTGTATATCGCAGTGAAATCTTTCTCTGAAAGTTGTTTGATGATATTTTTTAGCTTGGCCATGAAAGCAGTTTTACAACGTGAAAAGTTACAAAAATTATGATTGTAATCAACAATTCAAGGATTTGGCAAAACAAATGTTTCATAGGGTAAAAGTTTTTGGTTTGATACCGTATAGCTTTAAGTTTGTCAGCCTGGATAAGCAGGTCATCAGTTTTGGAACACCGCATAAGCATCAGCATTCTATTTGTCCTGGTGACAGTGTTTTGTCATGCGCAATTCGCTTCACCGGAACAGGCTGCCTTGAAGAACATCAGGAAGAAAAAATGGGCTAAAGCCGAACAGTTGCTCCGCAAATCGTTGGCGAAAGACAGTCTCAATGCAGCAGGACGTCATCTTTTGTCCGTGCTGTATTTCAATGATCAAAATCCGTCGTACAACATCGATTCTGCGTACGATCACGCAGCCGCTGCCGTACGGTTATTTCAAAAGTCTTCGCCGAGGGAGCGGACCAGACTTGGACGAATTCCGCTCGACAGCATTTCACTGGTCAATCAGCGTATCGCCGTGGAACGTGCGGCCTTCCAACGTGCCATGGCCATCGATACGGAGGGAGCCTGGCTACAGTTCCTTTCAGATTTTCCGTTTGCACAGCAACGTGAAGAAGCGATCATGTTGCGCGACGAGGCGGCATATAACTTGGCAGTTAAAACAAACACCTACGAAGCATACCTCACATTTCTCACCAAATACCCCCGGGCGCTTCGGGCGCGCGAAGCGAGGGACAGGTATGAGCGCCTGCTATATGAAGCCCGGACGCAGGACAGGACCCTGAGAAGCTACGAGCTGTTCCTGATGGAATATCCGGCAACTCCCTATCGGCGTGAAGCAGAGAAGCACATCCTCGGCATCATGACCGCATCCGGCGAGCCGGCGGCTTTTCAATCGTTCATTTCAAAATACCAACGAAGTAGCTATCGCAAGATCGCGGAAGACCTTCTCTATCACATTACTGTCAATACGGAAGCAGAGAACTTTCAAACAAGCCCTGGCTTCAGTTGGCCCGACTCCCTTCAGCAGGTAATGAAAAGGGATCAGGACTTTCTCGTACCGGTCCTGAAAGACGATCGGTTCGGATTTATGAACAGGGAAGGACTCATCGTTATGCCGGTTGTTTTTTCGGACATATCGGAAGACTACAAATGCGGGAATGTTACTGACGACGTCATGTTGATCAATGGGAACCTTATAGATCGTTCAGGTCATGCCATTCTCGTCGATTCCGTCTCTGCCGTCGAAGATATCGGGATCGGGTTTCTTAAAGTCACCGCCAAAGGCTTTGTGCATGTTTACCATAAATCCGGATCGATCATCCAGCACGACGTTGAAGATGCCAAAATAATCGGTGACCGGTTCATAGCCGTCAAGCGTTCCGGCAGATGGAACCTGTCGTCCCTCACCGGGTTGCTTCTCACGGTCGAAGGCTTCGACGATATATTCTCCCTTAGCTCTGTCGTCGCCTTTAAGGCGAATGAGCGCATAAGGTTGAGCACACCCTTGCTGATCGGCGACGTGGCCAACGGTTTTGACCTGAAAATGGCAGGCCCCTACGATCAGGTGAAGGTGACAGGAGACTTTTTGCATGTCAGGGTTTCGGGACTCCAGGGACTGGTGGATAAAAATCTGCAGCTCGTGTTGCCACTGGGCGAGGAAGATATAGAGAAAACGGTGTTTGGCTTTGTTGCCAGAGCCAGGGATCATGTGACCCTGTACGATCAAAATTCAAAATCACTGGGCGCATTCGATTCCTTTCGCGCGTCGGCAGGCTGGGTCGCAGTTAAAACTGACAGCATTATGCGGTTCCTCGACGTCCGAACGGGCCACATGGATAATGTCGGGTACGATAGTATCACCTTTGCTGGACCTTACCCTGTAACCTACACGAAGGATAGTGTGGCGATCTTCTTTGATGCCGCCAGGAAGCTCTTCAAGCCGGGCTCATCTGTTTCCTATCTCCCCCGCAAAGACTCGACAGGCTTCATGATCGTAAGGGAAAATGGAAAACGTGCCGTATTTGACCATGGCGGAAAGCTGTTATTCACCGGCGACTACGAACAGATCGACTATGGCGGTGACGGCTACTTCATTGTCCATAGGCGTGAAAGGAAGGGACTGGTCAATAAACACGGCAAAGTGGTCTTGCCTTTGGACTACGAGGCTATCGGAGCTGTTAACCGTGGCGTTGTGAGCGTCCTGAAGTCGACAAGGTTTGGTGCATACAATATCCGGCTGAAGAAACTCATGAAGCCGGCTTACGATAAGAATATCATCGTATACAATGAGAAAGTCCTCGCGGTTTATCAGAAAGGACAATACGTTTTTGTCGACTGGTCGGGAAAACCACTGGAGAAAAATTCTTACGACGAAATACGATCCTGGAACGACTCCATCGCGATTGTACGAACCGGCTTTAACTGGAAGTTTCACGACATTGCTGCAGGGCGTGATCTGATAGAGCCGGTGAAAAAGATCAATTTTGTTACGGAGACATCACTGGAAAAGCTTGCTGTCATCAGGAACGATCACCATTACGGCGTAGTGAGCAATACCCGTGGTGTGATCATTCCGCCCACCTTTTCATACATCGTCAACGTAGGTTCGTCCGAGCATCCCGTTTATTTCACGGAAAAACATGTGGAGGAAGCATCGATCTATGTGGTGATCTGGTATGACGAAACGGGGAAGCTTCTTCGAAGGGAAGTCTATGAAGAAGATGATTATGAAAGGATCTTTTGCTCGGATCATTGAACAAGGAATCACAGAGCGTCCTCTGCGAAACCTCAGCGCCTCTGCGCCCCCGCGGTGAAGTTACTGAGGTGTCGATCTATCCTGAACGTTCGGTACAACCACACCCCTAAAAAAAGACCTCCGCCGTTTACCGATCTCCATACTAAAACAATTTCCCGAATGCTTATATTGCCAGCTTATAACCATTTCCTATGATGAGATACGCAGTGCTGGCCATGATCCTTGTTTGTTCGCTGGCAAATGCCCAAAATTCTCCAACCAATTTACCTAAACAAAAGCTCGTAGTGGGCATCGTCATCGACCAGATGCGCGCGGAATATATCGCAAGGTATTGGAATAAATACGGCGACACGGGTTTCAGACGTATGGTGAACGAAGGCTATTGGTTTCCCAATGTTCATTACAACTACGTTCCTACCGTTACAGGTCCGGGACACGCGTCGGTATATACAGGTGCGACACCTGCGCTCCACGGCATCATCAGCAATGACTGGTATGATAAGAATCTGAGGAAAGAAGTGAATTGTGTGAACGATCCGAAGCAGCAACCGATCGGAACGACAACCGGAAATGGCGATGTATCACCCTGGCGATTATTGCCGACTACCATCACCGATGAGCTGAAGCTGGCTACGCAGAAGCGTTCCAGAGTGCTGGGAGTTTCTATAAAGGATAGGGGAGCAGTATTGCCGGCAGGTCATATGCCCGATGGTGCCTACTGGTATGATAACACGACAGGTTCTTTTATCACGAGCACATACTACACCAATAAGTTGCCTGACTGGGTAACAAAATTCAATCAGCAGAAACTCGCCGACCAATACCTCAATCAGACATGGACTACGTTGCTTCCCATCGACCAATACAATGAAAGCGGTCCGGACGATTCTCCGTATGAGGCGCGTTTTGTGGGAAAGGAAAGATCGGTTTTTCCCTATAACCTGAAAGAG
>CBHTUB010000225.1:0-9298 GCA_966095595.1 uncultured Chryseosolibacter sp. | reverse complement strand
ATCCGGGATCACCTTTGCATCAGGCATTGCCCGATAGTTTTATGCGCCTCCTGATGATGGGTGTATCGATGGGTCTGACCGCTATACTCATTATTTACTCTCCGATGGGAAGATTATCCGGTGCCCACATGAATCCGGCAGTTACCCTTACATATTACTGGCTGGGTAAGATCGGTCGCGTGGATGCTGTAGCATACATACTGTTTCAGATTGGCGGTGGCGTGCTGGCCGTTTATTCGGTTGACCTCTTCTTCGGAACAACGTTCAGTAATGTGCCGGTCAATTATATTGTCACGGCACCCGGTGCAGGTGGTGTTTGGACTGCACTACTTTTCGAAACCATCATGTCGTTCGTGATGATGAGCGTTGTGTTGCATGTGAGCAACCATTCGAAGATTGCAGGATACACCGGTGTCATCGCCGGAATGCTCGTAACAATTTTTCTTATTTCTTCGGCGCCCGTGTCGGGATTCAGCATGAATCCGGCGCGCACGTTGGCCTCTGCGATCCCTGCACGCCAATACGGGTCGCTGTGGATCTACCTCGCCGGACCGTTCGCAGGCATGATGTCGGCGGCGGCATTGTTCCGGTTCAGACAAAGGAAGGTCTTGTGTGCAAAGATGTATCACCATCACAATTACCTGTGCATTTTCAATTGTGGTTATTGTACACATGGATCGGCCGACACGCAGGCTCTTTAAAATTTTTCATGCAATGAATACGAAGTACGACATTATCATCATCGGGTCGGGCGCTGGTGGAAGCACGATTGCCTATAAGCTGGCTCCCCTTGGGAAACGCATTCTCATCATCGAGCGCGGTGGCTTTATTCCACGGGAGAAAGAGAACTGGGATGCGCGCGAGGTTTTTACCAGGGGACGGTACCGCACAACGGAACAGTGGTTTGATCAGCACGACAATCCATTTAGCCCGTTCACGCATTACGCGGTCGGGGGAAATACAAAGATGTACGGTGGCGCCATGTTTCGTTTTCGGGAACGTGATTTCAGTGAGACAAAACATTATGGCGGAATTTCGCCGGCCTGGCCCCTGAGTTATGAAGACCTTGAGCCTTATTACACCGAAGCTGAGCGATTATACAGTGTGCACGGTCAGCGTGGCGCAGATCCTACAGAGCCGAGGGCACAAGGCGCATATCCGCTCCCTCCGCTGGAGCACGAACCTAGTATGCTGGAATTATACGAGAGCATCCGCGCATTGGGGTATCGACCATTTCCTTTACCGCTCGGTGTACGCATAGACGATAACCTGAAATCCGGTTCATCTCCGGTTCGTCTCAGTCACTTCGATGGATTTCCTGATCCGACCGAGACAAAGGCGGACTCCCAGGTGGTTGCACTGCGGCAAGCGCTGGCCGCTCCTAACGTTACGTTGCTGCACAACGCTGTAGTGAACAGATTGATAACGGATAAATCGGGTCGCAGGATCTCTGTGGTTGAGGTTACAAAAGATAATGAGAGAATTGTGTTTGAGGCTGATGTTGTTGTACTCGCGGCGGGTGCCGTCAATTCGGCGGCAATCCTGCTGCGATCGAACAATCTTCAGTTTCCGAACGGTCTTGCCAATAGCTCCGGAATGGTGGGAAGGAATTATATGTTGCACCAGAACGGCTGCGTAGTAAATATCTCTTCCAAGCCGAATACCGCACAATTCCAAAAATCTTTTTCCCTGTCGGACTTCTATCACGGCGACCATGATTCAGAGTTTCCTCTTGGAACTATCCAACTGATGGGAAAGAATGATCCCGACACGCTGCTAAGCCTGGCAAAGGATCATTTTCCTGACGAGACTTTCGAACAGCTTTCGTCACGTTCCGTCGATTTTTGGATCACAGCGGAAGACCTTCCCGATCCCAATAACCAGGTAGTGTTGAGAAAGGATGGCTCTATAAAAACCATCTACAACGTGAACAACCGCGAAGCCTACATCAGGTTGAAGAACAAACTTTATCACATTCTCGACAAGCTTGCCGAGAAAGACCCGCTCTATCGCAATTCCGTAAGGGTTGGATACGATATGGGAATTTCAGGCGTCTCCCACCAGATGGGTACGCTAAGATTCGGGAAGGATCCACGAACGTCAGTGCTGGATGTGAACTGTAAAGCACATGATCTGGATAATCTTTATGTAACTGACGCCAGCTTTTTTGTTTCGTCAGGCGCCTTTAATCCGTCGCTGACGATCGCTGCAAACGCACTGCGTGTCGGTAAACATCTACAGGAAATCCTGAAATAACGTCGCGTGAAAACTATCTTTTCTTTCCTCTTCCTCTCGATTGCTGTTTCGGGTTTTTCGCAGGAAACGAAACGGTGGTTGCTCGGGACAGGTGTGACCTATTGCAGCTATCTGGACAATCCCGGTGTAAATGTCAACGTGACTTACAGGCTCGGCAAGCATTTCCACATCGGTCCCGACTTCTCCGCGATATTGACACGCGAATCACACTCGGGTACGCGGTGGGTAAAAAGGAAAGAATTGGAATTCAACTTCAACGGACAGTATTACCTGTCGATCTCGGAACAATTGAAGTGTTACCCGCTGACCGGATTGAATATTTCCAAGGTCACAAATCACGAGGAAAGTTTTGATGCCGACGTCCGTTGGGTCACTGACATCAACGCGGGGATGGGTACTGAATTTCACCTCAGGACCGTGCGGATTTTCGTTGAGGGAAAATATGTCTTAAGATTTTCTAAATATGACCTGACAATAGGTTTGTTGCTTCCATTATGAAAAAATCAATGCAAATTATTTTACTGCTGGCCCTGCTGATTGGCTATGATTGTTTGTCACAGTCCGTCGATCGGGTTGATGCCATTGGCATTACAGTCAACGATCTCGACCGCTCGGTGGAATTCTATACGCGTATACTGCGCTTCCAAAAAATCTCGGAGGTCGAAGTGTCGGGTGCCGAATATGAAAAGCTGAAAGGCCTGTTCGGGATCCGTTACCGGAAAGCGAGGCTGAAACTTGGTGATGAGGAGATCGAGCTCACGGATTACCTGACAGCCGGCGGGCGACCGATCCCGACAGATTTCAAAAGCAATGACCTGGCCTTCCAGCACATCGCCATTGTCGTGTCGGATATGGATTCGGCTTATCAATTAGTGAGGAAGCGCGGTGTCACTCACGTATCGAGCGGTCCTCAGACCTTGCCTAAGAGTATACCGGCTGCTGAAGGAATAAGAGCTTTTTATTTTCGTGACCCGGATGGCCACAATCTTGAGCTGATCTGGTATCCGCCGGGAAAGGGGAACGTAAAATGGCAGACAAAGACACGAGAGATATTTCTCGGGATAGATCACTCCGCGATCGGCATTTCCAACACCGCTTCGAGCAGGAAGTTTTATGGCGAGCTTTTGGGAATAACTTATCAGGGGGAAAGTTTCAATGCGGGTATAGAGCAGGAGCATCTCAATAATGTTTTCGGAGCCCAGCTTCATATTTCAGGCAACAAGGCGCAGCAGGGTATGGGAATAGAGTTCCTCGAATACCTGACGCCTCGCAATGGTACATCTTATCCGGCTGATGAGCGGGCTGATGACCTGATACATTGGGAGATCATTCTGATGACGAAGGACCTGTCGGGAATGTACCGGAAGCTCAGGGAGCACAATGTGCAGTTTGTAAGCAGTGACATCACATCGATACCCGAGGGGCACTATTTGTATCGACGGGGATTTTATGTACGCGACCCTGACGGACACGTGCTGGGGATCTTTCAGAATTGATCAAACGCCTGAGGCTTCCTTCTCATCATCGATGAATGTCGTTGCATGGACGTTCATCGATTGTCGTTTTTGATCGGTACAGCAGGCGACCCCCGTTCGGGTGGTTGTTGGCATTTTCGTTTAGGAAACTATCTGCACCCTTGCCTTAATTTACAAGATTGTCATAGACATGCGGTATCCAGTGCATGTGATGGTGGATGTAGTTCTCGTACAGATAGAAGATGAGGAAGTTAAACGGGAACTGATATATGTATGCTACGAGGACCACACAGATGGATCGTATAAAAACCGACGCGCTCGCTCCGAAGAATTGTACGTACACCCAGATATTGTAGAGCACGATAACTACTGTGTACAAGCCAATCATCACCGTTCTTGTTGAAGGGGCAAATTCGAAGAAGGGCACGAGAAAGAGTAAAAAGAACAATTGTTGCGCCGTAATGAAGGTATTCAGAATGAGATTTTCCGCGAAGTTGTATTTTTTGCCAGCCAGAAACGCATAGGAGAAAAATGCAAAGATGGGGATTGCGGCAACGTTCAAAAGAGTTGCCTTGTCTTCGGCGAACTTGAAAAATTCCTCTATCTGAGACTGCAGCTCCGATGATAGCGTCAGCCAAGCGGGAAGCACACTCATATCGTTGCTCTCGAGCTGCGTATACTCATTATGGAAGAATCGATAACGAAGGGAAAAAATGATCACGATCGCACCCATGAGCACCAGATACTTGAAAGGTTGAACGGTGAGCGCCTTTACGGTGTAGGGGAGGCCCTTTTTTTCAACATGAAACGCCGAGAAGAAAAGCTCGGTAACGAGACCCTTGAATGTGTACCTCAGGTCGGAGGTTTTCTGGCCGCACTCGTGACAGTAGTTTCCGTTGATCCTGGTTGAACAATTGAGACAGTTCATAAATAAATTTTTACAGACTAACGGCAATGATCGCTTAAAGGCCATCGAAAAATGTCAACTGTACGACGTTACGGATACTAAATCTGAAAAATCTCTGAAATGAAATCCACATGACAAACCGGGTGCATGCGGCGTCGTTAATTCGATAAAAATTTTCGAATGAAGAATTTCATTAAAGTCAGTCCCGGATGGACCGTCATGATGGTCGCCATGATCATAGCTTTTAAGGCGCATGCGCAGACAAATCCACTCGTTAACGTTAACGATCAGAAGGTCATTCTCTATGGCTACGATCCGGTGGCCTATTTTACTGACAGGAAGCCGGTACAGGGAGATATGCAATACCAATCGACTTATCACGGTGCCGTCTATTATTTTTCCAGCGAGTCAAACAAAAAGACTTTTGACAGCAATCCTCAGAAATACGAAGTGCAGTTCGGAGGTTTTTGTGCCTATGCCGTATCGCAGGGACATGTATCACCGATCGATCCCAAATTTTGTGTTATTCAAACCGATCGCGAGGGGAAAGATCGCCTGATCTGTCAGCACAATCAAAAGGCTGCCGATCTCTGGAATAAAAATCCCGGTGGCTTGCTTGTCGATGCCGATCGCAATTGGCCTGCGGTTGTAAAAAATGGAGGCAAGCAAATTCCGCTTAAAGGTGTAGAACGGTTTTATATCAACATCGATAAGACGGGTCTGGCGAATCAGGGGTATGACGTAGTCGCCTATCACACCCTGAACAAGGCAACCAAAGGTGACGCAAAGTTCACTGAATGGTTTCATGGCGCCAGGTATCAATTTATTTCAAGTGAACATCAACAAATGTTTCGTGAGAATCCCCGCAAGTATCTTCCTCAGTATGGCGGTTTCTGTGCCTACGCGATGAGTTTAGGAAAGGTGCGTCCGATAAATCCCGAGATCTTTTCGGTGGAGGACGGACGGCTCATGCTTCAACACACTCAGGAAGCCTACAATCTATTTGCCAGGGATGTGAATGGGAATGTAAAAAAAGCCGATGCAAAGTGGCCGTCAGTGGAAGCAAAGCGCGCCGGTAAAAAAATCAAATTCGACAAACCAGCTAAATAAACAAGAAGATGAAATATTTGTTAACCCTGGCTGCAGCCATGTTAATGCACGTGTCATATGGGCAAGTGAAGGACTTTAAATCCCTGACGTTAGAGTCGGCCGAGAAGGTCCTGCGTGAGGCTAAGAAGACTGCTGTGCAGCTCAATGCGCCGCATGGCGGACCAACTATTGCTATTGTGGATCGCGCGGGGAACCTTCTGCTGCTGCAGCGTCCCGAGACAACATTCGGTGGCTCGGCGATGGTGGCGTTCGAGAAGGCTTACACAGCGGTAAATTTTGAGCAGCCTACAAGAAATTTTGAAAACAAGATCAAAGAGGGACGCACACCATTGATCACCGTTGGTTATGTAATGTTAGAAGGTGGGGTTCCCATTATATACAACGGGGAGGTTATCGGTGCAATCGGGGTCAGTGGTGCTGCCTCCTCTCAACAGGATGTTGAAATTGCTGAGGCGGCAGCCAAAGCCAAAATCGATTGAAAATGGCGGTAGGGTTGCGTATTTCGATCGTGAAAGCCTGCCTGAAGTCAGGCTTTCTTCTTGCTTCTTTTTGCGCTGTGGCGCAGGAATCTTCAGAGCTCGCGTTGGGAAAACCGGACGCCATCATTGACCTTCGTACAAAAAATGGCGTGGACCTCGTAAATGGAGAGTGGCGCGTGCGCGACGCTATGATTGTAGAAAAAGAGTTCAGGGCGCCGGGAGCGTCTGCTGATGATAAGCTCGCTTTATACCCCACGGGTAAGACTGTCCTCACCCATGACATTTTTCCAAAGGCAGGCACACGCGAGTTTGACGACCGCGATTGGAACAAAGTACCTCCCGATCAACTTGAGCAACGAAGGGGTAACGGCCTGCTGTCATTTGTATGGTACAGGATCAATATCACAATCCCTGCAACCGTGGGAAATTTTAACACCGAAGGGTCGACTGCCGTTTTTGAAATTTCGGTTGACGACTATGCCGAGGTCGCTGTCGACGGCGTTATCGCTAAAACATACGGTGCGTCTGGCGGCCACGTTGTAAAGGGCTGGAACTCGCGGAACCGTGTGATCATCGGACGCAATTTAAAACCGGGACAGAAAATCCAACTCGCAGTCCTCGGTATGAATGGTCCGATCGGTGATCTTCCGGAGAACTACATCTGGGTGAGGTCTGCCACACTCGATTTTTACAGGACCTATCCGGTAAAGAATCATGCATGGCAAAACCTGGGAGAAGTCGTTCGAATGGATCCGGCGCTGGATGAGATCATTGCTCCAGGGACGCGACTTGAGCGGGTGGCGACGGGGTTTGAATTTACCGAGGGACCGGTGTGGCATCCCGATGGTTTTTTGTTGTTCAGTGATCCCAACACCAACGTGATTTACTCGTGGAAGCCACAAACAGGCAACGTTGAAATTTTCAGGACCAAAAGCGGCTACTCCGGATATTTTTCAGGAGAGTATCACCAGTCAGGCTCCAACGGCCTGGCCATCGACAACGAGGGGCGATTGACGATCTGCCAGCATGGCGACAGGCGTGTGGTGCGGATCGAAAAGAAAGGCCCGGTAACTGTACTATCGGACAAATTCCAGGGGAAGAGATTGAACAGCCCCAATGATCTTGTTTATCGCTCTGACGGAGCGTTGTACTTTACCGATCCGCCATATGGGTTGCCGAAAGCCTTCGATGATCCGGCAAAGGAAATTCCACACTCAGGTGTTTATGCGGTAATCAATGGCGAAACGAAATTATTGACCACCGATCTTAGGGGGCCGAATGGCATTGCCTTCTCGCCTGATGAAAAAATTCTTTATGTCAGTAATTGGGATATAACGGATATTCACAATACAAAAGTTATCCGCCGATACGAAGTAGCGAAGGATGGGACCCTCTCCAACGGGACGGTGTTTTTCGATATGAGCCTCACCGATGGAGACGACGCGTTGGATGGATTGAAGACGGATCTCAAGGGCAACGTTTACTGCGCCGGGCCGGATGGTATCTGGATCATTTCGCCTGCCGGAAAATATCTCGGCAGGATCAGACTTCCTGAACACGCGGCAAACATGGCATGGGGTGACAACGGATTTACTTTATATATCACGGCGAGTTCAGGTGTTTATAGAATACCTCTGAAAGCATCAGGTAAAATAGCCAGATAATACGCCTTATTTCGTTGTTTTGACCACATCTTAGCAATAAGGTGTGGTTTTTTTATGAACCCTGAAAGGCACGGTAATAAACTTCTGCAACGACCTCGAGGTATAATGCCAGGACCGACCAGGTCATTAGCCGCCCGTGGTTTCGAAGGTCTTTCCTGTACATGAAGTAATAGCAGTGCCCGGCAAGAATAAGTGCGAGGTTGAGAAAAGCCAGATAGTGCGTCAGGTTCCAGACGCCGCCTTTGTAGATCATCAGACCAGATATTCCAACTGCAGCAATTGAAGCCAAATAGTATTTTCCGAGAGAGGAGTGATTTGAGCTTGTCCGTTTGTGAATTGCTGCGGTGCCGAATGCGATCGCGCAGAACGCGAACAGCACATGAGCTCCGATAATCAGTTTTGTCATATGGCGAATATGAATACCAGCGTAGAGGGTATGGTGAGAATCATTTGATCTCGCGAGTGGCCGTCACCCGCAACGTAACGTTCACTTCGTCAGACAGGGTGAGGCTGTTGCCCCCGATATCGAAATCCCTTCGATTCAGTTTGAACGATCCTTCGAAGAGGCAACCGTTATTGATGGCTTTGAAGGTGAAGGGTATGATTATTTTTCTGGTTGTATTCTTGATCTGAAGATCTCCTTTCGCCTCCAGGTTTCCGTTGGATGTTCTGGTTACCGAGTTGGAAGTGAAGGTCATTGTTGGATAAGCGGACACGTGGAAATAGTCCTCTTTTTTGAGGTGCTTGTCGCGAAGCCCTATCCCGGTTTCGATGGTTGCGGTTTCAACGGATGCATTGAATGAACTTTGCGTAAGGTCATTCTCATCGAACCGGATATTTCCCTTAAGGCCCTTGAAACTGCCATCCACGCTGACACCAAGGTTTGAAATTCTAAAGGTTACAGAAGACGTTGCATCCTGTATAATAAATTGTTGTGCGATCGTCTGTCGCGCCGACAGGCTTATAAAAAGTATAAGCGTGATTCTGAGGACCATGTTATTTCAGCTCCGCTCTGGCAAATTCAACCGTGTACCGCTCGCACCATACATGCACATAATTGTAAACACTGAGGTCGGGTGAGCCGGGTACCGTATACGTCTGCCGTCCGGTAGTAGACTTCAGGTTGCCTAACCGGATATACTCCGACGCGGTTGCGTCCTTGCTAAGATAGACTTTCAGATCGGGCCCGCTTTGAGACGAATACGGATCGAGCACCACGTATAAACCTTGATCCAGCTTATAGACAGATGCGACACCGCTCGCGGTGTGACCCTGCTGACCGGTTAGTTCGCCGCTCTTTTGCAATTCAGCATCGGTACTGTCAAAAGTATCCATTGTTACCGGTTGCGTGGGCGTGGTATCCTCCGGCGAACAGGCGTAAAAAGCTATGGCAATTGCAAAGGGGAT
>CBHTUB010000224.1:0-9374 GCA_966095595.1 uncultured Chryseosolibacter sp. | reverse complement strand
CGCTGATATTATTCCCATCCCAATCGCTATCGGGATGGGCGTCAAGTAGCGTTTTAGGCGAGATGATCCGCCAGAGGTCGGACAGGCTTTTGGTATTTTGAGAACGTGTTGATGAGTCCAGCTTGCTGTGTTGTGATTTGCGCTGTGAATGATTGTCTGACAAACATCGGGAATTTGTTAAACCGGATCTTGTTTAGCATTTTAACTGCAAATACCCAGATGAAACTCCCCTTGCAATTGGTGCTTTGTGTTTTGATCGTCGGCCTGGCCGCTGGTCAGTGCTATGGACAGGTGAAGCGTCTGTCGGATTTCAGGAACACGGATTTTCTTCCAACCCTGGAGCATACTTTTAAGAAAGACCGGAATGCCATTTACGCCGCGTCGTTCCTGTATTCCATCGACGAGATAAAAACGAAACTCGATTGTCCCGTCAAGGCTGACAATGCGTTAAGCGATCTGGCACTGGTATTGGCATCTGCCTCGCATCGAAATACTTTGCGGGATGGCGAGTTTACGGCTGATGTGAAAATTGGCAACGGCACAATATCTGCCAGGGCAAGCTTTCAAAAATCGCTGCCTTTTCAAGACACGCTTTTCGCCGGCCATGGCTTGCAATTTGGTGGCCGGAATGTTGCCTCATTCGAGTGGCTCGGAGAACCGGAAGGAGTTGTTCAGATCTTATATTTTAAGGATGACAGCAATTTCACCCTGAAGCTCCTCCCGCGCGACGCTGAGCATGAGATCATTTTATCGATGACGGACATTACACCTTCGAGCCTCTTGGATCTTGTCACCCTCGTGAATAAGAATATTGAGGTCGGCCAGGCAGAAAAGGAACGAAGGGATCTGAAGTGGAAATACTCCATGACTCCGTATGACATCGTTATGATCCCCGAATTAGCCTTGAACATTGAAGCGCATTATCCCTCCCTGGAAGGCAGCGCTATCTCTTGCAACAAAAACCGTTATCACATCACGAGCGCGACACAACAAACTGCTTTTTACCTGAATGAAAGAGGAGCGGAGGTCAAGTCGGAGGGTGTCTCCGAAGTGATCTTTGCCGAGCCGGTTGAAGAGGAAGGAGTCACTCCGAAGAGAATGATCTTTAGCAAGCCATTTTTTGTGATGCTGCGGAGGGCGGATGCAGACTATCCCTATTTCTGTATGTGGGTTGTTGATACGGAGCATATGATCTCCTGGAAGTGAGACGGATTCCCCACTTTGCAGGTACTGCCGCTTGACCGGAAATTTTTTACTTCAATATTGATTCCCTGACCCACCCGTCATAGCCCTCCTGGGAAACTCAGAGCGTTCATTAATAAACAGACATTAAAAGACATTATTCCGTCATGGGTATTGAGAATAAAAAATTACGAGTCATTTTTTCGCGCATTAGCCTTCCCACTGCTTGCAAAGCCTTTGGATAAGTTTCGATACCGTGCCCCACGTTGGTAAATATGATCACATCCTGTAAGGACTTGATTCTCCTCCGAGCGTTTTCGATTGACTTTTTAAAGGGGAACAGTAAATCTTTGTCGCCTTCCAACAAGTAAGTGGGTACTGTGATGCGCAGCAGCTCATCGCCCATGTCATAAGGTTTTTGAGTGTTGTCCTGGTAGCGTTTTAAAGCGAAAACTTCGTAGTCGATTAGCAATTTTTCCGCCTTTGCCGACAAGGTATGTTCTGGTTTACAGAGCACGGCCGCATCCAGAAATCTCGAGACATTCTTTGCCGATGGTGATACGATGGGCAGAATGTTATAATATAAATTTTTGAAGGAGAGGGAAAATGGTTGTAGACATCCGGGATTTAGCAAATAGGCAGCCTTCACTTTGCTGGCTGCTACAATACTCAACTTCATGCAGATCAGCCCGCCGAAAGAAGCACCTGCTATAGATGTGGAAGCAATGTTCAGCTTTTCCAGCACTTCATTGGCCCAATGTCCGTAGTCCAGCGAGCGGATGTCGGGTGTGGCGCCATCGCTGAGGTTGGGGAGGCCATTGGTTTCAACCATGAAGATCCGGAAGCCGGGGCCGAGGTTGTCAAGGTTTTTGTCGAGGTCCCAAAAAAGTGTCGTTGTCCGTGCTCCGGGAAATATCACAAGGGTTTCCGAACCGCTGTTTTTAGAACCCCAATCCCACACGTGTGTTTTCCCGAGTGACGTCTGGATTTCGATACGCTCGTATTGCCTTCCATTGGTCTGCTCAACATCATGTACCCAGTTGTTGAACCAGGCATGATCGGCCTGTATGTCTTTGAATGACGACCTTTTTTTGATATTCATTTACTTTTCTAACAGTGTGCAAAAAAGAGAACACGATTGACGTTTGGCAGCGATGTACGTTGAGTCTGCGCAGGCTGGCATAGGAAAATGTTACCGCTGAATGCTGATGTATAGCTCTTCCACTTTTTTCCGGGCCCAGGGGGTTTTTCTTAAAAAAGCGAGACTGGACTTGACGCTCGGGTCGAAACGAAAGCACCTGATATTGATGATGCTTCCAAGATCCTCCCATCCAAAATGATCGACGAGTTCAGTCACGATCATTTCGAGTGTCTTTCCGTGAAGTGGATCTTTCGATGACATATGATAAAAGACAAATATACTACGCATTGGAAATGTTAAAAAATTTCGATGTGCATGGTTATTGCCCTAAAATGAATTATTGATTTCCGCGCCTTTTCACACTATAGACCGAAAGTGGGACGGATTTTCCGCAGTTGTGGGTATTGCCGCTTGACCGGAAATTATTTACTTTAGTATTGATTCCCTGACCCACCCGATCCACTCGATCACTAGCCCACTAGGAATCTCTTTCAAACTCTCATCTTATGATCAAATCATTTGAACTTGAGAACATCAAGGGCATTGGAAATGGTGTTAACAAAAAGATATTCGAATTGGATATTTTGCCGAATAAGCCAAGCCTGTTAATCGCGCCAAACGGTTTTGGTAAAAGTTCTTTTTCAACGGCCTTTAAAGCCATGAATCGTGACAGAATCAAACTTGATAGTCGCGACTACTACAAGGAAAACGAAAATAATAAACCCAGACTTACTCTTAAGTTCAAGCCGGCTGATGGGAATATCCTTGAGTTAGTGGCTGATGAGAACTCCAATGCCATCTCTAACCATTTTGACTATTTTGTTATAAGCAATCAAGTACGCGCAAAAGGTGTTGGTCAATCTTTTGGAGGTAGAACAAACGTCAGCGCATCTCTCAACATAGACCCTATTGTGTTGATAGAAACAGTTCCACAGAATGTGACTTTAGATTACTCTTTCACGGACGAAAAGAATTCGTTCGGCCTGCTTGGTAAAGTTCTTCCAAACCTGACGCCCATCTTAAAGAAACAGAGTTTGTTCACAGCCCTTAATTCGGACGAAAATTTGGTAAGCCTTAGCAGAACCAGTAATGTGGGAGTAAGGACACGGATTGACGCGTTCGTTCAAAGGATCAATTCACTCCCCGCAACTTTGTCTCGAGATGAATTATTCGCCCATATTGTTTCCAATGAACTTGCGTTTCTCTCCGACACGCCATACTTATCAAACATCAGTATAGTTGTTGAAGGATTCGATCTGGGTCTAGCTCATCACAAGGTCGTTGAAAGTTATCTTGTAGCCATCCAGTTGATTAAGATATATAATACCGATAGAGGAATTTTCAAGAGTTACTGCGAAAGAAAGGAGTACGAAGTTGACAAGCAGCATTACGTTTCGCTGTTTGCCGACTTAAACTCAACGTGGCTAGAATTTAAACCAAAAGAAAACCAAGGTTCATTAATTTTAGAATTTCCAAAAGCGCATTTGATATCGAATGGTCAAAGGGATGTTTTGTCCTTCATGGCTCTGCTAGAGAAGGCGCGAAAAAAATTTAAGAAAGAAAAATGCATACTCGTTATTGATGAAGTCTTCGACTACCTTGATGATGCCAACCTTGTTGCAGTTCAGTATTATACTACGCAACTAATAGAAGAGTTTAAGACCGCAAATAGGCAGTTATACCCATTGATTTTGACCCACTTAGACCCAGCATACTTTAAAGGATATGTTTTTGGTCGTAAGCACAAATTGAAAGTATATCACTTGTCAAAGGTGCAAGCAACCGCCAGTCCGCATCTTATTAAGATTCTAAAAGAGCGAAACAGGACCGCGTCCATCGTTAAAGGGGATATTGAAAAATTTCTTTTACATTATCATCCTACACAAATTAATAGACGTGCGGACTTTGAAACCTTAACTCTTCGGCCAACATGGGGTGAGGCGACAAATTTCGATAATTACTTGGCCGAGGAAATTCACAAATACTGCAACGATGAGGATGCATTCGATCCACTCGCAGTGTGTTGCGCAGTTCGCAAAAACATTGAACTGAGGGTCTATCAACAAATTGCAGAACCAGGTCACCGGGAAATATTTTTAAACGAAAAAGTAAGTGGCACAAATGAAAAATTAGAGTACGCTGAAAGTATTGGCGTGCCGGTAAATGAATCATTTTATTTTTTGGGTCTCATATATAATGAAGCCCTTCATTGGAAAGAAGATCGTGACGATAACTCTAACATTGCGCCCGCTTTTGGAAAGTTGAGAAACCTTACCATCAAAAAATTAATCAAGTCATGTTTTAATTGATCAGGCAATGGAAGGTCTATTCATTGTGTTCGAGGGGCCAAATGGCGTTGGGAAAACTTCGCTTATAGAATCAATAGGCGTGGCAATTGAACAACAACTGATAAGTGTTGTACGGACGAAAGAGCCAACGGGTAGTGATCTGGGAAAGTTCATTAGGAAGCATCAAGATATTTACAAAGCGGAAGTGTTGGCCTGTTTAGTTGCCGCAAATCGTTATGAACATCTTGAACAGATCATTCGGCCGGGTATTCACGAGGGCAGCGTAGTATTATGTGATCGATATTTCCCTTCGTCACTTGTTTATCAAATGATGGATGGACTTGAATTTTCATTCATTAAAAGTTTAAATGATCGAATTATGGTACCTGACCTAACAATTTTTTTATTTGCCGATTACGAAATTTTGTCTGCACGATTAAAGCAAAGAGGTCAGCTGACAAGATTTGAAAAGGATCAAAAGAAGGAAGTCCAGTGTTACAAGGACGCTCAGTGCCATGTAGAGGAGATGGGCTGGAAGACTTTGTCTTTTAATTCCGGTCAGATGAACGTTGAGATACTTACTGAAGAAATATTAAAGGCAATTAGTGGACTCTACCAATCTAAACGGCCGTGATGTTTTTTAGACACTTCTTTTTGATTATTGACCTGATTTGCTTGATATATGCGTTTATGTTTTTTCGCTTGTAGACTAAGACAAAGGACGGATGGTGAATAGGAACATAAAAGACGCCATCTATTGAAAAGACATCATATTTGAAGTGCTCATCTAGTGCGTACTCGGTTAAATTTAGCTTTGAAAGCACAAATGATGCAACCTGCTTTCCTAACAGGAAGACAACTTTCGGCCTTAGCTGTTTTGTTTCGGCTTCAAGATTTGGATAACATTTTTCCATCTCATGCTGTACCGGATACCTTATTTTATCCTTCTTGAGTGGAAGACACTTAACAACATTGGTTTTGTAAAAGGAAAGCGAATCTTTGAAGGAGCTCTCTATTTCCGCGACTAATGCCCCAGAACGAGTAGAAGGTGATAAGGGGATTTTTTCGTCTTCATCGTTAAATGCAACGGCGGACAATCCAACCCAGAATACCGCTGCTTCTTTACTATGATCAAATGCGGGCAGCTGGTTCAAATAAAGCCCGCAAGCCTTGCAAAGACTACTCCTTTTCGGGTTGATTGCCAGGTTTGAGTCCGTTAAACAGTCCAGAATCGTTCAAATTAGTTGTGCGGTAAATATAACTATGCAGGGTATCTGAATCAACCGCAGCATAATTACCACTATGAAAATTGAACTGTATTCTTCCAACAAGACTCGATAATGCCTGATTTCCTGCAACTTGTTCGACCTGAAGCGCTTTGCCCTGCGACGCTAGGTCATGATATATTTCGGTTGCGTGATAGGGGCGATATTGAAAAACGCTGGTCCGAAACTTCACTTCCTCAGCTGTTGCTATTTCCTTCAAGGTTTTTGCAAGATTAAAAGTCATCTCCATTTCCTCTTCTGTTTCGTCCGGAAAGCCAAAAATGAAATAGCCCTTTATATTGATCTTTGCTTTAAATACCATCGATAGATTTTTTATGATTGTATCAATGTTATGAGTTTTATTTATAGACCGAAGGACTCTTGGTGAACCCGACTCGATTCCAATAAACAGTTCTTCGCATCCACTTTCTTTTAGGGCATTTAGGATTGACTGATCAACATTCTGAAACGTAAGAACATGTGCCATTGATCGCCATTTGAAATTGAAATGAGAGAATACATTGACGGCCTTACCAATAGTGCGCCCATTTTTCAAGAACAAATCATCCAAAACTCGAATGGAATTGACAGCCGGGAACTTGCTTCGTATGTCTTGCAATTCTCGGATTAATGATTCTTCACTCCTTTCACGAATTGGGAATTCGTTGTTTAATGACCGTGCCGCCGCGCAGAAAGTACAATTATAAATGCACCCTCTACTTGCAATAATATTAGCCTCAAGAAATCCGAATGGATGGCGTATAGGCTCATTGAGAAAAAAACTGCGGTTAAGTTCTTGACTTGAAATGTCACTCACATAATAACCGGAACTTCCATCAACTTTGAAAACTCTGACGTTTCGTTGGGCAAAAAGTGGTTGTTGGTTGATCTTCTCGTTGATGATATCCAATGATATCAATTCACCGTCGCCGATCACTACATCCACAAGATTTTTAGTTTTCCATTCTGCAATACTTTTATAAAGTTCTTTCGTGGCCATTCCGCCGATGATATAATGGCAGCTAAAAGTGAGCGATTCAAAAAGCTCCTTCACTAACTCATAATTTGTGGTAAACACATTAGCTGCAACAAACTCCGGCTTGGCAAAATTCAAATATGAAATGAGGTCATTGAGTGAAATTCTCTCATGTACAGCATCGATAAGGTTCACATCAATGCCATTATTCTGTAGATGTGTTGCAATATAACCCAGCCCGATAGGCGGCAAAGAGTCCTCGTCATATAGAGGATTCTTATCCCTGAATAAGGGCGAATTAATCAAAATTACTTTCATCTATTTTATTTCTATTTTTGAAATTCGATCAATCAAGGCCTTGATTTCAGCTCGTGGAGCTCTATCGTTGATTCCCTGGTATAGGCTTAGCTTACTAAGCGCTTCTTCCGAAGAGAGCAATTTGTTTGCAAGCAACTCCTCAATTATCCACAAAACTCCCCTAACGGCAAGGCCATTTCTACTTGTGGCATTTCTAAGTTTTAGGTCGGAGCTCAGGACTATACCATTTACCCTGATCGCGAGCTCGAGGACTGAACTATCTGCAAAACTGAGGCCGGAATTTTCGATCAAAATTTTCTGAATTTCTGTCAGATTTCCTTTGTCATCAACCTTTAGCCTGCCATTCTTAACAAGGTTATCTGTTAAATTCACTTGATCTCCGTCAAGGACCTCTATCATCACTTGGGGCGTCGTCATTACATCGAAATCCAAGTCAAAGAATACTGATATCAACCCTAAGTCAATAAGGTCGAATAGGATGCAAGCATCCTGTATCACTATTTCTTTTTTAGTTGACACTGATGAAGCCTTTTCTTAGCTGATTAATATTGGTATTACATAGTGCGGCGGCCTTGCTAATTGATATTGCGCCCTCTGACAACGCTCTCGCTACCAACTGTTCAAAATGTTTAACCTGTTCGTTCCCCCTATATTCACCGGGCTCGCTCTTGGCACCGTAGGTTTTATTCATATATATTACCCACCGCTTGTAGTAGTTCTCTGTGATGATATGCAGTTCCAGAAGACGGTGAAGAATTGCTCGGATGGAAATACCAAAGTATTCCTTAATTGAAATCAGTTCCTTTATTGCTATATAGTTTCTGTTATTTCCACCAATCATTCGGATTAAGCTTTTTCTTGGCAAGATGAAACAGCTTGAAAAGCAATGACACAGAACTTCAACCAGTTTATGATTATTTTTTATTTCGTCATTAAGGGTCATTAAAATGTGTGCAAGCTCATGAACAATAGTAAACCGAACACGTTCTATCGATTTCCCTTTAATATTCACAACAACAAGAGGAACGCCAGTAGAGGTTATTGTGGCAAATCCGTCAATGGATTCTTCATCATCAATGAGTAGCACTTTGATGCCTTGTAGTTCAAGCATCTCAACAAGGCTAGGCAAGGGATCTATTCCGAGTTCCCATTTTTCGCGTAGCCTATTCGCAGCCATCTCTGCATCTTCTTTAGTTTTCACGGAGATAGCTTGAATCGGATTGATGAATGTTTGCTCTTGCCCGAGTATGTTTTCAATTTCCAAATATCGTTCAACATAGTCCCGAGCCTTTTCTATAATTGCCTCTTCATTTTTACGTGACAAGTCGCTCTTCTTTCGAAATGAAATTTGTCCTAGTTCAACAATGCCTTGACGAATAAAATAGTCAGGCTTAACTTTAAGGACTTTAGAAAGCTCCCCCAAAATTTCACTAGTTGGTAGCATTGAGCCCCTTTCATATTTACTTAGCGCTTGTTTAGTGATCTTATTTTTCAGCGCATCCGCTAAATCTTGCAAGGAAAACCCGTTCATTTTCCTGGCAAGCATTAGCCTGTTTCCAAAGATGTTTTTGTCGGGTGAATCCATAAGAATTTTTTAAGTTGGTTGACAAATGTACAAATATTATACGTTTTGTCAACCAATTAAGTTCCTGCGAATTTCAAGTAATTCGGCTTTTCGATAGGTTTTGGCCGGTCTCGTAGCCTTAGATATCCTCACCTCACCTTCCGATCCAAAATTTTTCGCATACTGAGAGTCGTTCTAAGCGTTTATGTCCTAGCATCCTGCTCACCGTGGTACACCGTTAGTAAAGTAAAGGTAGTTTGCAAAGTATGCCGTGAAGTATGAAAAATCATCTTCTTATTGATCTCACACCGATCTGCGATCTCTTTTAAGTATTCGTTCATCTTCCGGTTGCTGATCACCGGAGTTTCCCGACAATGGAGAACAGATAACGTTTGTCTGTATCTATGATGCAAAGTAAGGACATAACCGTTCAAGCATGACTCTACAAACAGGATACATTCCCTTCGTTCGAAGTTGATACTCCGATTGATGCACATTCATGCGCGGCGTTGTCCATCAGTTCGAAGATACCATCTAGATCGAACAGAATATCCTGAAAGTTTAGCTGTTCCGTCAGGCTGCCGTTGGTGAGTGCTTCCATGAGCAGTATTCGCAGGTGCTTGTTTACCCGCGTGGGGCC
>CBHTUB010000223.1:0-9392 GCA_966095595.1 uncultured Chryseosolibacter sp. | reverse complement strand
CTCAGGAATTCTAACAAAAGCAAGGGAGATCTGCTGGAAAGCATCAAATGGGGATTCGCCTATACGATCCTTTACAACTTCTGGATCTATGGTATTTTCATTTTCACACATTACCTGAAACGTTAACGCTCTACGTTCTCCTTGCCCCACGCACACAATTCATGCAAAAGCGCTATCAGCTCTTTACAGCTTTCCGACAATTGATACTCTACCTTGACCGGAACCTGCTGATAGGTTTTCTTCGTCAACAATCCTTCGGCAACAAGCGCGTTGAGGTTATTCGACAATACATTATCAGAGATCCCTTCGAGATTGTCCTTCAGTTGAGAAAATCGATTGATGTCATTTTCGATCAGGAAAAGTATTTCTGCGAGCCAGCGTCTGCTTGCCAGTTTTAACACTTTGTTCAGAACGCAACGTTCCTCGAGTATCAGTTCATTAATGCTGTTCGACGAATTCTCTTTCCTGGATGCCATACTCACTTATTTATTAGTAACTCACAACGGGCATTTAAACCTCCGAACTCCATCGCGTAAAGTCTATTGCCGTTAATTTGTACATATTATTGACGTTCAATTCTAATAAAAATATGAAAGAAGTTGTTGTTAAAATAATAAATGCGTTCGCCATTGATGGCACGGGCGGAAATCCCGCTGGCATTGTGGTTGATGCCGATGATCTGTCTCGGGATAAGAAACAAATTATCGCAGCGAGGGTTGGTCTTTCTGAAACTGCATTTGTTTCAAAATTGAGCGTGGCGGACTTCAAACTGGAATTTTTTACACCCGTGAAACAGATCGCGCACTGCGGCCATGCTACAATTGCAACATTCACCTACCTGAGGCAAAATGGCGTCATCAACGGTGAGCGGTCATCAAAAGAAACCATCGACGGAAACAGGGCCATCTATTTTAGAAATGGAGCGGCCTACATGGAGCAGACGTCACCATCATATCTGAATGTTGAACACGAATTACCCTATATCCTTGAATCATTAAACTTGTCGCGTGCCGACCTTTCCAATCACCCGCCGGCTATCGTAAATACAGGTAACGGATTTTTGATTGTTCCCGTTGTCAGCAAGAAAGTACTTAAGGATCTCAAGCCAGATTTTGAGTTGATAAGAAAGTATTCCATCGAAAATGGCTTGATCGGATACTATGCATTTACCTTATCAACAGAAGACAATATCTCCGCTCACGCGAGAATGTTTGCTCCGCTTTACGGAATCGATGAAGAAGCCGCAACCGGAATGGCAGCCGGACCACTGGCTTGTTATCTTTTCGACAACAACATTAACAGAAAGATCGAAATGGCGTTCAGACAAGGTGAATACATGGCTACTCCATCACCAAGCCTCATTCATGTCAACCTTGTAATAGAGAATAATAAGATCGGGAAACTTTATGCGGGTGGAGATGCATTTGTATCCCGAGAAAAGATCATTACTTTAGAGTAAAGGGACTTGATTCGAGACGACGGACAATGATCAGGGATTGAAAGCGTGGGACTTGCCCGTGAGCCAACAGATCAACCTATTTCTTTCTTGCGGTTTTCTTCGCCAGCACCTTTTTCTTCCCCTCATCCGACATCGCGAAACTTCTTGTCATAGATTTGATGTGTTCCACTTTCCGGAAACGAAGCGCGCTCCAGTCTTCATCGATGGCGACCATTCGTACCGGTTCGAAACCTTGCTTGCCGAGCTCAGCCCACCCGTTGTCCCGGTTGAATTCGCATTTGTATTTTTTGGATGTTCCCTTCGGATAGGCAAACCATAACACACCGTCTCCTTCCATAAGCGGGGCTACCCTGCTTGTGAGCTCATCTACCTCTTTTTGTTTTGTTACAAATCCAAGAAAAAAAGAAATCGACTTTACTCCGGCCAGCGAAGCCTTCACCGTTGTTTCGTCGCCGATCTCATCGATTTCCTGTTTAAAGCTGTCGGGAGTATTGATGACGAATATAGGATCCTGTGATTTCAGATTCAGCTTTTTGAAGATGGCATTCATGGATTTTTTTGATTTCCATAAATATAGTGGATAGCCGTATTCACTCAATCGACATGCATATGAATAATCTGCGATGCCAGGCTTTTTAGAAATCCCAATACCTCTGTTTGGCTGGCAAGGTTGTATTGCGCCAGCGTATGTCCCGAACCGATCTTGATGGTGACGGCCTGATCGGCCAGCGCGCGGAACATATCTTCATCCGTTTTGTCGTCGCCGATGGCGAGAATGAAATCGTATTGTTTGTCCTTCAGGATCCTCTTTGCCACCGATCCCTTGTCGACGCCGGAGACGCGCACTTCAATCACCTTGTTTCCATCTATGATCTGCAAATGCGCATTACGCACCATATGATGCAGGTTGTCCAACAGCTCGCGCGAGCGAATAAATCCCAACTCAGCATCTACGTTGCGATAATGCCATGCGAGTGTATGCTTCTTCTCTTCGATGAACGATCCCGGACTCCGTTGCATGAACAGCTCCAGTGTGCTTTTGATGATCGCCTTCCATGACTGATCCGCTTCAGGTTCAAATACCCACTCCTCACCCCTATTCTTAACCGCCGCGCCATGCTCGGCGATGAGGTTGATCGGAACATCTTTGAACCATTCCTCCAACGAAAGATGATCTCTTCCGCTGATGATCGTGATATCGACCGAAGGATCGCCGCTGAGTTGCCGGAGAATTTCAATCAACTCGCGATTTGGAACGGCAAGTCGCGGATGCTTTGCAAACGGCACCAGCGTTCCGTCGTAGTCGAGAAGGAGATGACGTTGTGAGGCGCTCCTGAATTTCGATTGGATCTCTGCCGAGACTTTTCCGACAACGTGCCTGGTACGCTGAGCTTTCTGGAAAGCTTTTATCTCATGAAGCTGTTTCATGAAATCGTGAACCCAGTGAATGACGTTATACTCCTTGAGACGTTTTTGAAGGATCTGGATCTTTTCTCTCTGAACGTTCTCGTCCATCATGAGTGCCGCAAGAATGGCCTGTGCAACTTCCTCCTTATCCATGGGGTTCACCAGCAATGCTTCTCCCATCTCGTTGGCAGCCCCGGCCAGCTCGCTGAGAATGAGCACGCCCGTTTCCTTTTGTGATGCTACATACTCCTTCGCGACGAGGTTCATGCCATCCCTCAACGGGGTGATCAGTCCGACGTCTGCGACCTCATAAAGCGCACATAGTTCCTGAAAGACGAGGTGGTTATAGCGATAAATGATAGGCTGCCACTTCAGCGACGAATACTTTCCATTGATACGACCGATCTGTTCTTCGATCATCTTTTTGCGCTCATTGTATTTGGAAATGATCTGTCGCGACGGAACTACGACCAATATGAAAACTACTTTCTCACGCCACTCCGGATGACGCTCGAGGAAATGTTCGAAGCCCGAAAGGCGGTGCGTTATTCCTTTTGTGTAGTCGAGCCGGTCGACAGAAAAAATGATCTTCTTTTCGTCAAAGTTGGCTCGGATTGAACTGCGTAGTTCCTTCACCTTCTCGTCTTTGGAAGCTTCATTGAATTTCTTAAAGTCGATACCCAAAGGGAACAGATCAGCTTTCACTACGCGATCGTTCAGGAAAATTGTTCTGAACTGATGATCGAATCCTCCCACCATCTGAACGGTTTTCAGAAAATGTTGAACATATTCATGCGTGTGGAAACCAATGAGGTCCGCACCAAGCAATCCGTTCACGATCTTTTCCTTCCATGGACGGTGCAACATGCGAAACACCTCGAACGATGGGAAAGGGATGTGGAGAAAATAGCCGATCGTGGCTTCCGGCATCTTCGCCCTGATCAATCCGGGCAAGAGCATCAACTGATAGTCATGAACCCAAAGGATATCCCCCGGCTGCATGATGTCCAGCAATGTAGCGGCGAACTGCTCATTTACGAGCTCATAACTTTTGAAGGTCTCTTCATCAAACTCGACAAACGAAGGGACATAATGAAACAATGGCCACAGGGTAGCATTACAAAACCCATTGTAATACCTGTTATAGGTTTTAGTGTCTACAAAGATCGGATGAACATTGAAGGACTGTTTCTTGTCAGTGTCCTGCGTAAGGTATTTTTTCCATCGTTTCTCCGGAAACTCGGCCGATCCGATCCACCACATACTATCGAAGTCACCTCCGCTTGCCGAAGCGTCAAAGTAGCTTTTCAGGGCGCTCACAAGCCCTCCGTCGCTCTCCTTCATTACCACATGACTGTTCTTCTCGAGCAGTTGAAACGGTAATCGATTGGAAACGACAATAAGTCGTCTTTTTTGCTCCTCAATCATATAAAAATTAAAATAAGCTGCCGGAGGCCCACCGGACATGTTAACAGCAGTTAAATCGAGATTAAAAAATTGTTCCTGTCTTATAACTATAGGCCTACACGCAGAAAAATGCCGTCTTTCAGGGCCTATATAGCCGGTTAAATAAAAATATTTACTTTTGCGTATGCCTAAGAAACGACCCGTCCTTAGTGACACAGAATTCTATAAGAACGGACACCTTTATTTCGTCCCCCAAATGTCTTTCGATTGTGTGATCTTTGGATTTCACCAGAATCAGCTAAAAGTCCTCCTGCTTCAGTGGAAAGACACGCTAAAATGGTCACTGCCGGGCGGTTTTATATACCATGACGAGCATATTGATGAAGCTGCAGTGAGGATGCTCTACGACCGCACGGGATTAAGAAACATTTATCTGAAGCAATTCCTGACGTTCGGTCATCCTGACCGCGTTAAAAATCCTCACGGCGCGAAGGCGATCAATATCGCAAAGAAAACCTGGCTGAAGTCCCGGTTTATTACCATCGGATACTGGGCAATAGTCGATTTTTCGGAGGTCACCCCTTCCCCGGACGAGTTTTCCGTGGATTGTAAATGGTGGGACATCAATAAAGTGCCGAAACTTATGCTGGACCACAACCTCATTCTTGAAAAAGCACTTGAATCCCTGAGGCGAAATCTCAATGACTATCCGGTGGGCCGAAACCTGCTCTCGCAAAAATTCACAATGCCTGAATTACAGTCTCTTTATGAGACTATCCTGGGAAGAAAATTGGACCGCCGAAACTTCCAGAAAAAAATTCTGTCACTTGATATTTTACATAAGTTGAAAGAAAGGAAAAGCGGAGTGGCACACAAAGCTCCTTTCCTTTACAGATTCGACGAAAAGAAATACCTGAGGGCGATGAAGCAGGGGATCAAATTTGGAATGTAACCAGACTCCTGGACTTTTGAGCTTCAGAGCTTCGGGTTCAAGGTAGTGGCGAAGCACGCCCAAAAGCAAATTGCCAATAGCCAAATACCTAACGGTTGCAGACCCTGATCACTCCTTCGAGCCGGTCAGATTAAATGTTCTGAACTGTCCAACACTCATTGTGCCCGATATCGATTTATCCTTTACGACATATTGAACACTGATGACGGCTTGTTGTCCGTTGAAGTTCACGGGGTATGAGAAGGAAACATTGTTCCCGTCTACTTGAAGGTTTTCTACCGGCCTTTCCTGTGGCATGCGATCATTTTTTATAGTGCCGGTGTATTTATCATTTTCTTTCCTGATCACGATCGTACCCTGGCCACCCTGTGGTGAATCTATAGTATACTTCCAGCTACCCGTCGCGTCGTAGGCAACGGTGTCGGTGGCACTTGAATCGGATTTCAACTGAGGTGCTTGAGCCTGAGGTTTCTGGTTTTGATTTCGCTGACCACCGAATCCACCCGTGTTCATGCCACCGCGTTGTTGTTGCGAGTCGCCCATGCCCATGTTATCACCTCCGCCATCCTTCAGGTCATCGTTGTTGATCGACTTTCTTCTCCGGCCACCGGTGTTGTCCATACTCATCTTGCCGATGCGATAGCTAAAGTTGAGTCGGATGCTTGAGTTGAACATCTCGTTCATACTATTCTGAACAAGCACAGGTGTTTCAACATCCGTTCTGATCTTGATCGACTTCTGCAGAAAGTTCTCGACGCCGAGGCCGATGCTGCCGCGCTTCTCATTGAATTCCTTTCTGATCGCGACGCTGTACATGTAAAAACCTCCCTGATTACCCTGGAGCTGTACCTGATTCCCCCGATAAAAGCTGAAGAACTGGAATCCCCAACCTTTCGACAGATTGTAGCTTCCGAAAATCCGTCCGCTGAATGCCCAGCCTTCGTTGCTCGCGTTGTAGATCGGATCGCTGATGTTGTTGGCAAGCGTCGCATAGTAAACGTCACCACCGCCGTTCAGTGAAAGTTTTCCGATGTTGACGTTGGCAAAGAGGCTCATTCCATAGGCATTTTCCTCTCCGATATTTCGGTAGGTTGTTTTATTTACCTGGTTGCCGTCGATCGTTTCGATTGTGCGAACCGGTTGAATTGCATCGGTGGTGTTGCGAACGAAGCCTGTAAAATTCAACATCACACCCTTTAACAATGTGCTGTAGCCCAGCTCATAATTATTGGTGTACTCAGGGCTAAGATTGGGATTGCCCTCCGTGACGGTCAGGTTGTTTTGCCACTGAAGGTTGGGATTCAGAAAGCGGATCGAAGGGCGCTGGATCCTTCTGTTGTATGAGGCCTTTAGTGTGTTGCCGTTTTTCAGACGTTTCGATGCGTTGATGCTCGGCACAAGTACATCGTAAGATGGAATGTCTATATCGTCATCGGTCTGTGTATAGGCCTTGATGTTGGTGTATTCATAACGTGTACCTGCCTTGAAACTGTATCCGCTCTTTGTGCTGTAGGTGTACGACAGATAGCCTGCCATCACGTTTTGATCGTAGTTCAGATTGTTGGTCAGGCTTCCGGAAGTATTGGGTGTGAGGGAACCGTCTTCATTCCGTTCAAAGGATTGAAAATCGCTATACACTTTCCGCATGATATTCTTCGCGCCGAACTCGAGCATCTGATTGTCCATGATCGGAGTCTGATAATCTACCTGGAAAGTCATTTCCTGATTGTACGAATTATTTTCATTGACCCGGTTCACTAGGTCATCGGAGATCGCGTCGTAGATATTTTCAAAATCGTTCTCACGATTATTTCTGCTGAAAAGGCCCTGAATGCTGAGCTCGCGCTGTGCCTTGTCATAGTAATGTGTATAGGTAAAATTTGCATCAACGTTGTTTGACAAGTCTTTTGAAATGTTGTCGGAGAGCGTGGTCCGTTGCAGGGTGCCATCCTGGAACAATTCCGTCGTGAGATCGTCCTGCCAGCTTTTCTGATTTCTCAAGCCGAACCGAACCGACGCCGCCAGTGCATTCTTTTTGTCGATGTCGTAGTCCCATCCCAGGTTATAATGACCGAACAGCCCCTGATTCCTGGTGTCTGCCCGCTGTACGTTCAGCGTAGAGCCACTCAGCTGTTCGTTTCTGAATCGCCCCTTGATATTGTAGTTCGCCCGGCCGAAACCGCCGAGCGAGAAACCCATTTTTCCTTTTCTGTAATTTCCATTGAGACCGAGGTTCGACCCACGAATACCTGCACCCGCATCTACGTTGAGTGTAAGACCTTCGAGATTATTTTTCTTGGTGATGATATTGATGATACCTGCCGATCCCTCCGCATCATATTTGGCGGATGGCGACGTAATCACCTCTACAGTTTTGATCTGGTCTGCCGGTATCTGCTTTAGCGCATCGGCAACACTGCTTGCAACGATGGTCGACGGCTTGTTGTTGATCAATACCATGATGTTGGAGTTACCGCGCAATGACACGTTGCCATCGAGATCCACGGACAGCATGGGGACACGTTTCAAAACGTCGGTAGCATCGCCTCCCTTTGCCGTGGCGTCGTTCTCGGCGTTATACACCGTGCGGTCAACACGCTCTTCGATGATCGCTTTCTGTCCCTCGATCGTGATCTCCTTCAGTACCTGTTCGGTGGGGGCGATCGTGATCTTTCCAAGGTCTACGTCTTTCTTATCATCTACTTTTACGGATATGACGCGCGAGTTGAATCCGATGAATGAGATCACAACTTTATAGTCGCCAGGCGCAACCTTGCTGATGGTGAATTCTCCCTTATCATTACACACCGCCCCATCAAGTGGTGCCGTCGCATCAGCTCTCATGAGGGCAACATTGGCAAACTCAACCGGCTTTTGCGTCAGGGAATCTACTACCGTACCGGTTATTTTAATATTTCCCTTGTCGTTCGAGGCGAACAATCGATTGGGAGCAATCACTGACAAAAGACAGATAAGGAAGTAGAGTTTTTTCATTTTTAAGATTCAATGGAATAAGTAAAGACACAAACGACAAAGGAAAAGGATAGTTCCGGGTCTTGTCATACTATTAGACTATTTCCTCACTTCTCTCGACATACGCCTGATTTCACGTCCTATATAAAAAAGGCACGCAAACTATGACAGGAGGTTCTGGTTTGTCGATTGATTTTTTTTAACGGTCGAAAACCCTATCTGAATTGCAGGCGATTTGAAGGCTATTCCTAACTTTCGTTATTCCAGGCACCTATGCAGTCGCTCTTACGAAGAAATCGGGTTGTTTTGATGCACCTTTCCTTTTGGTGTGTTTATCTGTCTTTCTTCATTTATCAGGTGAGCTCGTATCGGGAGCAGGTGGACTGGGCAAGGGTGTCAAAAATTGTGACCATCCAGGTGTCGTTCGCTGCATTCATGGCATACCTGAATTATTTCTTCTTCCTTCCGAAGATCCTGTCATCGAAAAAACCCTGGCGCTATGTCATTTCCTTTCTCGTGATCTTTGCCACCGTTATCACAGTCCGTCTCCTCCTTGAGCGTTATATTCTCGACGGATTCCGGCATGAGGAGAAATACCTCTATTACCCGCGCTTTATCGTTCAGGTTTACACGACGAACCTTTTCATTGTCATTTTCCTTGGAATGATCCGTTTTGCGGTCGACTGGTTCGAGTTCGAAGCCAGAAAAAGGTCCGTTGAAAATGAAAAGCTCACCGCAGAGCTTAACTTTTTGAAAGCACAGATCAATCCTCATTTCCTCTTCAATACATTGAACAACCTGTACTATCTGGCGTACACACAGTCGCCAAATACTCCGGAGGTGATCGCAAAGCTGTCAAACATGATGCGGTACATGATCTATGACTCGAACTACGCTGATGTTCCGTTGACAAAAGAGATCGAATACATGGAGAACTATATCCGCCTGGAGCGGTTACGTCTGAACGACCAGATCCCGATCTCATTCGACATAGAAGGAGACCCGCAAAATTATCGGATCACGCCCCTGATCTTCATTACTTTCCTCGAGAATGCCTTCAAGCATGGCGTAAGCAATTCAAACCCTTCGTCATGGGTGAAACTGAAACTTCAGCTCAAGGGAAAAGAGTGCACTTACGAAGTGGAGAACAGTCGCGCAGGGTCTGTAAAGCCGGATGCAGGAGAAAAATCGGGC
>CBHTUB010000222.1:0-9399 GCA_966095595.1 uncultured Chryseosolibacter sp. | reverse complement strand
GGGCAGGCCGAGTGACGGGTTGTGGGTGGTACCTGTAAAGACCTTACCGACTCTGTAAACAAAATGGCTTCGAACCTGACATCACAGGTACGTAATATTGCCGAGGTGACAACGGCGGTGGCGAACGGCGACTTGTCGCGTAAGATCACCGTGGACGTACAGGGCGAGATCCTCGAACTGAAAAACACGATCAACACGATGGTGGACCAGCTCCGTGGCTTTGCATCCGAAGTAACACGTGTAGCACGCGAGGTAGGTACAGAAGGAAAGCTCGGTGGCCAGGCAAACGTGCCCGGTGTGGCCGGTACATGGAAAGACCTGACCGACTCTGTAAACCAGATGGCGGGTAACCTGACCGCACAGGTGCGTAACATCGCCGATGTGGCGATAGCGGTGGCCAACGGAGACTTGTCCAAGAAGATCACGGTGGACGTTCGCGGAGAGATCCTCCAGTTGAAGGAAACACTGAACACGATGGTGGACCAGCTTCGTGCTTTTGCCTCCGAAGTAACGCGTGTAGCCCGCGAGGTAGGTACCGACGGTCGTCTCGGCGGCCAGGCCTTCGTGCCTGGTGTAGCGGGTACCTGGAAAGACCTTACCGACTCGGTGAACCAGATGACCGGTAACCTGACAGCACAGGTGCGAAACATCGCACAGGTGACAAAAGCGGTGGCGTCAGGCGACTTGTCGAAAACTGTGGCTATCGACGTAAAAGGCGAGATCCTCGATCTGAAGAATACGATCAACACGATGGTGGAGCAGCTCAACTCGTTTGCTTTCGAAGTAACGCGTGTTGCCCGCGAAGTAGGTACGGAGGGTAAGCTCGGCGGACAGGCAGAAGTAAAAGGTGTAGCCGGTACGTGGAAAGATCTGACGGACTCCGTGAACATGATGGCTTCCAACCTTACATCACAGGTGCGCGGTATCGCAAAAGTGGTGACTGCCGTTGCGTCGGGTAACCTGCGCCAGAAGCTTGTGATCAACGCGAAGGGCGAAGTTGCGCAGCTTACGGAGACAATCAATGAAATGATCGACACGCTCGCGGTGTTTGCAGATCAGGTGACTACCGTTGCACGCGAGGTGGGTGTAGAAGGAAAACTTGGTGGACAGGCTTCCGTGCCTGGTGCATCCGGTATCTGGAAGAACCTGACTGAAAACGTAAACCAGCTTGCACAAAATCTCACAACACAGGTGCGCTCGATCTCTGAGGTGGCGTCTGCGGTAACAAAAGGTGACCTCACCCGAATGATCCGCGTCGAAGCGAAAGGTGAAGTGGAAGCCTTGAAAGACACGATCAACCAGATGATCGCCAACCTGAGAGCGACAACGTTACGTAACCAGGAACAAGACTGGCTGAAGTCCAACCTCGCGAAGTTCACGCAGATGCTGCAGGGTCAGAAAGACCTCAATACCGTGACCAAGCGTATCCTCTCCGAGCTTGCCCAGGTTGTTAACGCCCACTACGGCGCCTTCTACATCCTGAAACAAGACGAAGAAACAGCACAGACAAAACTGAAGCTCTTCTCAGCTTACGCCTATAAGGAAGACAAGAACATTCCGAGGGAGTTTGCCATCGGCGAAGGACTTGTTGGACAGTGCGCATTTGAAAAGGAAAGAATTCTTCTTACCAACGTACCGAACAACTATATCAAGGTGAGCTCAGGCCTCGGCAAGGCTAAACCGGCCAACCTGATCATTCTTCCGGTGTTGTTCGAGAACGATGTGAAAGCGGTGATCGAGCTTGCATCGCTCGATGCATTCAGCGAAACACACCAGGACTTCCTGAACCAGCTGACAGAATCTATCGGTATCGTATTGAATACGATCGAGACCAATACACGTACGGAGGAACTCCTCGCTCAGTCGCAGTCACTTGCAAGCGAGTTGAAGATCCAGCAGGATGAGCTCCGCAGAACGAACGACGAGCTGCAGGACAAGGCGTTGCTGCTTGTGAAGCAGAAAGAAGAAGTGGAAGCCAAGAACAAAGAGGTTGAAGAAGCGAGAAAATCACTCGAGGAAAAAGCAGAACAGCTGCAGCTTACTTCCAAATATAAGTCAGAGTTCCTTGCCAATATGTCTCACGAATTGAGAACGCCGCTGAATTCGCTCCTGATCCTCGCACAGCAATTGTATGAGAACGTCGAAGGTAACCTGACGGAAAAACAGGTTAGGTATGCGAAGACCATTCACTCGTGCGGCGATGACCTGATCAACCTGATCAACGATATCCTCGACCTTTCGAAGATCGAATCAGGTTTTATTTCTACAAACATTGCTCCCGTGCACATTTCGGAGATCTCCGGATTCGTGGAAACAACGTTCCGTCCGATCTCGGAAGCAAGGAACCTCAAATTTCATATCGACATCGCCCCGGATCTGCCGAACTCGATGGATACCGATATCCAGCGCCTGAACCAGATCCTCAAGAACCTGCTGTCGAATGCGTTCAAGTTCACTGAAAAAGGCGAAGTAAGCCTCAAGATATTCGAAGCAAAAGGCAAGTGGAAGCCAAACAATCCGAACCTCGACAATGCAAAGAAAGTCATCGGCTTCTCCATCAAGGATACCGGTATCGGCATTCCGCAGGACAAGCAGATGATCATCTTCGAAGCGTTCCAGCAGGCAGAAGGTTCGACATCCCGTAAATACGGTGGAACAGGTCTTGGTCTCTCCATCAGCCGCGGTCTTGCCGAACTGCTCGGTGGTACGATCGAGCTCGAGTCCTCGCCTGGACAGGGAAGTATATTTACGCTCTTCCTGCCGATCGAAAGCGTTCCAATGACAACAACGAACGAGCGGGCACCTGATAGCATCAAGGCAATATCCCAGCTGGCAAACGAAGACCAGGATCTCAACTCGTTGCTGGGCAACCTGAAGATCACCAACGAAGGCATCGAGACGCGGGCCAGCATGGACGTCGTCAACGAGATGATCAACGAAGCTGGTGACGACCGGAACAACATTCAGCCGAGCGACAAGGTTGTCCTGGTAGTGGAAGATGACCTGCGGTTCAGCAAGATCATCCTCGATAAGGCCCACTCCGTCAATCTCAAGGCGGTCGTGGCAACAAACTATCTCGAAGTATTCGATTTCATCAACCGCTTCAATCCGATCGCCATGACGCTCGACGTCAAGCTGCCCGACACCAGCGGATGGAAAGTTATCGACCTTTTGAGGAACGACCTCAACTATCGTCACATTCCGATCCACGTGATCTCCGGGGACGAGAATAGAGTGCTGGCATTGAAACGCGGAGCAAGAAGCTTCCTGCTGAAGCCGCTCGACAACGATTCGCTGAATGAATTGTTCGACGACATCATCACGTTCAATGAGAAAAAGGAAAAGCACGTGCTGGTTGTAGAAGACAACGAGATCGATTCATCACAGATCGCAAAAATGCTGAAGTCCGACGACCTGCATGTCACCATTGCGACCACCGGCCAGGATGCGTTCAACCTGATGGAGAATCAGGAATTTGACTGTATAATTCTGGATTACACGCTACCGGACATTTCCGGACCCGATCTTGTTCATCGTGTCGGCAAGACCAAGAAGAAGCTCACACCCGTGATCATTTATTCGGCGAAGGATTTCAACCGGCACGAGCTGTCGCAGATCAACCAGAATTCCAATTCAGTATTGCTGAAGGGTGTCAACTCGATCGAGCATTTGCTGGAGGAGACCATTACACACCTTCACATTGCGCATAAGGATCTGGCTCCGGAACGGCGCCGCATCATCGAAAATATCAGAAGCAAGGAAGATATTCTGACCAACAAAACAGTGCTGGTTGTCGATGATGACGTTCGTAACCTGTTTGCGCTTACAACGGTATTCGAGCGGTACAACATCAATGTGATCACTGCTGAGTCCGGCAAGGAAGCGATACAGACGCTGAACGATAATCCCAGGATCGAAATGGTTCTGATGGATATCATGATGCCGGAGATGGACGGTTACGAAACAACGCAGAAGATCAGGCGTGAGCACAAGAACAGCACGCTGCCGATCATTGCGGTAACCGCGAAGGCGATGAAAGGCGACCGGCAGAAGTGTATCGACGCCGGCGCTTCGGATTACATAACCAAACCGGTAAAAATCGACCAGTTATTGTCGTTGATGCGACTCTGGTTCTGTAAATAATTTGATCAACAGATTTCAGATTTCAAGTTTCAGATAATAAATTCATTCTGAAATTTGAGATCTGAAATCTCAAATTTTGTAAATGCAGCCGAAAATATTGTTAGTAGACGATCGTGAGGATAACCTTCTTTCCATCGAGACCATTCTGGAACCGGATGGATACAAGTTTATCAAAGCCACGTCAGGACGACAGGCATTGAAGATCCTGCTTCAGGAGTACGACTTTGCCATGATCCTGATGGACGTAAAGATGCCTAACCTGAACGGGTTTGAGACAGCTGCGCTCATTTATGAGCGTGAAAAGCTGAAGCACATTCCCATCATTTTTATCACGGCAAATAATTTCGGAGACGACAATATTTTCAAGGGATACCAGGCAGGCGCGGTGGACTACATCTACAAGCCCATCAATCCGGGCGTTCTCCGGGCGAAAGTCTCGGTCCTCATCGACCTTTATAAAAAGAACCGGCAGCTGCTGGCCCAGGAACAGCGTCTTGTGGCGATCAACAAAAACCTGGAGCTGGAGATCAAGGAACGCAAGTCGTCGGAAGAGAAGATCAAACAGCTCAACCGGCAATTGCTCGAGAATATTGCAAGCCTCGAATCGGCCAATAAGGATCTCGATCGTTTTGCGTTCATGGCTTCCCACGATCTGCAGGAACCCCTCCGCAAGATCAGGATGTTCAGCGACCGCCTGCAATTAAAGTATCAGAACGTTCTTGATGAAGACGGGAAGACGAACATTGCCCGCATCCAAAAGGCTGCCGAAAGAATGCAGAACCTCATTACGGATATCCTGACCTTTTCCAAGATAGCAGTCGACAAAGCCGCATTCGTGGAAACGGATATCAACCAGCTGATAGAAGAAGTATTGGTCGACCTGGATGAAGAGATCAAAACCAAGAATGCAAAACTGCACATCGATAAACTACCGGTCCTCACGGTAAATCCCGGTCTGATGAAGCCGCTCTTCCAGAATCTGATCGGTAATGCCCTTAAGTACAGCAAAAAAGATGTCGAGCCGGTTGTAAAGATAACCCATGAGGTCAACACCCTGCTGAACGGCAAGAATAAGGACTCGCGCTATTGCAAGATCCTGATCCAGGACAACGGTATCGGGTTCGACCAAAAATACGCGGAGGAAATATTCGGGATGTTCAAACGCCTGCACCACAACACCGAGTTTCAGGGAACGGGTATCGGCCTTGCCCTCTGCAAAAAGATCGTCGAACAACATAAGGGATACATGTCGGCACGAAGCAAAATCAACGAAGGTTCTACCTTCATTGTCTCGCTTCCCCTGCAACCCAAGGCGGAGCCGGCACCGATTGAGGCGAGCCTTGATAGCTGATTTGCTGCGATTTCAGAATTGTGCCGGCAAGGCAACTTGCCGTTAAGTAACAAATGTCCCTCCAGCGTGAAGCGTGTAACGTGCAGTCTATTCCAACGAAGCTACTGCTCCTTCTGCCAGTCAACGGACAGTATATACGTCAATGCATGGCACAGATCGTCGAACCGTGATGGTTTCAATAAATAGTGGATCGCACCAACGTGCTTGATCTCGTCGATATCGCGGGGAGCGAACGACGTCGAATACATGATCACCGGAATGTGCCGAAGCAATCGGCTGGTCTTGATCTCCTTTAACACCTGCTTTCCGTTCAGCTTGGGCATATTCAGATCCAGAAATATCAGGTCTGGAAGCAGCACAACCTCGGTTTCCATACGTTTAAAGGCCTCTTCGCCGCTGGTTGCCGTATAACAGATTACGGACGAATCGACCTCTTTTAACGCTTCTATAAAAATCTCCTGATCCTCTACATCGTCGTCGATGATCAATAGACGTTTGTACAGATTATTAGCCACATTAGTCATGATTGCGCAAAGATACCACCTTCCGACTCGCGTAATAAAGCAGCGTGGCGGAATGGTTAAGAAATATACATTTTTCGTTCAACACTTTCCGTGAAATTCTCCACCGGCACTATTCTTTAGTTACTTATCCGGTGATGATAGATATGCATAGCAGACGTTTAAGAAAAATTTTGCTGTTTACCGGACTTTTTCTCGCTACGCTCACGACGGCGTGGCTGGTGGGCCAGAACCTCTTTGTCAGTTACCTCGTCGATCGATTGGAGACCCGGCTGTATTCCCTCAGGGATGCCGGCTATATGATCAAATACGATTCTATAAAGCTCAGCTGGGACAACAACCGGGTGGAGATCTTTAACCTTCAGGTGAAGCGATCGCTCGACACCGTGGCCTGCAAGCCACATAGTTTCATACGCGCCAAATACATCCGGGCTGATGGAATCGAGTTCCTGCCTTTGCTCTTTAAAAAAAAGCTGGTCTTTCAGAAGGTCACATTAGACTCCACCAAACTGGTGCTGCACGAACGCTATTTTGGACGCGATTCACTTGTTAACAGAAAGGCCGAGTTCAGCATCCGCATCAATGAGCTATTGATGCCGGCCCTCTCATTACACATGCTGTCCAAAGATCAATGCGATATCCCGTTCTCCTACAGGTCCGATGTATTTGTTGAGAATTTTGCGCTCTCCTTCTACGAGGACCAGCCCACGTTCGGAACGCTCGACAGATTTCTCGCATCGAACGTCGTTATTGACGACATGGTAGAGCAGTATACTTTCAGAATCAACTCTGTTAGTCTGAACCTGCCGTTAAAGCTTGCCGACATCGACACAATTCGCATCATTCCTCACTATGGAAATTATGCCTTTTCCCGGAAACGCGGTTTTCAAACCGATCGGTTCGATGGCGTAATCCCATATGTCAATTGTTATGGCTTCGAGGTGTTAAGGAAGCCTGACACGGTCGGCATCGTCATCCGAAAACTGACCACCCAGATCAACCTCAGCGCCTATCGCGACAAGCGCGTGCCCAACAAGGTCGGCTATAAAAAACTTCCGATAGAGCAACTCAACAGCCTACCGTTTGGTCTGAAGATCGACAGTCTAATGCTGAATCGAAGTTTTGTCCGTTACGAAGAGTTTGGTGAAGATGCCGACTCCTCCGGACACGTTTTCTTTAAGGATCTCTTCGCAACCATCAGAAACATCAACAATACCGCCGGCGCGCGCGACAGCGTAACAAGTCTTGTAGCGAGTGCAGCGCTGATGGGCAAGGGAAGGATGCACCTTAAAGCCGAGCTTCCCGCGGACCCATTGAAGAAGCACAGTGTGCAGGGCTACCTCAGCAACTTCGAATTGTCCGAGCTAAATCCAATACTGGCGCCCGTGCTTGGAATAAAGGCAGAGTCCGGGAGAATGAACAGACTTTCGTTTGTCTTCGCAGCCAACCTGCAGCATGCTGACGGGGAGATTGAAATGAACTACCGCGATCTCAAGATCGTGAGCTTCCGCGCCAAACCCAGGAAAGGATTCTTCCAACGCTTATTTGATCGCGATGACGACAAAGTCCACAAAGCCGGTGTGAAGACTTTTATTATCAACAACTTTATCCTTCGGACCGAGCGGGAAAACGACAAACCGTTCGAAGTGCGGAAAGGTAACATTGCATTCGACAGGAATACGTCCAAATACATTTTCAATTTCTGGTGGAAGGCCGTTGGCTCGGGTATCAAGTCGGCTTACAAGATCGATAAGATCGAAGACAGCAAGCTGGTGGATGCACTCCGAAAAAAAGACAAGGTCTGATTCGAACGGCATAAGAATTTAACTTGACGCTATGAGAAAAGGTAAAAGCCATGACTGTCAGGAAACACAGGGTGTGGCGTGTCGTGCTGGTTGTATTCGTGCTGTTGGTTGCCTTTAGGCTTACACTTCCGTACATCGTTACGCGCTACGTCAACAACGTATTAAATGAATTGGAAGGTTACAGGGGATCGGTCTCCGATGTCCACATCCATCTCTATCGCGGAGCATACGAAATAGACAGCATACGCATATTCAAGATCGACGGTGACAAGCAAATTCCTTTCGTCGACATTCCCGTTACCGATCTCTCCGTCGAATGGAACGCGATCCTCGACGGCGAACTTGTTGGCGAGATCACCTTCAGGAAACCCATATTGAATTTCATTGCTGAAAAAAAAGTAAATGATCCTGCAACAGGCAGCGAAGAGCCGGGAGATGTGCAGTCAGGAAAAAACGTCGACTGGACGGAGCCGATCAAGAAGCTGATGCCTTTCAGGATAAATCGCCTAAGGGTGAGTGACGGTAAAATTGCATTTTATGATTTTTCAACGGCACCGGAAGTCGATCTCTTTCTAAACAATGTTCAGCTCGATGCCTTGAACCTGAATAATGCAAACGACAATCCGGAATTGCTCCCCTCCAGGATCTATCTGCAGGCGCTATCCATCGGCAACGGACAATTGAATATCGCCATGAAGGCCAACCTAATGAAAAAAGTCCCGGACTTCGACATGGACCTGCGTTTCGAAAGTGTGAACCTGAAAGCGCTCAACGATTTTTTTGAAGCTTACGCAAAAGTTGACGTGGAGCATGGAAATTTCAACATGTACTCCGAAGTAGCCGTACTCGATGGAAAGATCTCCGGTTACGTGAAGCCTTTGTTTCACGGGCTTCAGATTGCCAATTGGAAGGAAGACAAGGAAAAACCTGTGGAGGTACTATGGGAATCTATGGTGAATTTTATCACCGAAGCCCTGGAAAATCAAAAACAAGATCAATTTGCCACAAAAGTCCCGGTTGCCGGAGAGATCTCATCCGTGGATCCTTCTTTCCTGCCGGCTTTATGGAATATTTTCAGCAACGCCTTTGCAGAGGCCTTTGATCATCATGCCGACGGAACCGTATCCATAGCTTCGGCTAGCACAGCGTCGGGCGAAAATGAGATCAGTGAGCCTGAAAAACCTGAGGTCCTTTCTAAACGGGACCTGCGGAAGGAGAAAAGAAAGGAACGGCGCGAAGAAAGACGAAGGGCACGAAAAGAAAAGAGAGACAAGCAGAACAAGAAAGACGACGAGGAGGGCAGTGCGGTGACGAAGCCGGCCGAGGGCAATTCCTGATCACAGATAGTCCTTGAGCATGTTCAGCCGAAGCGGTTTTTCAATTATAGCAATGTTATTCGGATTTTCCGGCAATGTGACCGGTGTTGAATCGAATGCCGAAATAAGGTTGATCTTGCAATCGGGAAAACGTTCGTTGATCTGATGCAGGCGTTCCCATCCTAGTCCCTCGGGCAAATTGTTATCCATAAATATGATGTCGGGCGCCACAGTTTGAAGAACATCCAGTCCTTCGTCCAACG
>CBHTUB010000221.1:0-9567 GCA_966095595.1 uncultured Chryseosolibacter sp. | reverse complement strand
GTCACCCTACTTCATGCGCGATGGAATTGTTAAAGCGTTGCTGGATCATTGCTAAAAAGACCTTCATCATCCTGTTCACAGCCCAGCTGATCTACATTGTGATTCTCAAGTGGGTGTTCCCTCCCATCACAACGGTGCAGCTTGGAAGCTGGATAAGTGGTGACGGGCTTACACGCGACTACGTTCCGCTCGAAGAGATCTCCCCGAATGCAGGGCTAGCCGTGATCGCTGCCGAAGATCAATTATTTCCGGTACACAATGGCTTCGACTGGAAAAGCATCGGCAAGGCCATGGAGCACAATCAGAAAAGGCCTAAGCGCATTCGCGGTGCTTCCACCATCAGCCAGCAGGTAGCCAAGAACGTATTCCTCTGGAACGGCAGGTCGTATTTCCGTAAGGGGCTGGAAGTGTATTTCACCTTTATGATCGAGCTGGTGTGGGGTAAAAAGCGGATCCTGGAAGTTTACCTGAATGTGGCCGAGATGGGCAAAGGTGTTTTCGGCATTGAAGCCGCCTCTCAGAAATACTTCAGGAAACCGGCTAAAAAGCTCCGCCAGAGCGAAGCCGCCATGATCGCTGCCTGCCTTCCCAATCCCAAGATATATACCATTAAGCCTTTATCGTCGCGGGTAAAGAAACGTTACCCCTGGGTGCAGCAGCAAATGAACAACCTGGGCCCTGACGAACAAATTAATATTCTGCTGGTGGGCCAGAAGGCCAAAGGAAAACGCGAGTCGAAATAGATTTCATATTTCAGGATTTCAGATCTCAAATTGTTTGGCGTAATCTGAAATTTGGAGTCTGAAATCTGGAATCGGAGGCGTATCTTTGCAGCTTGATCTTTTCACAACAACATGATTGCAGTAAATAACTTATCACTCCAGTTCGGAAAGCGTGTATTATTCGACCAGGTGGACATGAAATTCACGCCTGGCAATTGCTATGGCGTAATCGGAGCGAACGGAGCCGGTAAATCTACCTTTCTGAAGATCCTTGCGGGAGACATCGACCCTACCAGCGGTCACGTCAGCATCGAACCGGGAAAACGTATGGCGGTACTCCGTCAGAACCACTATCAGTTCGATGAGGTGCCTGTGCTGGATACTGTGATCATGGGCCATTCCAGGCTCTGGAACCTGATGCAGGAGAAAGACGCCATTTACGCAAAGCCTGATTTTTCAGAAGAAGATGGAATAAAGGCTTCCGAGCTTGAACATGAATTTTCAGAGATGAATGGCTGGAACGCACAATCGGATGCTGCTGCCCTGCTGAGCGGCCTCGGCATTCCGGAAGAGGATCATTACAAGCTCATGAAGGAGCTTTCAGGGAATCAGAAGGTCCGTGTGCTGCTGGCCCAGGCCATCTACGGTAACCCCGATATCCTGATCCTCGACGAACCTACCAACGACCTTGATCTTCAAACGATCGGCTGGCTTGAGGATTTCTTACTTGAGTTCAAGAATACGGTGATCGTCGTATCGCACGACAGACACTTCCTTGACACCGTCTGCACACACGTGGTCGACATCGACTTCAAGCAGATCAGGCTGTTCACCGGTAACTATACGTTCTGGTACCAGTCGAGCCAGCTTGCCCTCCAGCAGCGCTCTGCCGCCAATAAGAAGGCCGAGGACAAGCGCAAGGAGCTCATGGAGTTCATCGCCCGGTTCAGCGCCAACGCTTCCAAATCAAAGCAGGCAACAAGCCGCAGAAAGCTTCTTGAAAAGATCAATCTGGACGATATCCAGCCTTCAAACAGAAGGTACCCTGCGATCATCTACCAGCAGAAGCGAACTGCCGGAGACCAGATCCTCCAGATCGAGAACCTCAGCTATGACCTGAACGGAGAGACGCTCTTCAAAAATCTGGACATTTTTGTCAACAAGGGAGACAAGATCGCATTCCTCAGCAAGCAGGGCCTGGCAATAACCTCGCTGTTCCAGATCCTGATGGGTGAGCTAAAACCCACGACCGGCGAGTTCAGGTTCGGCCAGACGATAACACCTGCCTACCTGCCGGCCAACAACGAAAAGTACTTCAATACCGACGATAACCTCATCGACTGGCTGAGGCAATATGCCGAGGAAGAGAATAAAGACGAGGTTTATATCCGTGGGTTCCTTGGCAAAATGCTCTTCTCAGGCGAGGAGGTATTCAAGAAGGCCAACGTGTTGTCAGGAGGAGAAAAGATGCGATGCATGATCTCCAGGATGATGCTCACCGGCGCCAATCTCCTGATCCTTGACGAGCCGACGAACCACCTCGATCTCGAGTCGATCACGGCCTTCAACAACGCCCTGAAAGACTTCCCGGGAACGGTGTTGTTCACCTCCCATGACCACGAGTTCACGCAGACCGTTGCGAACCGCATCATCGAGATCACACCAAACGGCTTTATCGACAAGCTCATGACGTATGATGAGTACATAGAGAACGAGAAGGTGGCCGAGCAGAAGGAAGCACTCTACGCCTAGCCTGCCTCGAAACATATTTCACAAAGCCCTTCCCTCCGAAGGGCTTTTTTCTTGCGAACAACTCTGCACAGCCCCTGCCATAATACCGAATTTTGTCAGGATAAAGGCCTGTCATTCCTCGTATTCTGTCTACGCTCAGAGTGTTTTGCAGACCTGCGGAACCCTGACGGCCGAGGTTCATCGATCAATCCAGGACCATCCATTCCATCCCGCTGAGGTGGTCATGCCTTCTCGCTAAAGCTACGACAGGCAAGCGTAGAGACCCCACCGATGTGCTGATCTTAAGCCTTGAATAGACCCGGCTCGTCGAAAGATTTCGTTAAATGATGAGCCTCTCTTTTGCCATCGATTAAAAATTTTACTATAATCACTATTGTAAAGTAGTGGAGTTATTTAAATTTAGTGTGTAAAGGATTGACAAACCGATAACTCATCAACTCAAACCAACATCTGAACATTACAAAACCAACTTAAGCTATGGCAAAAAAAGCAAAGAAGGCTGCGAAGAAAGCTCCTAAAAAGGCAGCAAAAAAAGCAGCTAAGAAGTCGGCAAAGAAGGTAGCTAAGAAAGCTGCTAAAAAGTCGCCGAAGAAGGCAGCTAAGAAGGCCGCCAAAAAAGCAGCGAAGAGACCTGCTGCGAAAAAATCTGCTCCGAAGAAAAAAGCAGCTCCTAAAAAATCTGCTCCGGCAAGAAAGCCAGCTCCAAAACCTGCAGTCTCTACCGGAAGTGCACCATCAAGTGCTCCATCACCCCTTTCTCAAACATCGTTGTTCGGCGCTCCCGCAGGGGCTATGAACAGCGCATCGCCAGGCGGTGGTGACTCTGAAGAGTAGGCCTTCCTTCTCAGGCGTAGCTTACTGATATTGAAGCGGTGCGAACAGCATCGCTTTTTTTTTGTCAATGGTTGAATGGTCAGTCGTTGAATGGTCAATAGGGTTAATTCAGGATTGCCAACCCACGTTTCAGAACGGCCCAATGCACTCCCATTGACCAATGACTATTGACCATTGACTTATCAGCCACGCTCAGAGCTTATTGGGAAGCATGATCGTAAACGTAGTGCCAACGTTCACCACACTGGAGAGGGTGATGGAGCCTTCGAGCTTATCTACCGCTTTCTTGACGATGTAAAGCCCCAGACCATTACCCTTGGATCGCTCGCTCCCGCGGAAGTACATCTCGAATATCTGTTCGTGATACTCTTTGGCGATGCCATGGCCATTGTCCTGGATATCGATGGTCACGTATTGACCACTCCCATACGCGCTGAACTTGATGTAGGGGCTGTTGCTGCTGCTAAACTGAATGGCGTTCTCGACGATGTTTTCGATGACTGTTTTCACCATTGCCGGGTACGATATAAAGGCCTCCCTTAGCCTGATGTCCGTCGTTGTCTTGATATTTCTCCTTTGAAGCTCCTCCCGGAAGTCGTTGCAGACCGCATCGAATATCTCCTTCAGTAGTACTTCCTTGTACACCATCTGCTGGGAGCCAACGTCACTGATCGACTGAAGCTTGACCAGCATTTTGTCCAGATTAATGGCCGTATCCCGCACCTTTTCGAAAAGCTCGAGTGCATTGGGATCCTTTACCGTGACGTTGGCCACCTCCGCGAGGCCCAGAAATGTGGTGAGCGGTCTGCGGAAGTCGTGCGATGACCTATAGAAGAACGTGTCAAGCTCCTTATACGCCTGTGTGAGCGCGGCGGTACGCTGCTCGATCTTGTTCTCCAGATCCTTATTGATATTGGCGATGGTCGCATTGGCTTCTATCAGTTCCTCGGACTGCGCCTGGATCTCCTCTTTTTGCTCGGTGATCTCGCGATGCGCACGGGTGAGCCGCTTATTGTATCGGCTCGCCGCAAAGGCAAAATAGGATACCAGGATCAGGATGACAAGGAACGAGCCGAGCAGAATAGTCTGAAGGTTGATCCTGGACTGTTGCAACCGGATCTCGTTATTTTTCAGCTGTTTCTCCTGGTTGAGCAGCGTGATCTCCTGGTTCTTTTTTTCAAGCTGATACAGAGCCTCCATCTCGGTCAGCTTTCCCGCGCTCATCTCCGAGTAGATGCTATCGTGGTAAACCACGTACTTCTCATGAAACTTCAGTGCCTCGCTCACCCTCCCCTGCGCCTTGTAGAGATTGTACCATGAGAAGCTGTTATTCATTACAAGTGTCTTCGAAGTGGTGGCCTCCGCCATTTTCTGGCTCCTCTGCAGATAATCAGCCGCCTTTGAAAAATCGCCAATGCTCAGATAGAGATCGCCAATGGCATTGTAGGCCACGCCGAGATTGTAGTTGTTATGGATCTCCTCTTCGATCAGCAGGGTGGTCTTATAATAGTCTATCGCCTGGTCATAACGTTTGAGCTTCTGCATCACCCGGCCCTTATTGAACGTTGCCATCGACAACCCCATTCTGTTACCCACTTCATTGAAATACCTGAGCGACCTGTCGAAGTAGATCAGCGCAGAATCATATTTCAGTTGATCGATATAGATAAGGCCCTTACCGTTATAGCTGAGACCGAGACCATTCTTGTCGTTTATCTCTGTCCTCAGCGCAATGGACTTATCGATATAGGCATGGGCAAGCCTGAAGTTCTTCTGATTTTTATAAATGAAGTAAACACTACCCTGAACGTTGGCAATTTCGTATTTGATGCCGACCTTCTCGGCAACTTTGAGCGACTCCAGATAATACCTTGCGGCAACATCGTTCTGGCCAAGCGCCTCGTACACATCGCCGAGACCACTGAGAATGCGTGCCTTCTCTACAGGCATTTCGATCTCCTCCAGGATCGATAGACCGAGAAAATAGTTTCTCAGCGACTCACCATAATCCGCAATCTCGAAATGGATCCGGCCCTGGTGTGCTGCGCATGATAACTTAAGCAGGGCATCGTTTTTAAGGCTATCGGCTATCCCGCATGCCTGTTCGATGAGGGCATGGGCTTCGTTCATCTTGCCAAGGTTTGTGCGGGCGTCGGCAAGGGCATAGAGCGTTTCGGCCGCTGCGGCCGTGTTATGACGGCGCTGATAGATCGCCAGCGATTGATTGAAGTAACGCTCGGCTTCACTATTTCGCCACAACGTCACGAGTAGCTTGCCAAAGTTCTTGTAGGCGTAAGCGAGATAGCGGTCACTTTTCACGCGCAACGCCCGCTCTATTGCCTTGTGGTAATACAATTCACTCGAGTCGTACCTGGCCAGTGACTGAAAGACAACGCCAATGAGCACCTCGTTATAGCATTTCAGCTCATCGTCGTCCCTGAACGATTCCGCTTCACGATACTTTGCAAGTCCGCGGGCATACGCGCCTCGGTCGACAAGCGTAAGCCCCTGATAAATAAGGGCTGCCCGAACGCCGCGCACGTAATCTGCCTGGCGCGCCTCACGCTCCGCCTGCACGCTCAGGTCGTACGATTTATCAATATCATAGTGGAACCATGCAGATGACAGCTCATTGAGAATGTCCACCCTTTGTGTTGGCGAAGCGCTGTTCTCGAGGGTCCTGGTAAGCGAATCGATCTCTTTGGGCTGGGAAAATCCGAACAACGACAACGTCATCAACAGCAACAACAGCAGAGTCCGTCTCTTCATACCAGGGGTTTAGGGCTTTTTAAATGTATCGAAGGAATAGTTATCAGTCAAATTTTTCATGAAAAAGGACGGGAGGACGATTTGAACGGTCTGCCTGAAAAGATCGGCAGGAGGGCGACTGGCTATCGGTATAAGTAAAACGCTATTGGCATTTGGCTATTGGTCTTTGGTAAATAACGGCATGGCATTTACCCTCACCAACACCCAATAGCCAAAAGCAGTCCCCAAATCTTTCAAATGAAATTCGGATAACTACGGCAACCTGGATCGATCATCTTCAAATTTATTGTAGTTTTGACGTGACCATAATTGGTCTCTCCTAACCACTTGCTAAATACCTGACCTATGAATAATCGTAGATTCCTGCCATTCATCATTCTTGGTGTAATTGCCTTTTTCGTTTTAATGGGCCTTTCTTCGAGTATCTTTTACAAACTCGGACCTTCCGAACGCGCAGTCATCTTTTACCCTTTCGGCAAGGGTCTGGACAAGGGGACCATCATCGACCCCGGAACACATATCAAGGCGCCCTGGAACGACGTCATCATATATGAGATCGCCGAGATCTCTACGGACGAGAACATGGACATCAACGACAAGAATGGTTTGCCTATCCATGTCGATGTCACCGTTCGTTATTTTCCGATGCCTGACAAGATCGGAGACATCCACGAGAAGTTCACGAAGGACTATGCCATTCGCCTTGTCATTCCGGAAGTCAGGTCCGTTGCCCGGCAGGTCATGGCCCGTTATACGGCTGAGGAGATCTATTCGACCAAACGTGCAGAGGTCGAGATCGCGATCAAGAGCGAGACTGAAAAGATCCTCAACGCTAACTACGTAAACGCCACGGCAGTGCTGATACGCTCCATCAAGCTTCCCGATCAGATCAGGGTTGCCATAGAAAACAAGCTTCAGCAGGAACAGGAAGCCCTGGCCTACCAATATCGTCTGGACAAGGAGCGCAGTGAGGCCGAACGCAAGAGGATCGCCGCCGAGGGCGAAGCCAAAGCCAACAATATTGTTAACAGTAGCTTAACGGACAGACTGTTGAAAATGAGAGGCATCGAGGCCACGCTGGAGCTTTCGAAGTCGCCGAACTCCAAAGTAATCGTTGTAGGTTCCGGTAACGACGGCTTGCCGCTGATCCTCGGAAACAATTAACCCGACTTATTGGTGTTTATTTTGGGATTTCTTTTCCGGAAACAAAATTCACCTGTATATTTAAAACCCGTGTAATAACCATATTTCCACATGTCTAAAACTGCAGAATTGATCATTGACGGTAAGTCTTATACCCTTCCGGTCATTGAAGGAACAGAAGGCGAGGTAGCCGTTGATATCAGCGACCTTCTTGAAAAAGCTAAAGTTGTAACGCTCGACCCGGGCTATAAGAATACAGGTGCGACCAAGAGTGCTATCACCTTCCTTGACGGTGATAACGGAATTCTCAGATACAGAGGTTATTCCATCGAGGACCTTGCAGAGAAGTCATCCTTTATCGAAGTGGCCTACCTGCTCATCTTCGGTCAGCTGCCAACGCAACCACAACTCGACAAATTCAGCCACGACATCAAGACACATACACTCGTACACGAGGATGTTAAAAAGATATTAGACGGATTTCCGTCGACGTCGCACCCGATGGGCGTGCTCGCGTCACTTTTCTGCTCGCAGACAGCATTTTATCCGGAGTCGATAGATCCCAACAGATCGGCGGAAGGCGTTTACCTGAGCATCGTGAGATCACTGGCAAAAATGCCAACCTTCGCGGCATGGGCTTATAAGAACGCAGTGGGTCATCCGGTAAATTATCCTGATAACTCGCTCGACTATTGCTCGCGATTCCTGAAAATGATGTTCGCGCTGCCTGCCGAACAATATGAGGTAGATCCGGTGGTAGCCGACGCGCTCGATAAGTTGCTCATCCTCCACGCGGATCATGAGCAGAATTGCTCGACCTCAACCGTTCGCATCGTAGGCTCGTCAAAGGCAAGTATCTACTCCTCGATCTCCGCAGGTATCAACGCGCTCTGGGGACCACTTCACGGTGGCGCCAACCAGGAGGTGATCGTTATGCTGGAAAACATCCGCCAGGATGGTGGAGACACAGAGAAGTGGATCAACAAGGCAAAGGATAAGAACAGCGGATTCAGACTGATGGGCTTCGGCCACAGGGTATACAAGAACTTCGACCCTCGCGCGAAGATCATCAAGAAAGCAGCGGACGACGTCCTTAAAAAGCTCGGCATCAACGACCCTATCCTGGAGATCGCCAAGAAGCTCGAAGAAGCTGCGTTGAAAGATCCATACTTCGTAGAACGCAAGCTATATCCGAACGTAGACTTCTACTCTGGGATCATCTATAGGGCACTTGGTCTGCCAGTCGATATGTTCACCGTAATGTTCGCTATGGGCCGCATGCCGGGCTGGATCGCCCAGTGGAAGGAAATGCGCGAAAACAAGGAGCCTATCGGACGTCCGAGACAGCTTTATGTAGGCGAAAAGGTTCGCCCGTACGTAGAGATGAGCAAGCGTAAATAATCAATAGCACGATCATGGATCTGACCCAGCAATTCGAAAGCGCCGTAACCCGTTCAAAGGAGCTTACCAAACGCCCGAGCAACGAGGAGCTTTTGCAACTTTACGCGCTTTATAAGCAGGCCACGGAAGGTGACGTAAGCGGCGACCGACCCGGGGGGTTCGACTTCAAGGCTATTGCGAAATACGACGCCTGGGCTGAGCTGAAGGGAAAGTCGAAGGACCAGGCCAAGAGCGACTACATCGCGCTCGTGGAAAAGCTTCACAAGGAATACGCTTAAGTGAATTTATTCTATCAGCCACTGCTCCCTGAAGGGGTCTCGTACCTCGATCAGGAAGAGTCGCGGCATTGTGTCAAGGTCCTACGCCACAAACCCGGTGACGACCTTTTGATCACCGATGGCAAGGGAACATTTTACGAGGCTGTTATAACCGATGCCAACATGCAGCGGTGCGGTTTCTCGGTAAAGCGTTCCTATGCCGATCAACCACGCGACTACTCCATTCACATCGCCATCTCCCCCACCAAAAATGCCGACCGCATTGAATGGTTTGTCGAAAAATCGGTTGAGCTCGGCATTGACCATATAACCATCATGGAATGTGAGAATACTGAACGGACATTCCTGAAAAAAGACCGGTTGGACAAGGTGGCGATCAGCGCCATGAAACAATCCCTTAAGGCAAGAGTTCCTGTCATCAACGGTCTTGTCAAATTCGGGGATGTGGTGTCGAACGTTTCAGAACCCAGGCGTTTCATCGCTTACGTTGATCACCAAAATCCGGATCTGTTGCAGAATGTAGCGGACAAGCATCAACGTTATATTGTGCTGATCGGGCCTGAGGGGGATTTTACGCGTGATGAGCTCGCAATGGCCCAGGCTGTAGGGTTCGGTAAGGTGAGCCTCGGCAAGAGCCGATTGAGAACGGAAACGGCAGGGATGGCGGC
>CBHTUB010000220.1:0-9570 GCA_966095595.1 uncultured Chryseosolibacter sp. | reverse complement strand
ATACCCAGGGCGTAAAGAATAAGAACGGCCAGACTCCGGCCAGCATGTTCCGCTTGCCTGCAACTTGAAATGTTTTGTTCTGTGTAACGACAAGAGTGAAAACAAAAACGAATAGAGAAATTGTATGCATAATAAACTGCGGGGTTGTTAACAGCTTATCGTGGTCACCGGTAAAACCGTGCGCAATAAGTGGATGAAAAAAGCCTAATGCACCAGAATATACAACCAGGTTGCCAGCTACCCATTTTTTTATAAATATGTTTTTAGTTGATTCCATATATTTTCGATTGACGATGCAAAACACCGCCAATTTGCAGGCAGGGAAAAGGATATTTTCTGCCTAAAATGATATATTTTACACCATGGGTTTACAGGGAACGGTGATTCGCACAATTTTTCAAACGGCTACCTCGTTGGGAGCTTCTTTCGATACGCTTTGCCAGATGTCGGGCATCAGCCCCGAAGAAATCAGCGACTCGGAAAACATCGTTGAATGGGAAAAAGCGGCGCTCATTTGGGTTCCTCTTTTAAAGTTGTCGGGCGACCCATTGATTGGCTTGCATATAGGCATGGGTGTAAACAATCTGAATCACGGAATGGTTGGCTTTTTAATCCAAAGCTGTAAAGACTTTCACCAGGGCATTCAGCTATTATGCCGGTATGGTCATATGGTATCGCCCATGGTCGAATACAGGTATACAGTCACTGAAGTTGCTGTTCTTGAGATAACGCAGAATAAGATGTGGCTCATGAAACACCCGGAACCCGCGAGGCATGCCAATGACTTTTTATTGGCAGCACTTGTCAATACATTCCATACACTGTCGGGTAAGCGCCTCGTTCCTTTACGGATTGAAGTGGCATTCGAAGCTCGGGAAATTTCACAATACAGGGAGTTTTTTGGCTGCGACGTTCTTTTCGATAAGGATACCAACCGCATTGTATCGACCCCTATACTCACCAGCGATCAATCTATGTTTCAGCTATTCAACTCCATTGTGGCTGATAAGCAGGCGCTGTTAGAAACCAACAGTACGGTAGAAAATCTAAAACAGGTATTATTCATGCAGTTCAGAGGAAGGATACCTACGATTGAAGAAGCAGCCTCAGCGTTGAATATGACACCACGCATTTTACAACGCAAACTGCAACAGGAACAAACCTCCTTCCGCGATATTGCAGGAGATATAAGAAAAGAAATCGCCTTGCAGCTAATGCAAAACCCCACGATAAAAATATCAGAGGTGTCGGATATTTTAGGTTATTCGGACCTCACTGCATTTAGAAAGGCCTTTAAATCGTGGACAAATGTAACGCCGAGAGCGATAAGGAAAGGACAGGTGTAACAACCAGGAAGTATATTCGTTCCTTTCGGAAACCCTCCCATCAATTCACAACCCAGCCTCTCGCGCGCGCCTGCTCCCTTAGCTCAAGCATCCCGCTTTTGTCCACGCCCTCATATGTTCTCATGCCCAGAGAACCGAGATATTCCTTGAACGCTTCTACATTGGGCTGTCCGTTCATGCCATATTGCTCGACTAAGTTTGACGCCTTTGCTTCGGAGAGGTCGTGAAGCCATAGAAACCCGACGTATATGAGTTGTTCACTGTGTTTGTCCCAAAAGTTGAACATGGTAGAAATGAATTTTGCTGGCTCTTCTTCAGAGCCGTTGCACGTCGGACTCGTTGCATACCCAGATTCTTCGGCAAACAATTTCCGGTTGGATATTAACTAAACAGGAGGGAGGTAAGAATTGACGTTTTCATCGTGTCGAACTGGATCACCGTTCAAGATACGAAACAACGCGTTAAGCGCGATACATTTCGGCGAAGTAAAGGCTTCGTTTACTACTTTGTCATTGGAAGTTAGTTAAAATCAAGTAAGTAGTTATTTATTGATCACGCCTCTCACCTTGAAGACTACTCACTCTTCAACGTAGTGGCCGGGTTGATTCTTGCCATTGTCAGCGTGAGGTAGCCTAACGTGATCCACGATAGCAAAATCAAAAACATTCCAGCGCCAATGAAAATGATTGGACTCAACGTAACGCGATAGGCAAAATTCTGAAGCCAGTTTTGCATGATCCAGATTACAATCGGTGTAGCGATGATCACGGCAACCAAAATCAGAATAGTAAAATCCTTAAGCAACAAAACCACGAGATTACCAAACTCAGCGCCGAGAACTTTTCTTACACTGATTTCTTTAGTCTTGTTGCGGAATGTGAGCGATGCGATTCCCAGCAGTCCAAAGCAGGCGATCAAAATGGCTACCCCGGAGAATGCGATGATCACTTGATTGATATTTTGCTCATTGCGATATTGTTGGTTAAGATTATCAGCCAGGAAAAAGAACTCGAACGTAAACCTGTTGTCGAATTTTTTCCAGGTTCCTTCTATTTCCTTAATCGTTTTGTTGAAATCATTGGTGTGGAGTTTTAGAATGATGTAATTGAAACCATTATTTCCCAATTTGATCAACAGTGGCTTTACTGTATGATGCAGGGATTGAAAATTAAAGTCTTTCACAACACCGATCACAGTAGCTTTCAGGGTATCGCCATCCCGTTCCCAGGTAATTTGCTTTCCAACCGGATGATCGAGCTGAAGATTGCGCGCAGTAGTTTCGTTAATCAGAAATGCATTGTCTGCGTCCGCAGGATTCTCCCTTAGGAAATCACGTCCATCCGCCAGCGAAATGTTTAATACTTTAAGAAAATCGTGATCAACAACGAGTTCAGAAGCATCAATATCATTTTCAGGATGATTCGATTCAAAAATTTCATTTTGATTGAATGATCGACCCGGAATGTTAGATGCTGCTGAAACTTCTTTCACGCCGGCAAGCTGCCTGAATTCTGTCTCCACGTCTGCGAAGCGATCTCTCAATGCATCGTGATTTTTTACTGGTATTACGATCACTTCTTCTTTGTTAAAACCAACAGATCTGTTTTGAACCGCCTGAAGCTGATTGAAGATTACGATTGCAGCACAAATCAATACCATCGATGCACTGAACTGAAAAACAGTAAAAACCTTGCGCACCGAAGTTCCCTTTGGACTTTGCAGAAATTTACCTTTTAGCACTGCGGTTGGTTTTACTGACGATAAGTAAAATGACGGATAGATACCGGCAACAACTCCAACCACTATTCCGATTGCTGCCAAAATTGCGATCAATGAGATCATCGAAAACTGAACAGCACTTGCCGTCGTAAAGTTGAACATTGGAACCAGCGCCTGAATCATAGCAAGCGACACCAGCATCGCTGCGAAGGCCACCAGCACAGATTCACCGGTGAACTGAATGATGAGCTGTCTTTTTAAAGCGCCAAGTGATTTGCGTATACCAATCTCCTTTGCGCGGCCTGCTGATTGTGCGGTCGTAAGATTAATGAAGTTGACGCATGCGATGACAAGAATCAGAATTGCAGCAGCAATCATCATATAAACATAGTCGATGTTGCCATTGCCCTCCAGTTCCCAGCGAACATTTGATTTGAGATGAATATCAGTAATAGGTTGAAGTTTCAGCCCATAATGATTGTCCTCAAGGTATTTGAAATCTTCAGCTGACCAATCTACATAATTTTTGAGCCAGGGCATTAACTGACTTTCAAGCTTTTTTGCATCCGCTCCTGGTTTCAGTCTTACGTAATTATAGTGTCCGAAATCTGCCCAGGTATAGTACTGACTTTGCGGATCTTCGAGTGCTTTTTCAAGAACATAGGAAACGAGGAGGTCGAAATGAAAATGCGAAAGCTCCGGAACATCTTTGAATACCGCTACTACTTCGATAAGCGTTTTGTCGTCATTGACAGAGAGAAATTTCCCGATAGGATTTTCATCACCGAAGTATTTGTATGCGGCTTTTTCTGATATCAACATGCCACCCTTTTTTTTCAGTGCCTTGTCGGGATCACCTTTTATGATCGGAAATGAAAAAACTTTGAAGAATGTGGTGTCAACTGCCAGCACACCGCTTTCATCGTATTGAATATTTTTCTGTGGGTTGCGGATAGAGAACGTTTCGCGTGTAAGGCCAGGGCCCCAGAGAGGAGAAAGACTTACGGCATTTTCTACTTCAGGAAAGTCGTGCACCATCGCCTGCGCGAGCGGATGAGGAGTTCGTGTTTGTGGATTATCGTTTTCCCAGATTACGCGATAGATATTTTCTGAGCCTTCATGAAATTTATCGTACGCAAGCTCTTTGCTAAGATATTGGATGATGAGGAATACGCATGTGATGCCCAAAGCAAGCCCTAGAACGTTGATGAGACTGTAATATTTGTTCTTGAGCAGATTGCGAACCGAGATTTTTAAATAGTTGATGATCATAAGTCAGGTCAAGCGTTCCCATGCCTTTGCCATTTTCGGGCCAGTGTGTAAAACTTGCAATTACTGAGGTTTATGAAGGTATTTTTGAAAGATTTACCGTTCGGTTGTGAGGTATTGTGATCGGTGGCGGACATGGTCTTTTGCTGGTTTCTTTCTCTACGGGCTTGCACTTTGGTATAGTTTACAAGCTATCTTCACACATTTTTTTTAGCGATATGATTTCCTTCATCAGTATGTATTTTAGTGACGTTGAAGCAATGTTCCGCAGGCATGATTTACGCGCTTGTGGTGTTATTGCGATTTTGTTAGAGAATGTTTAGGGAAATCACTTCCCGATACAAAACTTGCTAAAAATATTATCCAGCAAATCATCCGTCGTAATCGTGCCCGTGATCTCCCCGAGATAATGCAGTGACTGCCTGATGTCCATCGCCAGAAAATCTCCCGTAATACCTTGCTCCATGCCGTCGAGCACGCGTTGCAGGGCATTGTTGGTTTGTAAAAGGTTTTGATAGTGACGGATGTTCGTCACCATCACGTCACCCGTTTTTACCGAGCGTACGTTGAAGTGAGAGAGGATCCTGTCTTTCAGCTTCTGGATGTTCTGCTTGTGTGAGGCCGAGATGAAGATGAAGTCGTCAGGCAGGCTCTTCGCGAATTTTTCGTCTGCCTTATCGATCTTGTTTCCGACTTTGATATAGGGGATATCGAGTTCCTTCAGTCCTTTTTCTTCGCGTTCTATTTCTTCGGGTGTGGTTTGCGTAAGGTCGAACAGGTAAATGATGAGCGAAGCTTTTTTCATACGCTCGCGTGTCCTTTCAACGCCGATCGCCTCGATCACGTCCTGTGTTTCCCGTAGCCCCGCCGTGTCGATGAACCTGAAGTTGATGCCGCCCAGAACCATCTCGTCTTCGATCACGTCGCGTGTTGTTCCAGGAATATCCGAGACGATAGCCCGTTCCTCGTTCAGGAGTGTGTTGAGCAGTGTAGATTTTCCTGCATTCGGCTTTCCGGCAATAACGGTAGGTACGCCGTTCTTGATCACGTTGCCCTGATCGAACGAATCGATGAGCGACCTTAGATACGATTGTATTTTGAGAATGAGGTTCCGGAGGTCGTCGCGTTTGGCAAACTCTACGTCTTCTTCACCGAAGTCGAGTTCGAGCTCGATCAGCGAAGCGAAATGGATGAGCTCTTCACGCAGGTGGTTGATCTCCTTCGAAAATCCACCGCGCATCTGGTTGATGGCGGCCTGTCGTGCGTTGTCTGTCTCTGCATTGATCAGATCGGCAACAGCTTCCGCCTGTGCAAGATCGAATCTTCCGTTCAGGAAAGCACGTTTGGTGAACTCTCCCGGCTCGGCAAGACGAGCGCCATTTTTTATGAGGACCTTGACGATCTCCTTTACGATGAGCGGTGATCCGTGACAGGAGATCTCGATCGAATTTTCCTTCGTGAATGAATTAGGTTCCCTGAAAATGGAAACAAGCACCTCATCGATGATCTTGTCACCATCCCGGATCGTTCCGAAATGAAGCGTATGCGTCGCCTGTTCTTCCAGACGTTTTCCGGAGAAGACCTTATCCACAAGCTGAATGCAATCTTTGCCGGAAAGACGAATGACCGCTATCGCCGAAACGCCTTGTGCAGTGGCCAGCGCTACAATGGTATCAGTCATTGGGGAATTTTTCTTTAAGGATATCTTCAGAGGTGATCAGCAGCGTGGCCATCTGAATAACTTCCACTGCCTGCTTTTTGTTCACGGCAGGATAGTCCTCCAGGAAACGGTCGATGCTCTTTCCATCTTCGAGGTATTCAAACAACACCTGGATGGGCACATTCGTGTTTTCAAAGACGGGACGTCCCTGTGCCTGCTCACCGGTTGTGATCGCGCCGTATTTCATACCGCCAGCAATATTAGTCGTTAATCGGCATTCCGCCTACCTGTTCTGTACAATTAAAACAGGTATGCCAACCTTGTGACGAACCGCATCTACGGTTGCTCCCAGGATCAGGTCCTTGAAGAACTTATGTCCGTGACCGCCCATGACGAGAAGATCGGCATCATAGGATTTGACCATGTTGGGGATCGTGCTTCGTGGATTTCCGAATCCAACCTGGAAGTCCACCACGTATCCCTTGTCTTTCAGCTGCGCCGCATAATCTTTGAGTGCCCGGGTGTCCTTGTCCGATTCCATATCCCGGATCTCGCTGCCGTACACCAGGGCGCCTGCAGTTTCCACGACGTGCATGAGCAGGTAGCTTGCCGCCTTGCCTCCTTGCGCCAAAGCCCGCTCAATGGTCATTGAATCCATGTTGCTGAAGTCAATGCATATTGCGATGCGTTTGTAGGCGATCTCTTCCTGTATTTCCAGGTGCGTGGCTACACCGTGAGGAACATTGGTCTCTTTTTCTACGCGGCGTTTGTCAATGAACGGCTTGATGGTGAGGTACAACAGTAGCGCGAGGGCGCCGAGACAAAGGGGCACTACCGTGAGCGCGACCAGCCAACTCTTGTCGCCGGCCTGTTCTATCCATCCCGTCACTTCCTGGTAGACAAGCTTGATGTTCAATCCGACGATAATGGTGGCGATCAGCCACGCGGTCAAAGTCACCCATTTTTTATTCACGAATTCACCCATCTTGTTCTTGTCGCTGGTGAAATGAATAAGCGGAATGATCGCGAAGCCTAGCTGGAGACTTAGCACCACCTGGCTGAAGACGAGCAGTGCGCCCGTTTCCCCTTCGCCATACATCAGGATAACCACATAAGCCGGTATGATCGCTATCAGTCGGGTAATGAGCCTGCGTAACCATGGGGCTATACGTAGATTGAGATAACCTTCCATAATGATCTGTCCGGCAAGCGTTCCCGTAATGGTGGAGCTTTGTCCGGCAGCAACAAGCGCAATCCCGAATAGAATAGACGCCCAATCCGTGCCGAGAAGGGGAGTAAGGAACTTGTAGGCATCCTGGATATCCGACACTTCAAACATGCCCGCCCTGAAGAACGTAGAGGCAGCGAGAATGAGAATGGCCGAGTTCACGAAGAACGCGGCGTTCAGGGCTATCGCTGAGTCAATGAAATTGTATTTGATCGCCGACCAGATGCTTTTTGGGCTTTGGTCGATGCGCCGCGTTTGTACAAGGGACGAATGCAAATACAGGTTGTGAGGCATCACCGTCGCGCCGATGATACCGATGGCGATATAAAGGGCTTGGTCATTTGGCAATGAAGGAATGAAGCCTCCCGCTACTTCGGCGATGGACGGCCTGGCAAGGATCATTTCAACCAGGAATGCGCCGCCGATGATGGCTACAAGGCTGATAATGAATATCTCGATCTTGCGCATGCCGTAGCTGTGAAGCACGAGCAATAACAGCGTGTCCAATACCGTAAGCGTTACGCCCCAGATCAGCGGCAGGCCGAACAACAGCTTCAAGCCGATGGCCATCCCAAGGACCTCGGCGAGGTCACACGCAGCAATCGCGATCTCTGCGAGGAACCACAACGAATAGTTGACGCCTGAGCGATAGCTCTTTCTGGAAGCCTGCGCCAGGTCGAGTTGCCGCACGATACCGAGTCGCGCGCTCAGGCTCTGGAGCAGAAGCGCCATCAGGTTCGACATGAGAAGCACCCACAAAAGCGTGTAGCCGAACTTGCTGCCTCCTGCGATGTCCGTTGCCCAGTTGCCCGGGTCCATATATCCGACACTGACCAGATACGCCGGCCCCAGAAAGGCTAGCATTTTCCTCCAGCCTCTTTTGTTGGTGGCATCGATCGAAGCGTGAACTTCGCTTAGTGATTTTTCCTGTGCTGCTTCTGCGCTCCTCATAGTTTATTGAATTGTGTACCGCACTCCGGCGAAGCCTTTTATACCCTGCACGGGTGCGTAGTTGTAACTTGTATCAAATTCCTGCGCGAATGGGTCCTGCCAATTGTAGAGCGGATCTTTCGGAATGAAGTTCAGGAGGTTCTTCGCACCGGTGTAGATCTCGAAACCGTTGTCAAACACTTTTGTCACCTGAAAATTCATGATCGTAAACCATGGAGACGAATCGGGTCTTGTGTCGCCATTCGCGGGACTGGTAGGGAGCTTCATGGGACCGTTCAGCCGGCCCGTCAGGTCAAAGTTCAGACCGACCTTATCGATGGAGTAGCTTATCGCATAGGTTCCAGATACCTTCGGCGCAAACATCTGTGTTTTCTTTACGGATTCTCCCGCTCCATTCTTTTCTACCTGAAATACATCCATAAGCGTGAGTCCTGCGATCACTTTGAGGCTGTTCGTAAACGCTATGTCAGTGTTCACCGTCATACCCCTTGAGACGGCATGTCCCGCAAGGTTGTCGTAAATGATCAGCTCGGGGTCCGTGAGAAAGTCGCCTACGATCTTGTTTGTAAAATAGGTATAGAACAAGCTCATATCGAGACCTGCAAATCCCGTTTTGTGCTGGAGATTCGTCACGTAGTTGATGTTGACATTCCATGATTCCTCCGGCTTCAGCGCATTGCGGATCACGACATGGCGCGCGCCAGTCAACGCAGCGTGGTCTTCGGTAAACAAGTTCACCACCCGGAACCCATTGCCTCCGCTGAACCGGATCGTGTTGTTCTTGTTGGGGGATAATTTAAAGCTCAGCCTTGGCGAGAAAATGTTCCCGTGAGTATTGTGGTGATCATAACGCAACCCGGTCAACATCGTAAGCTTCGGATCGATTGCATATTCATTCTGTAAAAAAACTCCCGGCAGATATGTTTTCATGGGATTGTTTTCGGACAACGACTCACCGTGTGCCGTTCCCGGCGTATTGTCGTCGTAATAGACATAGCGGAAGGGGAGGCCTACGAGGAGATCATGCTTTCCCATGGTCTTGTTCCACCGGAGCTGTGCAAAATTCACATGCTGATCGGCGAGGTACTTCGTGACTCCATAATAAGAGTCCTGCAAGTGATAGTTGAAGGAATAGTCAAAATGAATTTTTTCCCTCGTCGGGAGCTGGTAGTTTCCGATAACTTCCGCGCGGTTGGTATAGATCGACTCGCCATAGATCTCGCCGCTTCCGCGCATGTCCTCAGTCCATTGCAACTCGCCACCCCATCGATCCTCGTACACATATCGGAAGGCCAGCGATGCGCTTCGGTTTTCCTTCCTGCCAAAATCCCATTTGTTGAATATGGAAATGCGATTCTGTTGCGTGATGTCCGTAAAATTGTCGTTGTTGATATCGA
>CBHTUB010000219.1:0-9573 GCA_966095595.1 uncultured Chryseosolibacter sp. | reverse complement strand
GTCTTTTTCATACATTATTTGTTTGATTATGGATCGAATGTACAGGGCGCTAAAACATCAAATAGGGGGCAATTGACCGATGGGTGTTCCGGGTTGACGGAACCGTGGCCGTAGTTAACGGAGAGTTCGCGTGGTCACTTGTAAGTACCGCAGTAAGAATGTGTAGATGTTGTCGGGATAACGGAGCGTGACTTATTCGCGGGCAGGATAAACCGAACGCTGTTGTCGGACCCTGACCTTTTCTTCGCCGCTTACTTCAACTGCAACATCACCGGACGATGATCTGAAACATTGCTTTCGTAGGTTGGCTCGCACGTCGCCAGTTTCAGAACGGTGATATCATCGATCGAAGAAAATAATTCATTGGTAACGAGCACGTGATCCAGATGGCTCGGCCATGATGGATAGCTCCATTCAGTCGAGGCACCCGCAGCAATCGCCATGTCGACAAACCTGTAGTCGTCAGGATCGTTGATGAAGTTTTGAAACCGGTTTGTGGAGGACGGGCTTGTGATGTCGTCGTTATAGTCGCCCAAAACGATCACTGCTTTATCGGAAAGATTGTTATCGATGTAGGTTTTGAGCTGTTCGCTCGCTGCCTGTCTTCTTTCTTCCCCATCACCGCAACATTTCAGGTGAACGTTGATCAGGATGACTTCTTTTCCGGAAGTGTGCTTGACGGTGATCATTGGCAAAGGCCTTGGAAATGCGTAGCTGTCATTATCGCCATTGAAGAGCAACGTCATGGTCGATACCGACGCGATCTCTGAATTTTTATACAGGAAGCCCTGGCTTGCCGTTCCTATGTCGTGCAGCTGACCAGACCATCCCTCCAACGCAGCGACAAGCTGATTGAATGTAACATCTGAGTCAATTTCCTGGACGGCGATCACGTCTGCGTTCATGGATTTGATGATCTCGGCTGTCAGGGCAACGGTTGAGTTTGTCTTGGGAAAATGTTCGATATTCCAGGTAACGATGTCGAAGCTGCCGTCTGCGGGGATGAACAAACAATCCGCATATTTACCTTCCACCGGTATTTCCGTTGTGGGATCGTTATCGTTATCGCCGGGAGGATTGGGCTTGCCGATATCCTGCGTTTCTTCCTGACAGGAGAGGAGGATCAATAACGAAAAGATAAATCCATGCTTCAATTTCATACGGTCTGCATTATTGATTTGCCAGGACAATAAAAACGGGGAAGTGGTCGCTGAATCCGGCCGGGTCATATTGGCCCTGCGCGAATGTGCGTCGCGGGAATCCCTTGTATTTTCCATTCGGTTCCTGCATTTCGGGCTGAACGAAAATGGTAAACGATTGAGGAACGTAGTGGGTTTTCGAGGTTGAAAGTCCTTTCGAGATGATCATCTGATCGAAGAGATTCCACATGCCATTGTATCCCAGCGTGCCGTATCCTTTTTTAAAGATCGGCTCGGCGGTGTTGATCAGCATGGCTTCGCCGGACTCATTTTCTGCGAGAAGGATTTTTTTGATGCTTCTGTTGGCGGGATCGTCGTTGAAGTCACCCATCATCACGATATTCGCAGCGGGATTTACCCTAAGCACGGAATCCACGGTATGTTTCAGCGCAGTGGCAGCCAGAAGTCTTTTATCTTCTTTACCTGAACCCCGGCGTGATGGCCAATGGTTTACGACAACGTGTAAAGTGTCTTTGTTGAAAAGGCCTTTTACCCAGAGAATATCGCGGGTTTTAAAATCCGGTTCTGCGGGGTCTTTTATTTTGATCTTTTTTGTGAGGAAGGGTTTGAATACTGCCGGTCGGTACAGCAATGCAACGTCAACGCCACGGGCATCATCCATATCGAAATGCACGATCTGGTAGCGTTTGGCTGCGAGATTCGGATGCCTGACAAGATCTTCCAGCACGGTTCTGTTTTCGATTTCACACAACCCGATAATGTCTGGGCTCATTTTGGCGATGATCAGTGAGATATTCTGCAATTTTTGCTGATATCGCGCATTGCCCCACTTATTCACGCCATTGGGCAGAAATTCTTCGTCGATGACCAACGGTTGGTCTAGGGTATCGAATAGGTTTTCTACGTTGTAGAACCCGATCACGTGCGATTGCGCACGGGTGTAAAAGGGACACAATGCGCAGAAAATAGCCAAAAAAAGGTATAGCAGGACTTTCACAATTACAAAGATGCGTTAATATTTCCATGGAAAGAATGAAAATTTGAAACATAATTTTCCGGTAATATTTAATCGCCGGGATTATTTACTTTTGCCACTCATTATCCTAAGCCCCATGAGCATGAAGCATGTTTTAGCTGTATTTATTTGTTTTTTGGCAGTTGGATTAGCCAAAGCGCAAAACGGTTCCATATCCGGAACACTCACAGATGCAGATTCGAAAGAGCCAATTATCGGAGCATCGGTATTGGTTGAAAACACGAATCTCGGAAGTATCACAGATCTTGAAGGGAAGTTTACAATCAAAAATGTCCCAGCAGGCAGCCAGACGGTGTTGATCAAATACATCGGTTACGAAGATGTTAAACAAACACTTGAAGTAAAAAATGGCGAAACGGCCGCTTTGGGGGCTGTAGCCCTGCAATCAACGGCAATCGCATTCAAGGAGGTAGAGGTTTTTGCCAGCGTCGTCGAAGACAGAAAAACCCCGATTGCATCGTCAACCATCACCAATCTCGAGATCAACGAACAACTCGGCGGTATGCAGTTACCCGAATTGCTGAATGCAACTCCAGGTATATATGCCACGCAGGGTGATGGCTCTTATGGCGATGCCTATCTGAACATTCGCGGTTTTGGACAGGAAGAGCTGGTATTCATGATCAACGGTGTTCCCATGAACGACATGGAAAACGGAGTGATGTACTGGAGCAACTTTGCCGGCCTCAGCGAGGTAACGCGCAACATGCAGGTACAGCGTGGTCTCGGCGCAAGCAAGCTCGCCATCAATGCCGTGGGTGGTTTGGTGAATATCGTAACGGATCCATCAGAGAGAAGAAAGGGCGGTCGTGCTGAAGTTACTTTCGGCAATGGCTCTTACAACAACAGATACAGACTGACATTACACTCCGGAGAAATGAAGGGTGGATGGTCGATCAGTTTCCAGGGATCGAGAAGCACGGGTGATGGTATACGTCCAGGCGCTTATGTCAATGCCTGGTCATATTTTGCCACAGCATCGAAAAGATTCAATGACAAGCACACGTTGCTGTTCACTGTATTTGCAGCGCCTACGGACCGCGGACGCGCCTACAACGTGAACACCGATGAATACGCCCGGGTGAATGATTACCAACATAGCAATTCCTACGGGTACTGGGATGGTCGCGGGATCAACGTGTCGCAGAACAAGTCGCACAAGCCGCAGATCACAGCGATGCACCTCTTCAATATCAACGACCGGATCACTTTGACCACATCTGCCTATGCTTCGGTAGCACGGGTTTATGGAACGGTATTGACAGGAACGCCGATCTACAGGAACGATGGCTTTATCGATCTGACGACGATCGCAAACAACAACATTGAAAATGTTCAAACCATTGACAATGCCTACGGACAAAAGGATCCTGTTACGGGTTCACGCTCTACACAGATACTGGAAGCGCGCTATAACAACCACAACTGGCTGGGTGTTATTTCCAATGTAAACTATCAGATCAATCCGACATTGTCTGTGGTGGGTGGTATCGACCTGAGAAACTACACCGCGATCCACTATGCAAAAGTTCATGACCTCCTCGGCGGAGATTATTACCTGGATCAGTTTGTTACCGGTGGAAATACAGTCGACAACAACATACTCACGCCGAACAGAATTGCGCGCAAGGGAGAGAAGATCCGGTATGATTACGATGGTAACGTGAGGTGGGGATCGGTATTCGGCCAGGTAGAGAAAACCTATGCAAACTTCGACATGTTTGTTTCGGCAAGCCTGAGCCGCATCCAGATGTGGCGCGAAGGCAACATGTGGAGCGGTGATCCGACCAATGATTACACCGATAACTCGCTTGGAAAGTCAGACGTGAAAGTGTTCAGCAATTACAACGTGAAGGGTGGCGTGAACTATCGTATTACAGGAAGACACAATGTGTTTGTGAATGCCGGAACATTCACACGGGCACCCTGGCTGCGGAACGCATTTATCGATTCACGTTATGCGAATCACTATCTGCCCGGTATCAAAAATGAGCGCGCCGCGACTTTTGAAGCCGGCTATGCCTACCGCACGAGCCGCCTGAGGATCAACTTCAACGCATACCATACGCGTTGGGATGACAAGGCCCTTATCAATACCGCTTTCGAAGACCAGGATGGCACGCGTCAGGCGTTGACCGGGATCTCGGCTTTGCACAAGGGACTTGAACTGGATGGACGCTTTGAATTCCTTCCAGGTCTGGAGATCACGGCGATGGGAAGCCTCGGCGACTGGAGATGGAAGAACATGGCCTCCCTGGTGGTGATGAATGAGCAAAACGTGATGCAGGTTCAGGGCACAGTGAATGTCGACGAGGTGAAGGTTGGCAACGCTGCGCAGACCATGGCGTTTGTCGGCTTGCATTACAAGCGCATCAAGGACGTGTATTTCGGTGCCCGCATGAATTACTTCAACGATATATACGAAGCATACGATCCGTCATTGCGTTATGTTCAGGGAGAGGACGTGAAGCCCGCCGTTCAGGCCAAAAAGCTTCCGGAATATTTCCGTCTCGATGTCTATGCGGGATATTCTTTCGAGATCAACGGCATGCGCGCGAGGGCAAGTGGCAATGTTCACAACCTTTTGAACGGAAGATACATCCGTCGCTCGGATGAACAGTACAATCAGCAGTTCTACGATTTCCAGATCAACTTCAACGCTAACCTCACACTTTAATTCAATTGATAAATCCCATGCGAAATATCTATTACAAGACATTATTCTTTGTGATGCTGGTATTGCTTTCGTGCTCTGAAGAACAGTATGAGCAGGCGACCATCACATTTTATCCGACATTGATGGCAGAGGTTATGGAGCCGGATGCCGGCACATCGGGAAACCCCTACACTGTCGACTTGCGGACCTCCAGAATACTTGCCGCCGAGACAAGTGTCAACATTCGCATCGAAGGCAACGGAGCTGGATACGGCTATTCGTATACAACCTTCCCTCCACAACTGGAGCCAGGTATCGTTACTGTGACTATTCCTGCCGGAGAGAAAACAAGCTCGTTCACATTTACCCCGATGAACGACGGTATCGCTGAAGGTTCGGATTATCACTACACGTTCACCATTGCTGAAGCTAACGCTTCCGTGAAGTCTATTGGCCAGGGTATTTTTCGCTTTACTGTGAAGGAGCGCCCCGTGTTTGAAGAGAATTTCGATGAGTGCTCCGGTACGGTTCCTCAATTCACCGAGCAGATCGTTCCCGGGGCAATGGCAGCGACAACCTGGGGTTGTACGACTTTCGGTTATCCAGAGGAAAGTACAAGTGCTGCAGAGGCAAATGCCTATGGCAAGGGCGAAGGAACAAGCAATTCTTATCTTGTCATTACCGAGCCTCTCGATGCGTCGGCGTTGAACTCGCTGCTTGTTAACTGCAAGGTATACTCCAGGTTCACCGGCGCAGGTTCTTTGAAATTGGTCTACAGCACGAACTATACGGGTACCGGTAACCCGGAAGCCGATGGCGTAACGTGGTCGGAGGTTGAGGGAGCGTCGGACATGATGCCAACCGCGGGTTCACGCGTATGGACGGATGTTTCAGGAACAATACCCGATGCTGGTGATGGCTCGCTGTATATCGCGTTCCAGTTTATAGGAGGAACAACATCTAGCTCTTCCAACTGGCGTATTGAGAATTTTGAAGTTAAAGCACAATGACCCCGACTGCCATGAAGAATATTTTTAAGCATACATTTCTGATAGCTTTCATCTGCGCTCTTTTTTCGGGCTGCAATGATGATAGCCTGAACTTCAACCTAACCCCGTCGATCGGTTTTACAAAATCGTCGGCGGCGGTACAGGAGGATGATATTGATCCATTGACCGTAGCGCTTTATAGTAACGTCAGCATCAATGAAACGGTAACGGTTGAGATCGCGGTGACTAATATCGGCGCGGAGTACGGTGTCGACTACATCACCAGTCCGGCACCAGTAAACGGAACGATAACGTTGACGATTGAACCGGATACGGAGACCCCGGCTTTCACAGTGACAGGTCTCGGCTTGACCAGCGAAAAGGCGCGCCGTGTGAATTTTGATCTTGTATCGGTTTCAGGAGGCAATCTTTCATTGGGCCAAAGCGCAACGACCTCGTTCCTCTATACCATCACCGAAAAGACAGTCGACCCTAATCTTCTCACGATTGCTTCAGTACGGGCAATGTATACCGGTTCTCCAACGACATTGACTGAAAAATATATCGAAGGTATCGTTATCAGCTCGAATGACAACGTGACAGCGAAGAACGTATTCATTCAGGATGAGACAGGTGGTATTGTGTTGCGATTCAATGTGAATAACACTACTCACGACCTTAAGCTTTTGCCCGGAGAAGTTGTAAGGGTTCCGCTTACCGGTGTCACCCTGACAGCCTTCAATGGTTTGATCCAGTTGGGCGACGGTGCGGCTACACTGCCACACGAAAATATCATCAAGCTGGGTACGGACGATCTCCCTGCGCCGATGGTCATAACAGTGGCTGAGCTCGTGTCGAATGCATACCAGTCGATGCTCGTAAAAGTTGAAGGTGTTTCGTTCGCTGCGGCGGATGGTGTAAAGACCGTGAGTGGCAACAATGCTTTTAGCGACGGAACAACCAGCAGCACCATGCGTGTCGAGACCTATGCTCCATTTGCAAGCAAAGTTCTTCCTTCCGGATCGCTATCCATAACCGGTGTAGCGAGCTACTTCAATGCGGCTCAATTGGTTCCAATGAAAGAATCTGATATTCAATAAATCCTGACTAGTCCCCATGATACATCTCATCAAAAGATATAGCATAGATACCGCGTAATCGGCCCTGGTGCTGGTAAGTGGATGTAATGATGATAACGAAGGCGGTGTGGCTCCTGTCACCATGCAGTTCAATGTAGGCTCCATCACAACCAGTGAGGCGTCAGATGAACAAACCATCACAGTGCCATTTAGCGGCGCGGCAATGGCGAACGGCACATTCGAGATCACATTCGACAGTGAAAACGCCGAATATGGCTCCGACTTCGTTACCCTGCCCGGAGCGAGAGACGGCAAGGTGACCGTCAATGTTACCAAAGGTCAGACTGCTGCGCAATTCAAACTTGTGCCTGTCGATAACGAAGTGATGAACGACGTAACAGTCGTTACGCTGTCACTCGCAAATCCATCCGGAGCTCTATCGATCGGAAGCCAGTCAACGGTTTCCGTTACCATGACGGACAACGAAGGCCCGACAAAAGTTGATTTTGCTACTGATGAAACGGCGCTTTTTGAGAACGCATCGGAGGCGGTTGAAATTGAAGTGCTCCTTACATCCCCGGCTACAGGCCCCGGGACGACAATCGTGAACCTGACTTCCAATGGAACTTACGGTACACACTTTACAACAATACCTGCCGCGGTTGACGGCAAGATCACTTTAGAGACTGAGATCGGTCAGGAATCTGCGATCATCACCTTTCAGACGATCGACAACGATAACGTAAACGGCAACATTCAAGTGGACCTAGCTATAGCAAGTGCAGAAGGAGGCGTCGAACTGGGTGTTAACCTTGCCCACACAGTTACGATCACGGATGATGAAACTCCGTCAACGGCTACCTTTGGCGTGACCAGCAAATTGCTGGCAGAAAGAAAGGCCGAAGGATTTTCCGTTCCCGTTACAATGTCTCCAACTTTGAGCAAGGCAGGAACGCTTGAGATCACGCTTGCATCCGCAACCGCAGTTTATGGCACTCATTATACGACCTTACCCGCGGCAGTTGGTGGGAAGGTAACATTGAATATCGCACAAGGCGCTTCTGAAACGTCATTCACTGTTGTGCCTGTGAATAACGATGTCGTGAATGCAGATCACGTAATAACATTTACCATGTCGGCTTCAACCGGTGTTGTCGTAATAGGTTCGTCTGACAACGTATTTACCTTGACCTCCTACGACGACGATGAGGTCACGACCATAGCGGACCTTCGCGCCATGCACTCGGGCAGCGATGTCACGCTTCCAACCGGTACGGTTATCAGTGGGGTTGTAATTTCGAAGAATGACAACGTGTCGTCTAAAGATCTTCATGTTCAGGATGGCACGGCGGGTATCCTCGTATCACTGGCATCAGACAACGCTTTTGTTGTTACTGATGAGCTCAAGATCGACCTTACCGGTATGGTCCTTGGTAAATCATCTGGCATGCTTCTCGCAGGCAAGACGGTCGGTGTGACTAATACCGATGCGATTAAATTAGGGACCGCGGCGCTTCCGGTCTATCAGACCCTGACAGTTACAGAGTTTAACAGCAATCTGGATGCGTACGAAAGCGAGCTCGTTCAGATCGAAAATGCAGGATTTCCGGGCGCAGATGGCACAACCAAAATGAGCGGAGATCTCACGGCCTCCAATGGAACAGACCAGTTCGTTGTGCGCACGGAGACATTTGCAACCTGGAAAGATGACGTTGCTCCCTATGGACTTGGAACGATCCGCGGAGTGGCGACTGAGAATACCGGAGTATCGCAGTTGTTGCCACAGGTCTACGCCGATGATATCAGCCTGACGGTTGGCACACGCCTTATCACGATCACCCAGGCGGTCTCGCATTTTGGCTTCGTGAAGAAAAATGCGGAATCATCTGTACAGCAGTTTACGATCAATGGCGCCAACCTCACCAGTGACCTCACGTTGACTTCTCCTACATACTTCCTGATCTCGAAGGATAATATGACATTCTCCAATACGCTCACCTACACCGCAGGGGATGTCGCAACCGATCAGACGGTCTACATCAAGTTTGCGCCGACGGCTTCTACAGACCAATCCCTAACCGGTGCTGTAATAGCCAAATCATTTGGAGCGGCTACCAAAACTTTTACCGTGAACGGTATCCAGGGGATCGTCTTGAAGGAGAACTTCTCCTATACAGTAGGAAGTGCGTTGACCTCCAATGGATGGCAACAGTCGGGATCGACAGCTACGAACCCCATCAGCGTGATCGCAGGTGGTCTTAACTATACAGGATATCCGACTGCCGGTGGCGAAGGCGTTGCATTGGTAAGTTCAGGACAGGATATCTACAAAACATTGACTACATCGGTCAACTCCGGCGATGTTTACGTGGCATTCCTGGGTTCACTTTCAGCTGTTCAGGCTGCCGGCGATTATTTCCTTGCCGTTTCACCATCAAGTACGCAAACGAACTACTATGCGCGCGTTCATGCAAAAACATCCGGTGCCGGGTACGTTATTGGCGTGAAGAAGAACAATGAATCCGGAACGGGTTACGGCAGCACCGTACTCAATCTGAATCAAACTTACCTGTTCGTGATCAAGTATTCGTTCAATACGGGCTCGACTACTGACGACCTTATCGACGTGTTTGTATTTGCTGATCCGACGTTG
>CBHTUB010000218.1:0-9595 GCA_966095595.1 uncultured Chryseosolibacter sp. | reverse complement strand
GACTTCCAAAAGTAAAGAAACCGCGCAGGTGGCTCTCGATCTTCCATCCCTTGCGATAGGGGAGCGTACATTTTCCTTCGTTGTCATAGTGTGCGATCTTGGCCTGGTTCATCAGCAGGTTGAAGCGATTGATCGCGTCATACGACACCTGACTACCCAGAGAATGTCCTCCGACGATGACTGATTCATAGTACAATTTTTTATTATCACCATTGCTACGCTCTTCATCTACCCGCTCGATAAGGTAACGCAGGGATTTCACGGCTCCGTCCAGGATCTTCTTGCGTGTGTCATAAAAGCGGTGTTTGGGATCCAGTACATTGTACACGACAACGTCGCCCACGACATTCGTAAATTTGCTGACGAGCGTTTTTGAATATCTGTCGATAAGCACTTTTCCGATCGATCCAAAGAAAGGGATGCGCTCGATCAGCCAAAGCAGGCCCTGCATGAATCCATCGAGCATCAGGAAGAATTTCGAGACGAAGGAAATGAAGAACCAATAGGAGAATACGTTGAACTTGCCGCTCTTGTCGTTGAAGAAAATACTTTGATCCTTGTAGACTTTTCCGAGCTCGCTGTTCCTTCTGTAAAATGTTTTGGCTCCGTTCACGACTCCCTGAAGCCAGGCGTTGAGGTCCGTCCAGTTTGCCTTATCTTCCGTATAGTGCGCCCAGTAATATTCATAGAGATCGATGAAGTGAGGTTGTCCTTCCACCTCGAGGCGCAGGACGTTGTCCATCCAATAACTGCCATTGCCATCGTCCTTTGGAACGACGTGGTGGGAAACTTTCAGCTTCGATTTAAAAACTTCCTTGAATGACTCGATCATGCCGCGACCAAACTGATCGATGGACTCGAGCGGGATCTGATTCCCGATGCCATGCACCACCAGAATGGCAGTGTTTCTTGTCACCCAGCCCAGGTCATTCAACGAAAGCTCCTTCTTGAATTCCGTGGTAGGGTTCGGCTGAAAATCTTTCTGCTGAGGTGGTGGTGTTTTCTCAGCAACATTTTTCGCAGGGGCAGAGGTTTGAGTAGTCATTTGATTTCGTATTTAATGGTCGTCTACTGGATTTAATGTCAATCCGGAGACTTTGGGGAAACGATGAATGTTCTTTACGGATGATGCTTCTAGCTGATCCGTTGCATGTGCGCTGTGACCTTCGGCAGAAAATATTGTGTGTACTTCTCGACTGTGTTGCCATTGAAGAAATTGGTGCCGGGGCAGGTTTTTGTGCTACCGGTTCCCTCCCTGACGCGTTTGCCGGTAACGAGGTCATACCAGTGATGATACACAACGGAGTTCGGACCCGGCGTAAGCTTGAACTTCTGGCACAACATTGCATTGAGCCGTATGATCGTATTCTTGTGCTCCTGGGTCATCACATCTTTTCCTGAATCGAAATTTCCGATATGCTCGATACAAATTCCGTTGAGGTTTGCTCCCTTGATCCCTGCCGGAATGGTTTCAAAGTTTCTGCAAAGAGCGATCATGCCGTCAGGGAATGTCGTTATGTTCTGCGCGATCTCGCTGAAACCTCTCGAGATGTGCGACTCTTCCATCGATCTCAGCAATGAAAAATACTTATCGTTCTTTCTTTTATTGAATGTACTGTAGTCTGGAAGCCACGTGTGATGATTCTGAATAACCTTGATCTTCCTGTTGAGCTGGAGTCCGTTGAGCCATTGTCCAAACTCGGAAAGGTTGAACAAAATGAATTTTCCGTTTTGTGTCATAAAGGGGGTTCTTTGGAGGTTAAAAACAAAAAGCCCATCTCACCTTCTTTCGGAAGGCCTGATGGGCTCACAGGACGAATGTAATGTACGTTCGGGAAGAACGCAAGCTTCGTCATGAATATCATTGTATTTGCTAACGCAGCGATCCTTTATTTTTCGCAATTGCCGCTTGATCTTTTTCCTTCGCACGTTTCCCAACCCTGTAATATAACGCTACCACAAGTCGTCGGGGGAGAGTACGGATGATCGCAGCATTGATCGATGCCAGCGTTCCCGGTGTGATCATCATTTTTCCCTTTAGTGTTTTGCGCACCGCGACTTCTCCCACGCGGCGCGGACTTACTGCCATCTTTTTCCCGAATGACCCGAGTTGCCGTTCGGTTTCGCGCCGGATACTTTCCTTTGTGAAAACCGGTCCGGGTGTAAGACAGCTTACGCTGATGTCTTTTTCCTTTAACTGATACCGCAGCGCATAACTGAAAAATATCACTGCAGATTTTGTTGCTGAATACATATTCTTATCCGGTATGGGTGAGTATCCTGCCATACTGGCCACGTTCAGGACATAAGAGGGTGAATTCTGTTCGAGAATAGGAAGCATGGTCAAGGTGAGTGCCATGCAGGATTCTACATTCAGGTTCACCATGTAACGGAGGCTGTCCAACGACAACGAGAGGTAGTCGTGTGTTCCTCCGAGTCCCGCGACATTGCACAGGACGCTTACAGGTAATTCATGATCGCGACAATATTTTGCAATGGCTACTGCAGACCCCTCGTCGGCGAGATCAAACACCAGTAAATGAACGTCGATCTTATATTTTTCCTGTAACGTGGATTTTGCGCGATCGAGGGCATCGATGTGTCGTGCGATCAGGACAAGGTTATAGCCCCTTTTCGCAAGTGCCTCTGCAATTGCATAACCGATGCCTTTACTGCCGCCAGCGACAAGTGCATATGGCGCCGATCTCAAACTGTCGCCATGTTGAGACGGATTACAATCGCGGAAAGGCTGGGCGTGTAGCCAGATACATTGAATACTCAACACAACAATGATCAAATACCGCATAGTGACTGCCGACAAAAACTCTATGCCATCGGTTTTTTTGAATCCCGAGTCGCCACGGTCATTGCGACACTTCTTTTGTTACAATTTTATAGCTTTCTCGCTACCCAGACGGCATGGCATCAAATAAAGTGGTTATGAAAGCAGGTACGCGGACTATTCGTCAATCACATCAGCATCACATTCTTTTTAAAAGTTCAAAAATATTTTCAGACCCTTTCAACCCTCTGATCACTTTTGGGGTCTAAACCCCTGGCGCTGTCGTATGACAGCCCGGAGGATTGCGCGGATATACGCACATGTAGTGGTGTGTATGTCTGATCGCTCCTCATTGAATAACTCAACCTCAAAACTGGCGTTTAATGAAGAGACTTTTACTGCTCGTCCTGATCCTTTTTTATTATTCTATCCATTCATTAAATGCTCAACAGACGCCATCTTCGAAGAAAGATGGTCCTGGTACAACGCGCAGTGCTTCACGATTATCATTCTCCGCGCGTCACGATTCAAAACTGAAAGACGTTGCCTCCGTTGAAGAGCGCGACCCGTTGCATCGGAATTGTTTTACCGTGGAGTCGGAAGAGATGCTTCGTAAGCGTTTTCCGTTGAGAAAGTCTGCCGAACAATTCGAAGAAGATCTGGCCAACCAGATCGGGCGTGCGCGGACGATGAACAGCCTGCTGACAGATGAAATTGTTTACCGTATCCCAACCATCGTTCACGTCGTTCATGGGGGTGAGCCGGTTGGTGTCGGAACGAACATCAGCGAGGCCCAGGTACTTTCGCAATTCGAAGCGCTGAACGAAGATTATCGCAGACTCGGCGGAGGATACAACGAACATCCCGATGGTGCAGATATAAAAATCGAATTTTATCCGGTGACAGTCGACCCGAATGGAAAGCCGTTGGCGGAACCCGGGATCGACCGCGTCTTCGGCTATCGTGCATTCTTCGAATACCTGCCGATCGAATACGAGCTGAAGCCCAACACGATATGGGATACGGACCGCTACTTCAATATCTGGGTGTTGAACTTTGGCGGGTCGATGTCCAACGTTCTTGGCTATGCGCAGTTTCCAACCATGTCGGGTCTTGAAGGCTTGCCTGACGACCTTGCCGCAGAGACCGACGGTGTGGTGATCGGCTATCGTTATTTTGGCCGCACCGGTGTTGTGCAGGCTCCTTTCAATCTGGGCCGCACTGCTACGCACGAAGTGGGTCACTGGTTGGGATTGAGACATATCTGGGGTGATGGTGATTGTACGGCAAGCGATTACTGCGAGGATACACCGCCTGCGAACGGACCGAATCAAAGTTGTACGTTCCGGGATAGCTGCCCTTTTGATGACAAGCCGGACATGATCGAGAACTACATGGATTATTCGGACGATCCGTGCATGAGTGTTTTTACAAACGATCAAAAAACCAGGATAAGAACCGTTCTCGATGTGAGCCCGCGAAGAAAAACCCTGATAGGCTGCCAGCAGGCGGCGCTTGTGTCTGCCGGAGTGAATGTGTCCTCCAATAATCAATGGTTTGACTACACCTCGGAAACCGAATCGATAGTGACAATCTCTTCCGTGGATCAGACGACCATGGACACCAGACTGGCTTTGTATTCCGGTTGTGACAGTCCGGTGATCGTTTCGAACGATAATGTTTACGGATCCCTGCAATCGGAGGTCTCTATCAGAATGCTGGCAGGCGAGTCGATCAAAATATTCTGGAGAGGCGACGGTTCGGAAGAGACGTTCAGCTGGACGCTGACAGAAACTGCCGTACAGGATGGAGGGGCTTGTGACGTTGCCGTGACCGCGTCTTCAGGTGACAACTACCTTCCAGCAACCGATCTGAAAACATACTGGTATTCCTACACTCCTTCAGCCGATCATCAGAAAGTGACCATCAATGCCGATGGAAAAAATATTACTGCCTATACAGGTTCCTGTGACGCCATGGAGATCAAAGAGCAGGGCGTCGGCTCTATTACCGTCTATGACATTTCTTCTGACGAGTCGCTGACGTTTGCCATTGAAACAATGGGAGGTGATTTCACATGGACACTGAGCAGCTCGGACGTCGATGCCGGACAATCCTGTGCGAGTGCCGTTACGGCGGTGCCGGGAATCAATACCGTTCCATCGACTCCCTATTGGTATACGTACGTGTCGCCCTTCACCGGCACCGTCACGATCTCAAGCGAGGGACATGCGAGCGTCGCCACCTATGCAAAGATCTTCAATGGATGTGACGGTGCTTTGCTCTCTGATAATTCAGGGAACGAAGGTCAGACAAGGATCACCTTACAGGTCAGCGAAGGCGATGTGATAAAAATATTGTGGGACGATGTTTTCGGCGCCGAAGGTTTTCAATGGGAACTGACAGGCGGCGCGTTTGGCAACGGTGCGACATGTGAAACGGCAGTGGTAGCAAACGAAGGCATCAATACAACAGGTGCGGCCCCTCAATGGTTTTCCTATACGTTGAAAAAGAACGCAAACCTGCGTATCAGCGCGGTAGGATTGTCGGAAGTGAACACACAGCTTGTTGTGAAGCGTTCGTGTGATGGGCCTATTATTATGGATAATGATGACTACGCCGACCCCAACTTTTATTCCGCGCAGAGTGAGCTGATCCTTTATAACGCTCATGCAGGAGAAACGTTTTACATCCTTTGGTCGGAGAAGTGGTCTTATGAAGGTTTCGACTGGTTGATAGAGGAAGTGGAACAGGTGCCCGGTGATGTGTGTGAAAATCCGAAGCCTGCAACTCTGGGAGTTAACCAGGTAACGATCGACCCGGATGCATATTACGCCTATGATGTATTTTGGACTTCATATATAGTTCCCCCATCTGCTGCCGGAAAGAAGATCGTTGTAACTTCAGAGGCACCTGAAGTGGCGTATATCCTTCCCAATAACTGTACATCACTGTATGTTCTCGCGGAGGGCTATCGGAAGGCACAGTTGCTCGATCCGCCTGTGGGTTCGACCCTCATCATTGGCTGGACACTCGAACACGGACAAAGTTTCAAATGGAACCTGGCCATTCAGGACATAGTACAGGGTGACGTTTGTGAAGATCCGCTGACAGCGCAACAGGGACTAAATCATTCTCCGTATGCGCCCGTATGGTTTGAATATACGATGCAAGCCGACGGAAATCTCATGATCACTTCGGAAGGGCTTACCGATCAGAACACGGTTTTGTTTGTTCTCGACGGATGCGGCAGCGACGAGCATATTATTTATGGAAATGACAATACGGACACAACCGTTCAAAGCGAAGCGTTGATCAGCGGATTAAATCAGGGTGACCGCCTTTTGATCTACTGGTCGCCGTACTACGATTACGGACCATTCGATTGGAAAATTGAAGAGCGCCCGAGAGAGACGGGTGATCTTTGCTCTGACCCCGTTGTAGCCAACTATGGTTTGAATTATACATCGTACGCGACGAAGTGGTTCACCTACACGGTCCCAACAGATGGAAATGTAAAAATATCGTCACTTGGTTTCACTAACCGCGACACAGATCTGTACATCTATGATCAGTGCGACGGAACATTGCTTGCCTCCAGTGACAATACTTTCGTGATCGAAGAGTTTGTAGAGTACTTTCAGAGTGAGGTGCTTATTGAGAACATGACAGCCGGACAAACCCTGTTGATCAAATGGGCCGGAACCTGGTCTTTCAAACCGTTCTATTGGTCGATAACGGATGGAGGCCAACAGCAAGGCGATACATGCGAAGATCCTTTGCCGGCATCCGAAGGGATCAACAACGCATGGAAAGCTTCGCCCTCATGGTTCAGCTTCACCATGCCGTCCACGACATCATTGACCATTAGCTCCCTCGGTTATACCGATACCGATACATATCTGGAAATATACGATGGGTGCAATGGAACGCTGCTTGCCGAAAACGACAATATGTTCGATGGACAAAGCTTCGTGCATCTGCCTGAAGTAGCGGAGGGTCAAACCGTTCTTATACACTGGCGCCGTCTTCCGGCCGGAGCGAACACTTTTGACTGGAATCTCATTCTTGGTCAACCTGATCCAGGACTTTTCTGTCAATTCCCGACTGACGCCGTGATCGGCACAAACTCCACCCCGGCGTATACAGGCGAATATTACACTTATCGTTTTACGATGCCTGAGGATAACAGGAAACTGACTGTAAAGCGCAGACCAGGCAGTGAGATAGATCAATATTTCTACAGGTCTGTCGACATTGCGAGCGATTGCGACTTTACAACGTGGTATGGCAATGGCGTGGATGGATTGGAGATCGCGGGACTCGCACAGGGAGAGCAGGTGCTTATTCTGTGGAACGCGGTAGAGGGAGCGAAGCCCGCGTTTGAATGGGACCTGGTTGTCGAAGATCTCGAGCCTGGAGATGATTGCGCACATGCAATTCAAATCACCAGCCCCGGAACATACGCCACCGAACGCCTTCAAAGGTGGTATACCTACACGATGCCGCGTACAGGCAATATCAGGATCTCCTCGGTCGGCTTGACAGAGATCAATACAACACTTGAGGTGTTCGACGGTTGTGACGGTAACCTGATCGCCTCCAGCGATGACTTCTATGGGGATGACCATGTATACACCCTGCAAAGTGAAGTGTTGCTGGAGAATGTTGCTGAGGGCCAGACGATCATCGTAAGGTGGACATATGCACTGACACCGAACCTGGATATCGGCGAAGAAATGGGGTGGAAGTTGTCACTCGAGGGAATTGCCAACAATGTTCCGGTTCTGGAGAATATTACTGTTCCAATGCCGGCGGATCTCACAAATGGACAGGTCCTCGCGACGCTTTCTGCACATGACGATGACAACGATGACTTGCGCTATTCGATCACCTCCGGTAACAATGGGGGACTTGTGACAATCGAGGAAACTACAGGCAAGCTCAGGGTTGCCAATGCGAACCTGCTTGAACAGATCAATGAGGTCAACCTGACTGTTGCCGTAACGGACAACTTTGCGACGACGACAGCAGCGGTAGAGCTCAGGCGAGTTATTACCTCACTGCCGGATGCGGAAGGGAATATGCTTGCATTGTATCCTAACCCTGCAAGGAAAACGATCACCGTATTGTTGCCGGCGGGAAGCGAGGCACGTCAGATATTGCTGTTGGATGTCAACGGCAGGGTGATACGATCTTTCGATGCAGCACAAAGAGAATTCGATGTCGATAACGTCGATGCCGGAGTTTATTTCCTTAAAGTGATTTCAAAAAATGCCAGCTACAATGTGAGGGTAGCTATTGTTCACTAAACGATATTACGAAAGCAAACTTACGAGGTCAGAGTGCTCCGCCAGCTCCGGAGCCTCTGACGCTTTCGGTACCCGTTGTGCGATTTCGCGCTTGCCTATGTGATGCCTCGTCCTGCGTAATGAGAATTCCTTAAACATCACTTGTTGAACGGCTCGTAGCTATTGTCTATGGTCACCTTGATTTGCTTTGCAATGTTGTCTCGAACAAGGTTGGGTATTTTGATGCCGTAGTCTTCCGGAGTAATATTGAATGACGATTGTGCTCTGAATTTTCCGTCCTTTACAGTGATCGTTCCGCTGGTGATGATATTTTTTGTAACACCGTGTATCGTAAGATCACCTGTAACTTCTGCAGGATAGCTGCCGTCAGTCTGGAAATTGATCTTATCAAGGTTGATGATCCTGCCTTTGAAAATTGACTTTGGAAATTTGGGGGTCTCCATGTAATTCTCGTTGAAGTGCTCCTGCATCAATTGTTTTTCAAATTGAAACGCAATGGTGAGCACGCTAAACTCGATCTCGCCTGTTGTGGTGTTGATGATGCTGGTGACTTTATTGTTATCGGCTTTGATGTCTTCCAATTTTGCTGACGAAAAGAAATCGATATGGCCATTTCGCGTGAAGAACAGATTCTGAGCAAAAGACCCTGTGAGTCCGAGTGATAGTGCGATACAAATTATGGAAACGATTTTTTTCATATGTTTTTGTTAACCTTTACTTTTTCGGTTTTGTCGATCCGACACTTTACCAGGACCACATCCATGAGCTTGCCAGTGCACAGACCTGTGATCTGAATATGGTCTCCGATCTTTAGGCTCGAGTCAGGCACGCCTGACGGAAGCAGGCAGCTCACTCCGAAAAGCGGATTGTCAGAGATGAGCACGATGTTGATCCCCACACTGTCGACGGCGGAGATGTCGGCGATCTCGCCCGCAACGGTCACGACTTTATTCAGATACTTTTTGTTTGCCTGAGCTTCATTGGAATCGAATTCGTTGAAGATATCTACGGCATTTACACTGTATTCCGCCTCTTCAGTAACAACTTTGTCAGCAGGTTTCTGGTACATGTAGAGGGCCACACTGGCTATCAGTCCGGCTACCATGATCCCGATTCCCAATATTTTCCTTTTGTTGTTCATTGTTGGTTGTTTGGGTCCCTGCTTCCGTGCACTGTAAAATCGCGACGATGTTGCACTGTGATAACTGTGGTGCATTTTTTCGGCATGGGAGTAAAACCACTGGCGTGGGTGATAACACCAGCAAGTGTTCCGTTGTCCGCCAGGGTCTTCACCTGGCTATAGGTTTCGGGGATGATCAGCAAGCCATTCCGCGCCTCATATCAAATTCCTATAGAAAAGTAGCAGGTAGTTCAACGGTGAACAAAAAGATGTTTCCGAGCGGGGAGGAATCAATGCTGAACAGGGAAAACCCGGCACTGTAAAAAAAAACGCCAGCAAATTGATTATTGATTATTGACTAATTAATAATGACTCAGGACT
>CBHTUB010000217.1:0-9606 GCA_966095595.1 uncultured Chryseosolibacter sp. | reverse complement strand
GAATTTGTAATAGTTGTATGAAGGTCTGCATACCTTCTGAGAAAGCGGGGCTTGAACTCTTTGGTGATGCCAAGCATATCCTGCATAACGAGTACCTGACCGTCGGTATTGGGTCCGGCTCCGATGCCGATTGTCGGGATAAGTATGGACTCCGTTACTTTTCGCGCGAGGTCAGCCGGTATTTTTTCGAGCACAAGGCCAAAACATCCGACTTCCGCCAGCAACTTTGCATCCTCCACCAGTTTGTTTGCCTCTGCCTCCTCACGTGCCCGAACGGTGTATGTGCCAAATTTATAGATCGATTGGGGTGTTAAACCAAGATGTCCCATTACCGGAATACCAGCGCTGAGAATACGTTCGATAGATTCCTTCACTTCACTACCACCCTCGAGCTTTACGCCATGTGCTCCAGCCTCCTTCATGATCCTGATGGCGGAGCGCAGCGCTTCGCTCGAATTTCCCTGGTAGGTTCCGAACGGGAGATCGACAATGACGAGCGCGCGATTAACAGCCCTTACCACAGACGCGGCATGGTAGATCATCTGGTCCAATGTAATGGGCAACGTCGTCTCGTGTCCTGCCATCACATTCGAAGCAGAGTCACCGACCAGAATCACATCGATACCGGCCCCATCAATGATACGCGCCATACTGTAATCGTATGCCGTAAGCATCGCTATCTTCTCTCCCCTATTCTTCATTTCCTGAAGCTGATGGGTAGTGATCTTTTTAATTTCCGCTTTGTGAACAGACATGTTAGGTAAATGGACTTGATGATTACTTCAGGTATACCGCGCTCTCCTTGCCGAGGATCACTTCGACATGCTCACGCAGCGTAGTTGCCAGCTCATACCCGGTATACTGCGGATAAAGCGGAAACAGGGTATGACTTCGGTTTACCAAAACTGCTATTTCGAGCTTTTTGATCTCGGTATTCAGGAATGGCTTCAGGCTATAGGCGAAAGTTCGTCCCGTGTTCAGGACATCATCAACAACGATGATGCATTTCTTTTTGATCTCTTTGAGGTCGCAATCAAGTGTCACCTCGCCTTGCTGAGGTTCGTTTTTGTCTATCTTCACCTTCACCAATGTGATCTTTAGCTCCGAGATCGCTTCTGTTTCTTTTGCGAGGAGCCGGGCCAGCACATATCCCTGACCGTCGATGCCGGCAATCACAACCGACTTTTCCTTGAAGTTGTGCTCGTAGATCTCGAAAGCCATTCTGCGGATCTTTTGTTTGATCTGCGCGGCATTCAGAATGAGCGTTTTCTCGGCAACTCCCTCTGTCATGGCTACTGTGGTATAGGCAATGACCTGCTATCCTTGAACGTCGAGAGGATCACCATCGATTGGAGTGAATCGACAACGTCGATGTTTGACACTTTCTCCAGCATGAGTTGCTGATAGGCAGCAATATCCTGGCAAGTGATCTTGAGAATAAAATCCCCGGCACCAGTGATGTGATGGCACTCGATGATCTCTTCTATTTGTTTGATCGCCTTTATGAATTTATCGATGTTGTCCTTGTTGTGTCCTTTCAGGGTTGCCATTACAAACGTGCTCACGCCCAGGCCGACACTGGCGGGGTCGATCACGGCGTGATAGCTTTTGATAACACCCGATGTTTCCAGTTTGTTTACACGTTCAAGCGTGGGAGCCGGAGACAGTCCAATCTCTTTTGCGAGTTGTGCGTTCGTAATGTTGGAGTTGGCTTGAAGTATTTCAAGGATCTTGCGATCAGTCGCGTCTAACTTGATATTCGATTTCATGGTAGGTTTTTTCTTTTTACGCCTTTTTCAACCTAAAAAACGGTAAAACTGAAGGCAATGGTTACAGACTGCCAAATATTATTTGGTCAAAAATAAAGAAAGAATTTAGATACAAGCTGCCGGACCGAAAAAAATTAGTGCGCAAGTACGAACCGATGGGTGGTCAGCGTAGAGCCGCACTCCATTACTACCATATATATTCCTCCTTCGGCGCGAGAAAGGTCGACTGCGAGGGTGTTCAAACCCTCCTCATTTTGAACAGTCCGCCGGAAAATCTGTATACCCAGGGAATTGACGATGGTAATCGTAGCTTCTGAAGCGTTGCCACCCATCCATTCTACTCCAACCTCGCCAATGGCGGGATTTGGGTAAACGGGTAAGAGCTTCGGTGCTTCGGCATTGACATTTACACAGTTCTTGTTGTCAATGGCGTTAATGTCTTCAGCGAGAACAGCATCAGCGCAGATAAACTGTAAGCTTTTATTCTCCAGAATACCATAGTTCAGGCTCAGATTGTACCTCGAGCCGGGCACGATCCTGTCCGGAATGGTCTCCGTTAAAATCAGCGTTCCGGAGATATCGATATTGATCCTGAGATTTTCAAAAACGGTGTTTCCTCCATTCTGAATAATAAGATTCAGCTGGATCGTATTGTTCTCTCCCTTGGATGTTTCGATTGAAATGATACGAGCGTCGGGTGCAGGTGCCTTTATCTGCAAAGTTTTCGACGCGGTTGCGGCACAACCCTGCTCATTCGCAGCGGTAAGCTTCACAAGATAATTTCCAAGCGAGGCATAATGGTGTTCCGGCGAATTAATATCTGATCCGTTGCCATCGCCAAAATCCCATGTAAAAATGGTTGCATCGGAGGATGTGTTGGTAAACACAAAAGGAACATCCGGCGCACCGATCTCCGACGAGACGCGGAAAGCCGCTACAGGTGCTTCAACAACTTCTACATCCTCCACGGAGGTGTAGTTACATCCGGAAGCGGTTTTGATCATCAGTTCAACCGGATATAAGCCCGGCTGCGGGAATGTATAGGTGACCGAGGATGTCGAAAATTCATCTCCATCAACGTTCCACAACCAGCTCACGATCTCATCTTCGGATCCCGAGACATCTGTCAACATCGCAGGCATATCCGGGCAATTATTATTCACTGTAAAGGTGGGAACTACCGCCGGGTAAATATGAACTGTTTCCTGGATCACGGTCTCACACCCATTTGATCCGGTTGCGGTCAATGTAACCGGAAAATTTCCGGCGTTCCTGAACGTATGCACAGGATTCCACGTACTGTACTTTTTATCATCGATCTGCCAGGACCATTTCGACACTGACGTTCCACTCGCGGCGAATGTTATTGGGCTCGAAATGCAAAGGTTTCCATGCGCAAATGATGGTTGAGGCTTCTTCAGGACATTGATGGAATAGGTGACATCATCTTTACACCCATGTTCATCCGTGATTTCAAGTGTTACCGGGTGTGATCCGAAACTGGAAAAGTACACGATGGGATTTGGTTCCGAGGACGTGCCTTCGACAAAGTCCCAATGCCAATCAGCGATGGCAATATCCGACTCACTGAAATCGACAAACTGAAGGGGGGCATCCTGACAATATAGTCCTGAGCCAACCAGGCCAAATTCTGCTACAGGTATAGGATAGATCTCGAGGTTTTTGTTAATGATAGTAACGCAGCCGTTGTTACCTTTTACGTTTAGCTGAACGTCGTGGCTTCCTGCGGGAAGCATGATGTGGGGAGAAGCCTCGGTATATAGCACATCGTCAATCCACCATTCGGACCCGGCGAAATCGCCCTGAGATGTGTTGTCGAGTGTAATAAACTCATTTTCACAGGTCGGTGTGGTTGTGAAGCTGCCAACGGGGCCGCTTTGAATATTGGTAAGTTCAAGTGATGCCTCAGTTGTGCATCCGGGAATCCCGACATTCAATCGCAATACGCCGGAGGTAGTTTCGAGGAAGGTATGTGTGAGATCGAACGATGTGCCGATCAGCGCATCGTTTAAGTACCACTTGCTTTCCAATAAGCCCCCGAGGTCGCTGTCGTTGGGATTCGCGAACGTTATTTGTGTATTTGTACAGATTGTATTTTCAGGTGCTGTGAATGCTGCTTTGGGCACGTCATAAATAGTGATTCGCCTCGTATCCCTGTTTTCACAACCAGCTGCAGCATCGGATACCCAGAGCTCAACATCGTAATCTCCGGCAATCTGATATTGGTGAGTGGGTGCGCCATCGGACGACTGTGTGCCATCGCCAAAAAACCAAAGCTGGGATGTCGGTATGTTGCCGCCCGCAGAAGAAATTCCAAAATTCACATCGTGGAGCGCACAAACGTTCTCCGTAGCAATATCGATCGACGGAGCGGTGGAACCTGTAACGGTTATACTCTTTGACGTCATTGAAATATTTCCCGACAAGTCGGTTGTTTTCAATGTGACATTGTACGTTCCGGAAGATTGATAATTCAGCAGATCGGTTTTACTTCCATAGGATAGAGGAGCCGACGCGCTGCAATTATTGGGGAAGTCGATGCTCACCAGTGACTGTGTGGTAAGGTTGAATGTGAAAGCACTCCATTTTGAATTCACGGACACAACATCAAGGGCATATCCGCCACCGGTGAGCGTGCTGAATTGTAGTTTTGATGCATCCAGCAAGGTGTTTGCTATGGACGTTCCAAAACCCAGGCGATAGAACGCTGCGTTTGCCTCATCCGTTCGCGCATTCTGGATCAGCGCATAGTACTTTGCTTTTTCATTCACCACCTTGATGCTTACCGGCTGATTCAGCAAACCACTTGTATTCAATATGCTCGCTGAAGGGGTATTCAACAACGAAGTTCCGAAGCTCAACCTGTGCAATGTATTTGTATTGAACGAGATCAGGAACCCATACCACTGACCACACTCCTTTACGAGTGAAATGCCACGGGGCGTGTTCGCTCCCGTCACCGTGAATTCGGAGAAGGCGGGGGTACCATCAGGGGTTTGAAACTTTAGCACAACTACCTTACTGTTGGTAATGGTTGTGCCAACGGAAACAAAGGCGTAATATCCATCGGTATCCTGGACAATACTGATGTAGTTTGGCCCTGCCGCGCTGAAGACACTGGTATTTTCGATAAGAGAAACCTGAGGTGTGGACTGCAGACCGTTTGTAAACGTATACCTGACAATGTTCTTGTTGCCCCCGTTCGCAACGAAAATGTACCAAACGTCATTATGCTTCACTACGTCGAATGAGAAGGCTGTCGATAACACTGAACCCACGTTGCCCAGTGTGGTGTAAGTTGGTGTTGAATACGGATCAGTGCCGAAATCAAGGCGCATCAATGTATTGAGGGTGGCACTGATGGCAAACGCATACCAGTTTGCGCCGTCCTGAATAAAGCGCAGCGATCTTGCGCGTCCGAACGCTGCGTTCGTCAAAATACTTTTGGATGTTGGAGTATTGGACAGATCGCCCGAGCAAAAATCCCATTCATAGGTGTAGCTGCCGGCCGCTGATGTGGCTTCTCCCCGGAAATTTTCGCTGACACAAACCTCCGTATCAAGGTTAAAAGCGGATGCGTCCGCCGAAAGACACTGGGCGAGCGCAACCCTGCCGAAAAGTGTTAAAAAAGCTAATAGAGAAAATACACGCATAGCTACTCACGTGTTAATATCACAATCCAGGAGGCAGTAACCGGCATATGGGAATTAAAGAAGGCCAAAGTAGATCGCTTTCAATTTACCGGATTCAACGGTCGTATTAAACTTTATTCTGGCGGACAAATAAGCGTTGGCACCCATTTCTGCTCTTTTCGGAAAATCCTTACATAGCAAATATATAGCGTTTGCCATACTTGTTATGTCCCTATTGGCCACAATTAATCCGGTTTGGCCATGCGACACGATCTCTGCAGGCCCTCCACAATCCGTTGCAATTACGGGAATGCCAAAATATTGCGCCTCAAGGCACGTCATCGAAAATGATTCGGACTCCGAAAAGTTCAGGAGAATGTCCGAGGACTTAATAAGCTTTTCAACGTCCGATGCGAATCCACCGAACGAAACGTTGTCTTCCACCTTAAGTGAATGTGCCAATGCTTTCAATGCCCCGAGGCTTGCCTTGTTCTTCCGCATGCCGAGGTCTGAACCTGCCATCACCAGTTGGGCCTGCGGCACGTCATTCCGGATGCGCGCAAACGCCTCTATTGCAAACCGGTGTCCCTTACCTTCTATGTAATTGGCAAGGTAGAGCAGTTTGATATTGTCTCTATTCTCAGGCTGAACACGGGGAAGTCGCTCACCTTCAACGGTGTCATAAATCAAGTCTGTTTTCCGACCGGTGGGAAAAGAATTTTGAACAGCCTGAGATACCACTACGATTCGATCTGCATACCGTGCAATCAGCTTTGCCCATATCTTGTAAAAGAAGCTGACATAAGACCCGGGGAGGAGTCTGACGTGATAAACCAGCCCCAGTGACGGCCGGAATATTTTCAATAGCACGCCGCACATATTGTACAGGTCATTGACATGCACTATACCAACCTCGTGCCTTGAAACGATCCGGAGTAAACGGAACGTGTTCCACAACAGCATAGGAATGTAAAGAAACAACCTGAGGCTTTTTTGAATCTCCAGAAACGGGATATTAAGGAACGGACGCCCGTGATCTTTCAGGAATCGATTTACCGTTTCCGATTCGGGAATACAAAATAAAACGGGCAACCCAACACTTCTGGTCGCAAGCTCAACAGCCTTCAACGCACCTGTAATTCCTTGCGAGTTGTCGAGGATCAATACAGCATTTGCTTTTTTCTCAAGGGTCGGCTTCACTCCAGTTTGGATTTCAGTTTCAGGAATGGCTTCTCATAAACATGATAGCAGACAAAGCTAATTACCATCGAGACGATAAGCGCTAAGATAAATTCTACCCCAAGGCCGATGGCCGACTGCGTAAACCTCGCCACCACTTGCAATGCGATCAGCAGTCCGATAAAATGCCAGCAATACAGGCCATAGGTATACTTTCCCCACTCGCTTATAAACCGAAAGTTTTCCATCTTATAAAAAGACCTGCCAGACAATGTTTGTTCGCCGATGATAAACGCAAAATACATCGCAATTACCAGTTTATCGAAAACCTTGTACGGCGCAAAGCCCATGATTTCCGGACGGTAAAATATCCAGACTATCCCCACCGTATAGATAGTGACAATTATTTCACGTCGAAGGTTTGTCATCCAACGGGTAAAATGCTTTGAAAAGCACAGAAGCCACGCAAGCGTTGCACCGACGATCAGGTCGGTCATATTAGATAACGTGTTAAAGTACAATTGCTCACCGTTTTGAACATTGATCGCACGAAATACCAAACTCACAACAATGAGCAAGCAAAAAGCCACAGGAAGCCTTCGCAGGGGAACAAGCGCCAGTAAGATCGGCCACACCAGGTAAAACTGTTCTTCGATGCTTACCGACCAGAGAACGTGAAGCATCGGCGTTTCGCATCCATAAATCAGGTTATTGAAATTGGAGGCAAAAAACAAAAAATAAACTGGATTCGCCGGCTCGACGTACGGGTTGTTTCCCAATGAGGTCTTCGCTATGGGATAAAGGACAAATCCCACGAACACGATAAGAAAATACAAAGGCCAGATACGCAGGACCCGTTTGAGATAAAATTTCCTGATGTCGATCGACTGCTTTTTTATTTTTTCCTGAATCAGAAAATATGTGATCAGAAATCCGCTTAGAACAAAAAAAAGATTTACACCGAGGAAGCCTTGTCTCGAAAGCTTGTGAAGCACCTGCAGAATCTCGTTCGACTCCACAATTGCATGAGGTGTGCCGAAAAAGTGAAAAACAAAGACCGCAAAAAATGCCACGAAGCGGAGCCCGTCGAGGTTCGGAAAAAAAGTATAGGGGTTGTGGGTGAGTTGGGTCATTAATTAAGCAGTGGTGCTATGACTTCCAACCATCGTTTTTCGATTATCGATTGATCGAAGTCTTTTATCCGTTTGCGGGAAGCTTCCCTGTATTTATTGCACAGTGCCTGGTCAGTGACCATTTCGAGCAATGCATGACTCCATAACGTGTGCAATTCTTCGTTCCTATCATTTCTCCACCGCGGCATTAATATTCCAAACGCGGCATCCGTTCGCTCATGAACTTCGCCAGCCTGCCAGGTCTTATCCGCAAGGATTTCACCGGGGCCGTAGGGACAATCCGTGGAGATGACGGGAAGCCCACAGGCCATAGCCTCTGCCAATGAATTGCCGAATCCTTCGTGATGAGAGGTGAATGCAAACACTCTTGCATGTTTCAAAAATGGCATTGGATTGCTTTGATATCCCGTCAGGAACACATCCGCATTGAGGTCAAATTCCGGGGCGGTGGTGCCAACAGAGACCTTCAGACCCATCGAAGTGGAGAGCTTTATTAAGTTTTCCTTCTCAGATCCGTCCCCAACAAGCACGAGCTTCGCTTTCTTGTGCGAACGTAATAGTACGTTAAAGCTTCGTATCAGCTGATCGAATCCTTTTTCTACTGCGTACCGTCCGGTTGAAACAATTACCCTATTAGTGTACACCTGATCAAATGGCACTGGAAGACGAGCTTCACTCCGAGCTTCTATTTCGGCAACGCTGAACCCGTTGTGAATAACGTGTGTAGGTACCGGCACCCTATACAACGTATTCAACTCATGTCTGATGCCATGATTCAATGCAACGATAGCATCCGCCTTTCTGTAAAGCCATGGCAACATAAATTTGTGACGCACTATGCCCATGTACCCGCTGATATTCTGATCGTAAATCTTGGAACCGCGTACACTGAGAAGAATTTTTTCATTCTGGCGCGACAATATATTTACATAATCTGCTCCTTCGAGGAAACTGATCGCCAGGTCTACCGATCGCTCTTGTTTAAGTTTGCGCAGCTTCGAGATCCTCAATCGAAAATTTTGAATTTTTTGAACAATGGATCGACCGGCAGGAATGTCAAGGCTTACAAGCTCTCCACCCAATGGAAGTGACGCCATGCCATCCCTGTTAAACACCACGTTGATCACGTCGTATGACTTCGCCAATGCTACGCTCAGTTTTGAAAACGAGACCTGAGCCCCTCCAAAATCGAGGTTGGGGATGATCAACATTACCTTTGCGCGCGCTCTCAATTACAAGACGGATTTAATAATCTGTTTGACGATCCTTCCCGCGCTCTTCCCATCACCATACGGATTTCGGACATTGGCCATCGACCTGTAAAATGCCGAACTCCTGAGAAGCTTATTCGTAAACGTCACGATATTTTTTTCAGAAGTCCCGATCAGCCTGCAACACCCAGCTTCAACCCCTTCGGGCCGCTCGGTGTTATTCCTCAATACGAGCACGGGTTTGCCCAATGACGGCGCCTCTTCCTGAATGCCGCCTGAGTCCGAGAGAATCAGCTTGCTTTTGCTCATCAGGTACACGAGATGATCATAGGGAAGTGGCTCAAGCAGAAAGATGTTGTCGACCTTATCCAACATGGCATACACCGTATTTCGCACATTCGGATTGAGGTGCACCGGATAAACAAAACTGGTATCGGCATGTTGCTTTGCCAGCCTCATAATGGCACGGCATATATTTTCCAGCGGCCTCCCAAAATTTTCCCGGCGGTGACAGGTTATCAAAACCATATTCCGGTAAGGTTGATGAAGGTCACGGTATAGTTTTTCCAGGTGTTTATTATTCAGGCTTTTCTTCAGCACCAATTGAAGACTGTCGATCACGGTATTTCCAACGACCGATATTTTACCTGGTAATTTTTCC
>CBHTUB010000216.1:0-9681 GCA_966095595.1 uncultured Chryseosolibacter sp. | reverse complement strand
AAGGCCCACAATGTTGATCGCGGAAAACCCTTTGTTGCGCATGAGCGAACGTACGGAGGTGATGAAATAGTTTTTGAACATAGGCGAGGGATGAGTGAATGATGGTTGATAGTCGAATCTTTTTATGATACCGGGCCGAAATAGCTTGATTGTGTTCAATGAAAATCGCCACCGGGCTTTACGGATGCTTTCATTGCTGGCATCGCGTTGAAACATTTCCATGAGATCTCCTTCAATATCTTCTGCGATGTCGGGATCGCAGAACCACCGGAAGAAACGGAGGAAAAAGCGGGGCGGGCGAATGTCGGATGATGGCTTCATTGTTTGGGAAATGCTACGCGTGGTATAGCTTTGAACAGCTCCATGCGCTGTTCCTGTGTTTCTCGCAGTATGCGCGATCCGAGTTTTGTCAGATGAAAATATCGCTTTCGTTTTCCGCCACGTATGTTGGTGGCCTCGCCAAATTCGGAGGTCAGATAGCCTTTGCGTTCGAGACGCCGTAAAACGGTTTGTAACGCTCCGATGCTCACCTTCCTGTTAAGGCGCTGTTCCATTTCGTCAAGAATGGCGACTCCGTACGCTTCCTTGTAAAGGATACCTACTGTTAACATGACGATTTCTTCAAATTCTCCAAGCTGATGTCGACTCACGGCATATATATTATACTTAAATGTAGTTATTATACTTCGTGTTTTGCAAATGGTTACGGGATTTAGCGTAAAATTTTGCATTTCACGTGTCGCCAGGCCAATGTTACCTGTTCTAAAAAGGTCTTCCGCGGAGTGATGTCGAGAGGGGACGGGTCAGGAGTAGCTCCTGATCGCGATATAAACATAGGAGGTTTTTGTCGGAATTAATGTAAAGGCTGTCATCGGGCCGACATTCAACCGGTGCCAGGACGTCGAGATCGTTACCTCTGGAAATGACCAGATGAAGCATGCCGTTGAATCGAAGCTCCTCCTTCAGCTTCCATTCGCGTTTGAGGTCCACATCGCCGTGGGTGACATTGATCAAAACACGTCCAGGTCCGATCACTGAGTCGACTCGGGCCGAGAAGTCGTAATGTAGCTGGGAAATGTACCATCTTCTTTCTTCTTCCACGCCGCCGATGTGGCGATAGAATAAACGGGTGACAAGCAGTGCCAGCAGAACAATTGCCAGTAGCCATGGAGTCCATTTTTTCATGACGTGGATCAAGCAATGATCGGGCCGCTCCGCTGAAAAATGTCAATTTACGAAGGGCATTTTTAGGAATTGTTGACATTGTTTTACCTTCGCCCTCCGGATACATGGGAAAATTTGGTGTTGGCATTTGGCGATTGGCCATCGGCATTTTGCTACATAGTCTTTTCGACCTTGTACCAGATTACTATTTATAATTGACTATTGACTATTGACTATTGACTATTCACCACCAACAATGAACTATTGGCTTGTAAAATCCGAACCTTTCAAATATAGCTGGGATCAATTCGTAAAAGATGGAAAGACCTTCTGGGATGGTGTGCGCAACTATGGGGCACGTAATAATCTGAAGGCGATGAAAAAAGGAGACCATGTTTTCTTCTATCACAGCAACGAGGGTCTTGCGATCGTCGGGATTGCGGAAGTGTTGAAGGAAGCCTATCAGGATCCTACTACCACCGATGTCAACTGGGTTGCCGTTGACCTCAAGCCAGTCAAGGCAATGACCAATCCCGTCACACTTGGCCAGATCAAGGCAGAGTCGGCACTAAAGGATATGGACCTCGTGCGACTTTCGCGTCTGTCCGTAGGGAGGGTTAAGGAAAAGGAATATGAGAAAATCCTGGCGATGGGATTTGCCAGCTCTTCCGGCAGGAAGAAGAGATGAGCAGGAAGAAATGCAAATATCACCTCCGTAACGCACAGATAGGAGGTAACGCAGCGTACGCGAAGGGTAACAAACACCACGAGCTTACTTTAAATGCAGAAGAGGCTGTCACAAAAGCGCTAACTGGCAGAACATCTGAAATTTGTTTTTGAATTTTTCCGTGAACCTTTGTGCTCCATTGAATCTTTATGCAATAGTCATTACACAGAGTTCCACGGAGAATAAGGTCTGGTTGATGCTGCACAGTGCACACTTCCGGGGCAGGCCTCTTCGTACTTTTAACTTTCAGTATCCCCTTTAGTAAAGGTTGTTCACATTAAAGGAGACCGTCGCGGTATCGCCCGCTACTCCTTTGCCTTTCTTTTTGGGATAGGCAATCACAGTGAGCGTGTAGGACCCGTTTTGCAGATCCGCAGTGCCCTCAGGGAACAGTGTGAACGGCGAGGTATTGTCTATGTATGTCGTGCCGTTGAGGTTAAATTCCACAGAGTGTGTAAGGTTATGATCTGTCTCCACCTGAATATTTGTGTGTCCGATCTCGATGGTTCGTCCGTCGAACAGGAAGTCGTAGGCTTCGCCGCCGTCCGGAGGAAGCAGCAGGAAGTTACCCAGCGCAGGCACGCTTGACACTACAGTGACCGTGTCGAAGTTGATGGCGTAGTCAGGTGTTCCCTGAACGATGTACTCGAAGATATACCGGTAAGTTTCGCCGGGCACAACCTCGTCGTCGATGAAAGTATGTGACCCGCCGTCCGGTACCGTGAACGTGGTGAGTATGTATCCGTTCTGTTGATACGAGACACCTTCGCGAATAACATCACCTTCGATCGTATAGCCGGTAAGGTTCTCGAAGCTGAGCTTCACGGTCCCGTTATCCAGAGATTCATAGTGGTAGGGTACGAGGGTACTTTCAGCGGAAGTGCTGAGATTGTCATAACTGGCACCGGAGGTGCGAACATCTTCTGAAGGCGTTAACGATTCATCCGAACAGCTTACCAAAGCGAAAGCCATGGCAGCCAGGCTGGTTGTTAAAATTGATTTGATCATGTGAATAGGAATTTTCGCAACGCAGCGAAAAAAGCAGTGCCATCAGATATACACCAACCGTCGGGTTGCGTTGTGCAGCGGATCAGTCCGAAATGACATCTGCGCACATTGTCAGTATCTCAGGGGGAGGGAGCGGGCAGAATATTCAACGGCGACTCATTTATTTTTGTGTAATGAACGCCACCCTTGGCGCGAGGTTTGCCAACGGACACATATGGAGATTCACTTCTGCGAAAATGACTTCGGCCAAAAACTTGAATGCGCAATTTTGAAACCGCGGAGAAGATCGGCAATGCCTACACTAGCCACCCGATCATTAGTTCAATCAAATGGAACGAAACGCCGTCACAATAATTGTGCTGCATGGGTTATTTTCGACTGAAAATTAGTTGCATAGTGTAATTCAGACACACATAGCGCTATAGTGGGGTTTTTTGTTTCCAATCTGAAATCCCCCGCTTGCATTTAACCGGCCATTTCTTTTTCTTTGTGCAGATCCTTTTAAAGAAATGCCCCCTATGCGAACTAAGATCTTCTCATTCTGCGTGTGGAAACATTCGTTATCCGATCCACCACAAAGTTTTACCGTCAAAATAATGAGTATGCTACGGTCCTGACACGGGCTGTCATTTGCGTCTCGTTCATTTGCCTTTAACAAAGCCTTTTAATCAGAAACCCAATTAGTTAATATGAATCGAATGAAAGCATTCGTGCTTGCGGTTTTATGCGCGCTCGTTGCGACGAAAACACTCTCACAGGATGTCCCTGTTGACCTCCTTACCGGCACCCCGGCAGTATCAATCCCCATCTGGACTGTTCAGGATCACGACCTGAGCGCACCGGTGATGCTGGGCTACAATACCTTCGGCTTAAAATTAACTGACGGACCGACGTTTATCGGTGTGGGATGGAATATTATTGGTGGAAGTTTCAGCGTTTCGAGAGAAATTCGTGGACTGCCTGATGACTTTGACGGTGTGAGCGAGGCAAAAATCGAGAGCGGAGGAACCGTTACCAATTATGATGACCGCAGGGGATGGCTCTACGCACGAAAGAACCAGACTACGGTGCTTGCAAAGGAAGTAGGCGACTACACATTCACTTCTGATAATACACAATCTACCTGTACTGACGAATCCACCGACTACGATCAGCTTGCATTGTGGTTCGGCCTCAGTGACACAGAACCGGACCTGTTTCATGCAACCGGGCCAGGATTGTCGTGTTCATTCGTTTTCGACAATTCTGCGACACCGCAGATCAGACTGCTATCGATACAGGACCTGAAAATTGAATACGAGATCCATCCGACGAGCAAGGACCTGATCTCCTTTACGATCACCAATAATGCGGGGGTGGTCTACGAGTTTACGAGCACGACCGTAGAAGAGCAGCATGTGAAATTTCCATCGGGCGTAAGCATCGTGGAATATTTAAAAAATGAATTCAGCCAGTATAATTATAACGCGACAAGCTATCCGGCCCCGATCAGGTACCATAAACAGTGGATGCTGACAAAGATGACCTCGCCTTCGGGAGCATTTATCAATTTCAAGTATACGCCCAAAGATTTCACCTCTACGATCCCATTCAACGTCGGCATCAGGAATATCGCGGGTACGGGTGTGGATGTGAAAACCATTTTCAACGTGACACGCAAGAACTGGTTCCAGGTGCTGAACTCGATCACCAGCTCGGCAGGGGAGAAAGTTGAGTTTATTTATCCCTATGGGTACGATGACGGAAACGATGTGATCCAGTCGATCAGGATCTCCGACACCAGACGCAAGGGAGAATTTATAAAGGAATTTTTACTGACCCACACCGGTTCCCGAAAGTTCCTGACCAGTATTACGGAACGTTCATATTGCGACGAGCTTCCGCCGTACCAGTTCTCATACAGCGGTGTGGACGCGAACGGCAACTCATCACTGCCTACCAGCTCTTCGAAATCGAAAGATTTCTGGGGCTATTACAATGGAAAAACAAACACCGTCAGTTATCCGACCATGTATGTTTACCCCGCACTCTCATATCCTGACAAGGTTCGTCTCGAGCCGATCTCCGGCTATTCCGGCGAAGTGATCACCCTTTCGGGAGCGGACCGCACGCCTGACGCAAGCGCCATGCTGGTCGGTACGTTATCTATCTTGCAATATCCGAGCGGTGGGACTCTTACCCTCACGTTCGAGCCTCACACCTACATCGATCCATACACGAACACCACGATGACGGGCGGTGGCTTGAGGGTGAAGAAGCTGAAGTTCAGCGATGGCATGGGGAGCGCATCGAACGACATCATCAAAGAATTTACCTATGAGCAGAGCGCGGGTGTTTCTTCGGGCGCACTGCTGATGAAACCTGTATTTTATATTCCGGCGTCGATGTATGTCTCGTCAGACCGGACCACGTTCACAGACTATACAACACTTGCCGGCGGAACAAGCGCCAACCTGTGGAACAGGCTGATTGTGCGCACGGAGGAGAACATGGCGACTGACGATTTTGTGAATGGCAGCATGGTTGCCTACACGAAGGTGAGTGTAAAACGCACGGGCGCAGGGTCAGTTCAATATACGTATAGCCTTCCCGGCAAATTTGCAGGAGCAGCCTCTTCGCCGTGGACGCCTACGGAGACAAGGTTTGCACGCAAGTCTGGCAACTGCCCGAACATGGGGATTGCAAACACGGGCGGTGCATGGCAGTTCCCTTATCCGCGAAACCCCAACTTCGAGCTGGAGCGTGGGCTGCTGCAAAATGTTGCAGAATACAATGAGGCCGGCACTAAAGTGCGCGAAACTGCTTACAGTTACCAGACCCTTTATAAAGCGGGCAGCGCGCCGTTCAAGGTGTGGGGAGTGAAGTCCGAAGAGTTTGCGCAGAGCTCGGGGAACGCCACATTTTTCGGTAAGTACTTTCTGCTTACGGAAGCAGCAAAGGTGTTATCAAGCCAGACGGTGACAGAATACAACGCGGGCGCTGCGGCGCTTACATCGACAACACAAAGCTATTATGAAAGCGCACCGACGCATTTTTTCGTAACACGGACAGTGGCGACGAACAGCGATGGCACGGTGTATACGACCAAAATAAAATATGCGCAGGATTATGCAACGCCCACGGGCGGTGCGGACGTGCAATCACAGATGATCGGTTACATGAAGACCAACGGACTTACCGGCGTGCCAATTGAAGTGATCCGGAAACTACAGAGGCCATCAGAGAGCGAGAAAGTAACAAGCGCATCGCTGACGATGTTTGCGTCGTCATCTGCGGGCTGGCCGCGTGTAGACAAGATGTTGGAATTTGTGCCGGAAAACCCGGTAACGGATTTCACCGAGTCTTCCGTGGCTTCGGGAACAACGTTCACCAACGACTCCAGATATGAGATAACCGGAAAGGTAAATGCGTATGATGCCGAGTTCAACATGCCGGTTACGGTTGAAGATGTGATCGGACGCTCGAAAGCGAGTACCGTGTATGGTTACGATAAAACAGTAGCCGTGGCACAATTCTCGGAGGCTACACTGGCAGAAGTTGCGTTCTCGGATTTTGAGACCACAACCGATGTGGATCTCACCAAATCGGCTTCCATCTTTGGAAAAGGCCGCAGCGGCGACAACGCCATTCATCCTTCCGTAACGCTGAGCCGTTCGATATCGAAGGCGGCGACAAACAGCTACATCATTGCCTTCTGGGTGAATACGGGAACGGGATCGGTAACGATCAATGCATCGGTGAAGTACGGATCGACAACCACTACCACGGCGATCCCTGTATCATCGACAAACAGTAAGTTCATTTACAAACAACAGAAGATAGATGTAAGCGCGGCACCTTCCACGTTCACGATCGAGATCACGAGCAACATTGCTCCAGGATCGTATACGTCGTCGCCTACACTTTTGCCGGTGATCGATGATGTAGCCTTCTATCCTGACTACAGTGTAATGTCATCGACAGCCTATGACTTTCCGTATGGAGCTACGTCATCGCAGGCCAATGGCAATGCGAGCTATGCGACCTACGATCATCTTGGAAGATTGAAGTACGTCTACGATAAGGATATGAACCTCCTCAGGAAGAACACCTACAGCTACAAGCTTCTCACCGATAAGCTTACCGGGGAGTTCGAGATTCCCCCGGCGGAATATATAGGCTCCTGGAAATATCTTTACAATCAACCGGCAACATTCACGGCATGGGAAGATTGTCATGAAGGCGTTACATATGAATGGGATTTCGGCTCAGGAACTTTCGTGCCAGGATCAAAAATCGAGACTCACACTTTTACAAGCTATACCGCCAATACGGTGAGATTAAGGGTCTCAAAATCCGGTTACAGCACTGTTACAGTATCAAAGGCAATCAACCTGCTTCCGCCCTTTACAGTGTGCGCAAAGGGCACCCAGGTCTTCGATGCTGATACGGGGGAACAGATCACTGCTTTTTCAGGTACGTGCAACACGACTGCGACAGCAACGTCATACAATACGATTTTTAAAGTAGTCGATGGATTCGAGATCGGAGCTTCGGCATACCACTGGTACATCCGCACAATAGGTTCGGAGTTGTGGTGCGATCCGGCATCTTATCCATTGGCCTGCACCGTCAACAATGATGAATTTGTGGTGAATCGTTCAAAGTTTGAGGCTACTGAGGGGTTTGAAGTCATGTGCCTCGCCACAACAACATCAGGTAAAGTGCCATCAGATACATTTCAAGTCACAGGTCAATAAAGGAATAAGCATATGAGATCATCTATGACATCACGAATTTTGAAGGCTGTTCTTTTATTGATCGCGGGCACAGCCTCATCTTTTGCGCAGGACATGTCGGGAACCGCTTACCCGTCAAAAGGAACATCGGTGACATACGTCGCATTTTTTGACGATGGCACTACATTCACATCGGCTCCCACCTGGGTGGTGACGAATGGCTCTGTCACGTCGAGCTCCTGGAGCACCTACCAGGCAACGGCGACAATTTCATGGCCAAATGGCGGTCCCGGCTCAATTTCCCTGAAGAAGGGGATAACAGTTGTTTCCAGCAAGACCATTATGGTATTGAACGGTGCATGTACTTCGGGCAACCTTCCGGCGGCACCGGTTGGCGAGACAACGGCGTGGCATGCATCGGGCGAAACAGCACTGTTGCATCTGACGCCGGGAGCGCCCGGCAACACCATCATGTGGTGTAACAGCACGCTGTTCAATGACACTTACCCGAACAGGATCGATCAGGGAACATACTTTACAACGCAGGCGTCCAGCGCACCATTCACCTATCATGCCCGTTCGCTCAATACAACGAACGGATGTTATTCGGCCACCCAGTCAGTTGACGTGCTGATACTGGATCCTGTGTCGTCCGTTAAGGAAGAGGTTGTACGCGTGAGCGGAAAAACACCTACCGACCTTGCTACACTGACGACTGACCAGAAAAGCACTGCCATCGCCTACCGCGACGGTCTCGGCCGTGTAAACCAAACTGTTGCACTTCAGGCGAGCCAGGGCGGCAAGGACATTGTACAACCTGTGGACTACGATGCATTTGGAAGAGTTACGAAAAGCTACCTGCCCTATACGGTCACCAGCACTACGCCGGGGTCGTTCAGGGGTAGTTATGCCAATGAAATACTTCAGTTCTATGAGGCCACAGGCGACAAAATAGCGGATGATACCAAGCCCTACGCAACGGCGGCCTATGAATCCTCTCCTCTGGGCAGGCCGACAGAACAAGGGGCATTTGGCGCGGCAACGCAGACAGGCTCGGGTCACACGCAGACCTATACCTATGGGTACAATGCCGACAACGAGGTGAGGATGTTGAATCTGGATGGATCGAGCTCGCAGTACTATCCTGCCAACACATTGAGAAAAACTACGGTGACCGAGGCTGACAGCAAGGACCAGATCGTTTTCACTGACAGGTTTGGAAGGACCATTCTGACAAAACGCAGACTCGAAGAAGTGATCGATAACTCCAACGTACCTTATCTCGAGACCTACTATGTCTACAATGAACGGGGTCAGCAAACACTCATTATCTCACCCAAAGGCGTGGCGTTGCTGAAGACCAGCTGGACGATGACTTCGGATATACGCAATAACTATTCACACCAGTTTGTCTATGGAAAATACGGAAGACTCATTGAAAAGAAAGTACCGGGCCAGGACTGGATGTATTACGTCTACGATAATCTGGGAAGGCTTGTACTCGTGCAGGATGGTATGACGCGCAATGACAATAGCTGGCTCTTCATCAAATATGACCGGTTCGATCGGCCAGTGATGTCGGGCCTCTATAAAAATAATACTTCGGTGACACGTGCATCCGTTCAGGCAATTCTCGACGCCGTTTATGTTTCGGGGAACAGCACCTATCCCAATGGCTCCCATTTCGAGCAGCGCGGAACGGCGCAGCATGGCTATACGGACACAAGCTTCCCAAAGGCAAATGAAGGCACTTCACCCACACAGATACTGGCTGTAAGCTATTATGATAATTACGATTTTGACTTCAACGGAAGTGACGACTATGCCTACACAACCGTAAGCGGTCTCACCGGTCAGCATACACAGGCCAGCGCCAGCTTCCTGCCGACAGGTAGCAAGAGACTAGTTCTCGGAACTTCAACATGGCTGACGAATTATGTGTTCTATGATGATCGCCAGAGAGCAATACAGTTGCGCAGTAACAACCATCTCAGACCGAGTGATCTTGATAACATTACGACGGCGGTATATGATTTTGAAGGCAAAATGCTTAATATAAAGAAT
>CBHTUB010000215.1:0-9693 GCA_966095595.1 uncultured Chryseosolibacter sp. | reverse complement strand
AAACATATACCAGGATCAGCGAGGTGTGCAGGATGCTTCTGGAAAACAACGTGTTGCCGATCATCATCGGCGGCAGCCACGATCTGGATTATGGTCAATATTCCGGTTACGAAACACTGGAAAAGCTCGTAAGCTTTCTGAACGTCGACGCATTTCTGGATCTCGAAGATCGCAACGATGGAAATCCGTCAAAGAACCACATCCATAAAGTACTGCTTCATGAACCGAATTATCTCTTTAGTTATACACACCTGGCTTATCAGACGTATCTGATCGATCCTCTTTCTGTTTCCGTGCTCGAGAAACTATACTTCGAAGCTTTCCGGATCGGACAGGTAAGGACGAGTCTTCAGGAGATGGAGCCCGCGATAAGAAACGCCGACCTTCTATCATTCGACGTGACGGCCATCCGATCTTCCGACGCTCCCGGAAATAGCAAGGCTCAGCCTTTTGGACTCACCGGCGAGGAAGCTTGTCAGATCTGCTGGTATGCAGGACTGAACGAGAAGCTGAGCTCATTCGGGATCTACGAGTACAATCCCGACCTCGATGATGTGCATAAAAAAACCGCCTCGGTCATCGCAACGATGATCTGGTATTTTATCGAGGGTTACTATCACCGGAAAAACGAATCGAACTTCAGGAGCAACGACTTCGTGAAGTATACAGTGTCCATGCCGGTTGAACCCGAGACCATCTCATTTTACAAGAGCAAGCTAAGCGATAAATGGTGGATGGAAGTACCTTTTATGAATGGTCGTGAGAAGTATGCACGCAACAGCATTGTGCCTTGCAGCTACAACGATTATCAGACAGCGGTTAAAGGGGAAGTTCCCGAGCGATACATTACTACGCTCGCGAAACTGATCTAAACTACATTGTTGAGCTGCTCCTTGATCTTCTCCAGCTCTTCTTTCATGATCACAACCTGTTTTTGGATCTCTGCATCGTTGGCTTTCGATCCAATGGTATTGATTTCCCTGCCGATCTCCTGTGCGATGAATCCGAGTTTATTTCCATTTGATTGATGCTCATACACAGCGTGAAGAAAATAATCGAGGTGAGACTTCAGACGGACTTTTTCTTCATTGATATCAAGTTTCTCGACATAGAAAATAATTTCCTGCTCTAGCCTGTTGGTATCGAACCCTTCTTCACCAAAGAATGACACTACATTATTTTTCAGCCGTTCGCGGATCCGCTCGACCCGTTTGGGATCCATCAGCCTTACTTTTTCGAGCGCTTCGGCAATCGTGGCACAGCAACCTTTCAACATGGTGCCCAACACTTTGCCTTCATCCGTACGAAATTTATCACATTGCCTGAGTGTCTTTACAAGGATGTCTCTCAGCTGATTCCACGCCTCCTCGCCTACCTCGCCCTCGAGGTTGCTCTTCACGACATCTGGAGAGCTCAATGCGAGCTCAAAAAGGCTATCATAGGGTGCATAAACACGATCCGCCAATTTTTTCAGCTCAGTGTAATAGGCTACAAAAAGATTTTCATTGTAGGTCTGGCTGATCTTCGCATCCTGAACCCGCTCGAACTCGATCGACACGGCTACTTTTCCCCGCTCAAGGTGTTCGCTGACAAGGTTCCGGACTTCCATCTCCCTTTCAGAAAACTCTTTTGGCAACCTCAGGTTAAGGTCGAGGAATTTCGAATTAAGACATTTTATTTCTATATGTATTTGTGACTTCCCATCATCAAAAGACTGATGACCGAAGCCAGTCATGGATTTTATCATGAGCCGGTTTTAATAGTAAGCCCTGCAAGATGATGATTTTTTTGAATTGATCAGAAATCAAATCCAAGTGTGAGGAAACCTCTTGGCTTTCCAACCTCGTAGTTTTCCACTGGCCAGGCCAGATCGAACTTGAGGTAATAGCTGAACACAACGGTTCTCACACCAACTCCATAGCTGTATAGCCAGGGGTTGAGGTAGTTCTTGATCCTGGCAGTGAACGGTCCGTTTTGTACCACATCGTAGCTCACGCTCGTCTCGCTCGAGAATGGCGGCGATCCTGACCAGCTTGTACCGATATCATAGAATCCGATAAACTGCAGATTACGGAAGAAGTTGGAAGCAATAGGACCATTGGTCAAAGCACGTACGAACGGGATGCGCAGCTCTGCATTCATCAACATCACGCTATTACCGAACAAAGTGCCGTAGTCAAAACCCCTGAGATTTGTGGCATACTCCACGAACAGTACGTCCTGGTTCTCCGCGCGGACACCCAATGGATTTTGCTGCCCTTCACTGGTCACACCGTCCATGTATGTTTTGTTGAAGAGCCAATTGTTCATGCCTCCCAACAGGAACTTTTTAGGTGACGGACCGAAGAACGTACCTCCGAAACCACGGATCGCGAATACAATTTCCTTATAGAGTTGCTGATAATGACGCAGGTCAATCGAAACCCTCGAGAAACTATTCTGGTCGTTATCCAGGCCCTGATAGTGTGTAAAGCTCAACTTTGCACGTGAGCCTTCCATCAGGTTCATGCCTGTAGTGACTGAATTATCATAAACAAGCTCAGACTTCACACCGGTATAGTAATGATGTGTCGGATTGGCAGTGGGCGGACCGGAGGGGAATGGCTGTTCGCCCAGGTCGATAGAGTATGTGATCGCACCGAAAGGCTTCAGCGTTAATCTCATGCGATCGGAGAACGGAACGGCCGCACCGAATTCAAGCTTGTGCAGCGTGTATTTGTAAATACTCTCATTCGGATAGGGATCCCAGCGTACCGACTTTCTGTCAAAGCGAACGCTGAAGTCAAGGAATCGCGGCAAATATTGGAACTCAGCAAAAACATCGCCCTGGCGCAAGTCAAGCGTAGTCATGATACCACCGTTGAAACGATAGTTCTCGAGCATGTCGTTCATCTGTGCTTCGAGCAAAATACCAAGGCCCCTCAGCGGATCGATCACCATTGAAGTAACGAGGTTGTCTGCACTAAACTTGGTTTCATAAGGGAACGGGCCCGTGATCCTGCTTTGTTCGCGCGCCTTCATGTAACGTGTCAGGAACGATTCTCCCTGTTGCGGCTTCACCACATCATCTTCGAACTTGTAGTTGTCCGTACTGACAGCCTGTTCTTTCTTCGGCGCAGGCTCCTCAAACTGATAGTTGTCGGTGTTCACAACGTCGGTCTTTGCTGTGTCCGCGCGGACCACCGTGTCGGACTTCAACGTATCCGGCGTATTGACAGGCGGCTGATCTGTGTCGGTCCTGGCCGTGTCAACAGCAACGGAATCGTCCAGGGTCTTGCTTTCCTTGAGGCGCTGGTTGAGCAGGTCCTTGATGCTCATGTTCTTGTTATCTTCCTGCTTCCTTTTCTCCCTGATTATCCGCGCTTGCTGAAGCTCTTTCCGCCGTGTTGCCGGAGTGAACACCTGACGCGAAACATTAAAATCATTTTCAATAAAGATCTGTTGCTTCATTTTTTTCGCAGCAACAAAAACAAGGGTGTTTGTATTGAAATTAAGGTCGTAATCTTTGACACTGGTGCTGAAATTGGTGACCTGGGAATAGATGCCACTCTCGCGGTTGTACTTGAAAAGGTTTACAATACCACGCTGATCACTGAGGTAGTAGAAGTTGTTATCGTCGAGGGCGATCGGCTGAATATCCTTGCTCAACGTATTGGTTATACGCTTCAGCATCGTCTTCGTAGTATCGAGGTCGTAAACGAAGAGATTGTAATTTTCAGGCAGTCTACCGAAAACAGGCGCCTTCGCGGCATTGAGCGTGTCGGTAGCGCGGTTGGAGGAAAATACTATCCTGTTCGATCCAGGGATGAAATTCGGATCAAGGTCGTCATATATATCGTTGGTGAGCCGTCTTACACGATCCTTTCTCGTGCTGAGGAGAAACAGGTCATTGCGTCCTTCAAAATCTGCACTGACGATGACCAGCCTGCCATTGTCGGAAAAATTGAGGCTGCGGATATTGCTGAACTTATCGAGCTCGCGCGGGATACGGGAACGGGACTGCAAATCGTACAGCCAGAAAACATATTGACCCTCCTTTACACCGATAACGCCCAGGGTATTGGCATCTGCCCAGCTGATCAAAGGCAACCTGTAATCGACACGCTGGTTGTTGATGATCTTGCTTCCGCCCGACACGATGGTTTTTTCCCTTCCTGTTCTGATCGACCGGACTTTTACGATGTAGCGACCGCGGTCATTTTCCGCGTAGGCAAGGTTTTCGCCATCCGGGCTGATCTTGATCGTGGTGTAGGCGGTTGTCTTGTTCTGGTGTCGTGTAAAATGTTTGTTGTCGGGAGGAAGGACATACGATTGACTGACACGCGCTTCCATGTCGGAGTAATACTTATGCCACTCGTTCATCAACTGCTTGAAGCTTACACCCAGGGTGATCAACACACTCTTTTCTTCGTTCCGCGTGATGCGGGTATAGTTGAGGATATTTCCGACGCTACTTTTCCCGTACTTCTCTGCAATGAAATTCCAGACCGACTGGCCTGCGAGTGCAGCTTCAACTCCTTCGAGCCTCGTGATTTTTTTTGCTTTCTTTTTTGTGATGATCTGCCTGATGTAATCATCCATTTCGGCGCTCCAGCCCTTGGCCACGTACAACGACGCTCCGTCGACAAACCAATCAGGCAAATTCATCAGGATCGAGCTCTGGAAAATATCCTTGAGGGAACCACCGAACATCATTTCATTGACCATCAGCTCCGATATTCTCATCAGGAGCTCTTCCTTGAATTCCTGAACGGTTCCAAGGTTGGCAACCTCGACGTATGGTTTAATGAATTCCGTTTCACCGTTAACGGTATACAAAGTTCGATTAAGACCTACGTTGCTTTGGCGGAGGTCGGAAAGGGAATTATACAGAAAGACCTTTGTTTTGAAATACGGCGGATACCCGATAAGATCCGTGATCCTGTCAAACTCCGATTCCAGGAACTCGAGGGCGTTCTGGGCGATCACCTTTCGGTTATCGTAGTAATAAACATCGAAATTCTCGCCGCTCAGGTATTGCCAGTCGAATTGCCTGTACTGAATGCGGTTTTTACCAAAAGTTTCCTGCGCATATTGACCATGAGCGTGGAACACCGCGACTAGAACGAACGATAATGTTGTAAAAATTGCCCTTCTGAAAGCCATATTTCTGCCTGGGGAAGTCAAGATAATACTTTAAATCGAGTAACATCAACCTCTTTCGCAACGGGAATGCCGTTTTCCAACCACCGGACCAATATATCAGAAAAATAGGGTGCCAGACTCACTCCTTTTGTACCAAGGCCATTAAAGATGATTAAACGGTCGTCCGTTGGATGTGCCCCCAGAATTGGTCTCCTGTCCGTAGTAGTGGGTCGTATCCCCCAATCCGATCTGATGATCTCGAATTCCGATCTTAAAAGCTGTTTCAATTTTTCCGTGAGTTCTGCAATTCCTTCGGCCGTGTTGCCCTCGCTCATGTCGTGAGCCTTGTAGGTGGACCCGATTTTCCACTCTCCCCTTGCTTTTCCCGGCACCATATAAACGCCGCGGTTGACGATAACGTGTTCAGCAAAATCACTTTTTATTTCCAGTGTTTCCCCTTTCAGGGGGCGCATCGGGATCTTTGAGAACCATGGGTTTGCGGCCGTATGGACACCCTCACAAAAAATGATCTTTCCCGCAGTTATATCTCCGTAGCGAATGCCATCTTTCGCCAGAACTATCCGGGAGTAGTCGCATCTCTCTTCAAGATAGTGACCTTTTTTAACGATGATCTGCCTGACTGCCTCCAGAAAACGAATTGTATTTATAAATCCCGACTGAGCGAGCGTGATCCCTCCCAGTTTATCGTGTAGCCCCTCATGCTGCGAATCGCCATCCACCCTGGCGAGAATTCCACGGTAAACGGGGTCATCCGTGCGCGACATCCAATCGTTTTGTTCTTCGATTGAAATAAAAGGCCGGTATAAGGGTCGCGGATAAAAAAATTCAATGTCTGCAGCTTGTTGGATCTCGGGATAAAAAGCATGCAGATAGTCGAACGTCTCGCGGACCAACCACGTCTTTTTCAGGTTTTGCCCGGTAACCGGATTAAAAAGGCCGGCGGCTATGGTACTGCATCGGTTCCGGGAAGGCTGATCGATCACGGCGATGCTTTTGCCAGCCTTCATCAATTGCCAGGCAACACACGAACCAGCCAGTCCCTGCCCTACAATAAGATAGTCCACCCTGGTTTCTGACATTGCTTTCGTGCTTGATTAAATAAATTAGCCGAATGCAAAAAAGCATTCTATTTTTGAAACAAACTACGAGGCATGTTGCAAATCCAATCATTTGTTTTTAACCCGTTGCAGGAGAATACCTACGTGCTGTATGACGAATCGGGCGAATGCGTGGTGATCGATCCCGGATGTTACGAAGCGGATGAGCGATACGAGCTCGAATCGTTTATTTCGGATAAAAACTTAACGGTAAAATATCTTCTGAACACCCATTGCCATGTCGATCACGTGTTGGGCAACTACTTCGTGAAGGAAAAATACCGGGTTAAATTCCTGATGCATCAAAAGGATGAACAGGTGCTTCGGGCCGTGAAAGTGTACGCGCCCAACTACGGGTTCATGCAATACCATGAGGCGCTACCGGACGAATTCATTGAAGAAAACCAGGTGATCACTTTCGGAAATCAAAAGCTCAAGGTACTGTTTGTGCCCGGTCACTCACCCGGCCACGTAGCGTTTTATGAAGAAAGTGCCGGTGCCGTTATAGGCGGGGATGTTCTGTTTTACAATAGTATCGGACGGACGGACCTTCCCGGCGGAAACTATCAAACGCTGATCGACAGCATCCATAAAAAACTATTCACCCTGCCCGATAATGTTATTGTCTATCCTGGTCATGGCCCGGAAACGACTGTAGGTTTCGAAAAAAGAACAAATCCTTTCTGCGCTCTCACAGAAGCCAGGTAAAAACATATGAAAAGACATCTTCCCAACTTTCTCACTTGCTGCAATCTGGTTTGTGGTTGCTTTGGAATCATCTTTATCCTCGAGGGACGCGATATTCCCGCAGCCTGGTTCGTCTGGGCAGCGTGTGTTTTCGATTTTTTTGATGGCTTTGCCGCACGGATACTGAAGGTGAGCTCACCCATAGGAAAGGAGCTCGATTCCCTGGCGGATATGGTGAGCTTCGGCATTCTCCCATCGATGGTGATGTACAAACTTTTAGGATCTGCATCAACCGCGGGTTATCTACCGTACGCAGCCCTGATGATCGCGGTTTTTTCTGGCCTGCGCCTGGCTATTTTCAATGTTGATGAAACTCAACGTGACTCGTTCAAGGGCCTCCCGACTCCAGCCAACACCATTTTTATCACTGCCCTGCCTTTGGCGATCGCGAGCGGAGTGGATTGGCTCCGGAATCCTATTGTATTATTGGCAATCACCGTTGTTTTTTCGCTTTTGCTGGTTTCCCGCATCGATCTTTTTGCATTAAAGTTCAAGAACTTCACCTGGAACGATAACCGGCTGCGCTTCAGCTTCCTGGGGATTGCTGTGATCCTCCTCATTTTATTTAAGACACTGGCTCTTCCGCTTATCATAATTTTATATGTATTGCTATCGTTGATTAATAACACAATCGGCAACCCCGCTAAACGTGAAAGCCACTAGCGACATCCGCTCAATTTTTCTCACAACATTTGCCATTCTTTCTCTGTCAGTGGCCTGCAACGCGCAATCGGTGTTGTCCGAGGGTCGATGGCATAAACTTTCCGTGAAGGAGAACGGCGTATATAAGATCTCTTTCGATCTTTTCAAGAAAATGGGATTCAATCCCGCGTCTATAGATCCGCGCAAGATCAGGATCCACGGCAACCCTGGCGGTATGCTTCCGCAGGGCAACAGCATCGCAAGACCTACGGATCTTAACGAGCTGGCAATAAAGGTTACCGGTGAAGACGATGGAAAATTCGACAAGCAGGATTTTATTCTCTTCTATGGAGAGGGCCCGGATGAGGTCGATTTCAACACTGAAAAAGCATGCTTCAGCTACACCAATAACCTCTACTCTGAAGAGAATTTTTACTTCATAACCGTCGGCAGTTCAAATGGAAAAAGGATCGCAGCCAATGTTGATGCAGGTGCCGGCACCACCATTTCCGAGCTCGACGATTTTTTCTTTCATGAAACGGATACTTACAACGAGCTTCATTCCGGCCGTGAATGGTATGGCGAAAAAGCTGATGGCATAAACGATGCCATCATTTCCATCTCCCTTCCCGACGTCGTACCAGGAAGTGATGTAAAGGTTATATCGGAAATAGCGGGCCAGAGCTTTCAAACCACCACCTGCAAGCTGGTGTTGAACGGAACACAAATAGGATCACACGCCGTAGACTACATCCCATCCGGCATTTATTCCTTAAAGGGAGTCAAGGCACGCGACACTTTCGAGATAGCGGAGACCTTTATCTCGGGTGCCCAGCGTTCAGAACATGAGCTGCGTTACCAGTTTATAAAAGCCGGAAGCTTTTCGCAAGGTTATGTCGACCGGGTACTCGTCAGCTATAAGCGAAAACCAAAATTCCTTGGCAGTCAGCAGATCTTTACGTCATCGCGGAGCTTGCTTTCTCCAGTCTCGCGCTACAATATCGAGACGAGTGAATCAAATCCTGAGGTCTGGGATATTACCGATCCTGCGAATACAGCTTCACAGCAAGTCACCGTTTCCAATGGGCAGGTATCGTTCAGCGCAACGTCCGGGTCAATGAGAAACTACATTATTTTCAACCAGGATATTCCTTCTGCAACACTCGCGGGAGAGGTGAAGAACCAAAATCTGCATGGACTCGCCACGCCCAATCTCATTATCGTAACACATCCGTTATTCCTCGAACAGGCGGAAAGATTGGCCGCACATCGGGAAGCTGAAAGTGGCTGGAGTGTTGAAGTGGTGACCACCACACAAGTCTACAACGAATTCTCGTCGGGTCGCCAGGATATTTCTGCCATTCGTGATTTCGCAAAGTTTCTTTACGACCAGGGCCCATCCACGCTGAAAGCCATTTTGCTTTTCGGACGCGGATCCTACGACTATAAAAACAGGGTAAACAACAATACGAATTTCGTTCCAACCTACGAATCAAGAAATTCGCTCGAGCCCCTGAAGACCTATGCCTCCGACGACTACTTTGGTTTCCTGGAACCGGGTGAAGGGAATTGGAGCGAGAGCCCGGTCGTCAACCACTCACTCGATATCGGCGTCGGCAGGTTACCGTGCACCACCGTTGAGCAGGCAACCACGGTGGTTGACAAGATCATCTATTACGAACAGCAAAAGAAAGAGCACAATCCATGGAGAAAAAAAATCGTGTTTGTGGCCGATGACGGCAACAGTGAAGATGAGTTCGATCCGCTGCACCAGGAGCAATCCAACGAGCTGGCCACTGACATCGAAGAGACCGTACCTGGGATCGATACCCGTAAACTTTTCATGGGCATTTATAAAAAGATCGTGAAGCCGAATGGTGAGACCGTTCCAGAAATGGAAGATGACCTTGTACGCGCATTCAATGACGGTGCATTGATCATCAATTTTACCGGACATGGATCTGAAAAACTCTGGACGGATGAAAGAATACTTTCGGATGCGGTATTGAGTGAGCTGCGAAATGAGGTCTACCCCTTTCTGATCACGGCAACATGTGAATTT
>CBHTUB010000214.1:0-9695 GCA_966095595.1 uncultured Chryseosolibacter sp. | reverse complement strand
TGGGCGCATATTTCCTCGACAGGATAGGTGAGGGTATATGGCGTCTTGAGGTTTTGCCTGACGCCATTTGGGTGGATAATCCCTTCGGGCGCAACAGCCTGAAACAAACGCTGACAGTGCTTAACTGGCGCGCGTGGCCGATGAGCGTCAGGCTGCCAGGGCTTGGTGAGAATTTTACGATCGGCAATTTCAACAATGAACCACGCTTCACTGCAAAAGGGAACTCGTTTGATATCAAACCCGGGGTTTACCTCCTGATCAGGGAAGGTATCGCTGCGAAGATCAACCCGGAACAACGTTGGAAGAATATCAGACTCAATGAATTTGTTGCACCGCCATCGACCCTGTCAAAAACATACGTGCTCCATGACGCTCCGAAGGAAGCCAGTGCAAACAAAAAACTGGATCTTACAGCGCGGATCGTTACGAAAGATGTTCCCCGGGATGTCCGCGTTCATGTATGGTCACCTGGTGGAGGGAAAGTTATACAAATGAGAAAGATCAAAGGATATGATTACGCCGCCGAGCTTCCGGCAGAGATGATGCAACCGGGTTACTTGTCATATTTCATTACTGTCACGGAGAATAATAAAACGCTCACATTCCCTTCCGGTGCCGAGACATCCCCCGACGACTGGGATTTCTTTACACCCGAGGGATATGAAACCGCTGTCGTTTCCGTCAACACCCCACTTTACCTGTTCAATGCCGTGAACGACGCCGGGGAAGTTTCAAGGGAATGGCGACGCGGTGCAGGACTTCTGCCGCTAGATAACTCACGCGCTGAGCTGATAACGGAGATCGACCAGTTGTTCAGGAAAGACCCTGAGAATGAAAACGGTCCAATGATCAACGACTACGCTATGCGTTATAACTTCGCTCCGAAAGTGTCCGGGCGCAAGGATGACCGGAGTCAATTTACAAGGTTGGTCATCAGCGGAAGAAGCTTTGATAAGGCTTTTCCCGTACAGGTGGCGCTGGTAGATAAGCGCGGGGCAGCATTTGGCGCTATCGTTGAGCTGAATACAAGATCAGGAGATCATGAGATCAAGCTTGCTGATCTGAAACAGGTACCTCTTGTTACGCTTCCCAGACCATATCCAACTTTTCTTCCCTATTTCTTCAGGCCTTCGGCGCCAACCAGCACATTCCAGGTTGCTGATGCGGAGACGGTGCAGATCTCGATCGGCCCGGGATTGGGTTCGATCACAGGGCCCTACAGGTTTGCCATAGAAAGCATCAGGCTCGAGTGAGTGGGAGCAGGAGATGTAAGCTATGAGCAATGAGCTGTAAGAAATCAGCGATGGCACGACTACGAATTCTCTAACTGCTGCAGCCAGGGATCTCTCGTGCCGGGCTCTACACTTTAACAGTTTTTCGCTTCCTGATAAAGGAGAACGTGTCGAAGATAATGATGCACAAGGTTACCCAAATGAGGCCTCCGACAAAACCGGCAGCGACGTCTGAAGGATAGTGGACGCCCAGGTAGATCCTGCTTGTTCCAATGCAGAGGATCAGGAGGATCAAAAAGATACTGATAACGGCCTTGAGCCGCTTTGTTGGTACAAGTGAAAGAGTGAGGTATACCAGGAAGCCATAAAATGCCATCGCAGCCATGGAATGTCCACTCGGATAGCTGAGTGTGTTTACTTCAACGAGATGTTCGAGCGACGGACGTGCCCTGTTGATCACACGTTTGATCATGACGTTCGATGCCGTAGCCAGAAGGAGTACGGTAACGGTTTGCAATGTGAATCTCCAGTTCCGATGACGAATCATAAAATAACATCCGAGCAGTAAGGAGATCGTGATGTATGCATATCGGTCCCCGAGGTCGGTTACGATCTTAAAGAATGTTGTTAGTGCATCACTCCGAAAGGATTGTACAAAGGTGGTCACGGAGGAATCGAACCAACCAAGCTCATTCTCCGCCAGCTCGTCGGTTATTTCGATAAACAGATCGAGCGCAATAACGAAGAGGATCAGTGCGATGCCGATGGTAATGTAATAGGGGAGATCTTCGTTTTTGAGGTTGAGTTTCCGGCGGCAGAGGTCGCGTAGCCACTCTGTAAATCTGATCAGAAGGTTCTTCAAGCGCAAATAGTTTGATCAAAGATAAATCATCCGGACACAAGGGACAATCCCTCATGGTGCGTTCACCATTTTATTGAATGCAACGAGGTTGTGATACGCGTCGCCTCCGTTTGTGTTGTTGAAGTAAACAAAAACCGTTTTTCCTTCGGCGAGCCATTCATTGGTATAGGCTGCGTACTCTGCGAGAACTTCGCTTGAATAGCTTCCCTTGTAATTGCCTTCGGTGCCATGGAATCTGAGGTAGACGACATCGGATGTTGCCAGTTCCAACGGTGTTGCCGACTTTGGAATATCGTGAATCACCGTGGTTGTATTGAACGATGCCAGGAGCTCGACTACCTGCGGCGAATACCAGCTTTTGTTCCTGAATTCAACGGCAAGCTTCCAGCCAGCGCGATTATGTCGTTTGACAAGGTGTAACAGCAACCCGAGCTGTTCGATAAACGACGAGGTCAGTGACGGAGGAAATTGCATCAGGATACATCCCTTCTTTATCGATGCGCCGGTGAGATTCCGCATAAATCCGGCTATGGCATCCTCTTCAAACTTCAGATCCTCGCAATGTGTGATTTCCCTGAACAGCTTGAAAGTAAACCGAAAACCATCCGGCACTTCACAGGCCCAACGGCTGACGGTTCTTTCCTGGGGAATTTTGTAGAAGGAGCTATTGATCTCTATGCTATTGAAAAGCGATGCATAATAGGTGAGCCTGCTGGCCGTCTGATATTGCTCAGGGAACTCATATTTTCTTAAAGGCAGCTGAAGGCCGCTCAATCCGGAGAAGAAGTTCTTTTTCATAACACTGCACTGTGATATACCGATAAAAGCATACCATGCGAGTGGTTCCTCCCGATGAACTATCCGATTTTCACGGAGGTCATGGTAAAGGCGCCGGCTACGACCTTGTCGTTAAAGAACGATACCTCATCCCTGTTATCCTGGAGCGCCAGCGCATAGAGCAGCGGATAGTAGTGATCGGGTGTTGGAATGGCGAGCTTTGCATCCTTGTGCAGGCTTTCGTACTTCAGGAGCGGCTGATGATCTTTGCCCGCGATCTTGTTTTTAAAGATCGTATTCATTTCAAAAGCCCAGTCGTAACCGAACTCCTGGTTCAAATTGCCGAAGTTGTTGCCAGGTACCTTCATCATGCCCAGATTGTGTACCATGTTACCGCTCGCCAGGATCAGCACGCCTTTCTTTCGCAACGCTGCCAGTTCTTTCGCAAGCTCGTAATGGTAGGATGGCGCTTGATGATAATCGATGCTCAGCTGCAACACCGGTATTTTAGCCTCCGGAAACATCTGAATGGCCACGGACCACGCGCCATGATCCAGACCCCAGTCGTGATCCAGTCCCACGTTCGTGGACTTGAACAGCGACGCAGTGAATTGTGCCAGCTCGGGATCACCCGGCGCCGGATATTGAACTTCGTGTAATTCTTTGGGAAAGCCTCCGAAATCGTGAATGGTTTTTGGATGCTGCATCGCCGTGATGTGCGTGCCCCTCGTCAGCCAGTGAGCCGATACGATGAGCACGGCCTTCGGTGTCGGGATCTCCTTTCCCATCTTCCTCCATCGCGTGCTGAATTCATTGTCCTCTATAGCGTTCATGGGCGATCCGTGTCCGACAAAAAGAACGGGCATTTTTACATCCTGTTCCTGCAAATCATCCGTAAATCTTTTAAAGCCCGATAAGGTTGTCATAGCTGCAACTGCCGTTAAAGTTGTTTCGAGGAAAGTTTTTCGATTCATCATTACAACAATAAAGATCGGCACTTTGTGTCATCAGACGCCTTGACCTATGATAAGAAGTTTCAAAGTGGCATCTTCTTTGGAAGAGCATTACTTTTACATGGTTAACATGAATGTGATGAGATATTCAGTTGTGTTATTTCTGATCTGTTTCACGGCCAGCGTTTATGCGCAGGTAACCCCACAGAATCAGCCGGCATGGTGGCCGGATGCCTCTTTCGGTCTCCTGTTTCATTTTGGCTTATATTCCGTGCCCGCAGGGGAGCTGAATGGCAAAGCAGTGGACGGAGCCGCGGAGATGATCATGAAAAATGCAAATTTGCCGGCAGCCGAATATGAAAAGTTCGCGGAAGGGTTCAATCCCCAGTCATTCAGCGCGCGCGAATGGGCAACCATGGCAAAGAATTCGGGAGCGCGTTACGTAATGATAACAGCGAGGTATCGTGACGGCTTTTGCATGTGGGATTCGAAGGTTACGCCCTATGACGTAGTGGAAGCCGCAGCCTATCGGAGGGATGTTGTCGGACAGCTGGCGAAGGCAGTGAAAGATGCCGGATTGAAATTCGGAGTTTATTATTCCATCGAAGACTGGCACCATTCGCAAACACCTTCAAACGGAGGAGCGAACGACTATCGTGAAAGCTATATCAAGCCTCAGCTGCGCGAGCTTGTAGAAGCATACAACACGGATGTAATACTTCTCGACAAGGGCGACCAGCCAACCTGGACCAACGACGATATGAACGACATCGTATCTTTCCTGCGCAGCCTGAGACCTTCTCTGGTGATCGGCCTTGCGAATGAAAAACAATCGGCGGACTATAGCTCGTCAGAAGCGATCAAAGATGAAAAGGCGTTTGAGTTGAGAATGCCCATGTCCGATTCCTGGGGTTACAGGAATAATGACGGATCCTGGAAAAGATCCCGTGAGCTTGTAGCCTCCCTGATCGAGGCCAATGTCGCGGGCGGGAATTTTCTGCTGGGCGTTGGTCCAAAGTCGTTTGGGACCCTTGCGCCTGAGTCTATTTTCCGTCTGGCGGAGATCGGTGAGTGGATGAAACAAAATTCAGAGGCTATCCTGACAACATTGCCGTTGGAGTCGCCGGATGGTACTTCTAACCCGAGGTTGATGCGCAGCAAGGATGGTAAATGGGTATATGCGATCGTGATGGCGCCCGGTCAAAAGGAATTCAAACTCACCGGGGTCAAGCTTAGAAAAGGAATCAAGCCGTTAGTGCTGGGAACCAACAAAGCCGTATCCGTCTCTGAAAACAAGAATGGATATGCATTTAAATTGCCCGAGGGTCATTCCTGCGAATATGCGTGCGTGGTGAAGATACCGGTTACGCCTTGATGCGTGGCCTTTTGACGAGTACTCGGCGCTTGATCATGATAAGCGTATTGGTAAGGAGGCGCTGGCTTTTAAATCCAACAATGGAAAGGTACAGAAAAAGCTGAAGTAAGGTTGATTGGATCAGGTTTTATCCTTGAGGCTGTTGTAGACAGCGCGTCCCGTGTCAGAAAGGGAGTATAATTTACCGTCGTGCGTAGGCATTTTTATGATGAGGCCTTCCTGTTGTAGTTGCTCCAGGGTGTCAGTGAGCATCGGGAGGTGAGCCTGGAGATTATTGGCATTGAGCTGGCGATCGATCTGGTAGTGGGAGATGGGTTCGCTGCGGTTTGCGAGATAGCTCAGAATCGTAAACTTCCTGTCCATCACAAATCAAGTTTATGCAAAATAATCAAAATATCTCGGCTGCCGTCCCGCCGGTATGCCGCCGGGCAGGGACGATCATATTTTAGGATTCTACCTCAGTAATAAATAGCCTCACATTGAACAATTTCTGACCCTGTTTATCAGTTACTTGTATTATGCTGAGGAAGGTTCTGTTAGTACTATTGCTGGCTCCGTGCATCGCCAACGCTCAATATGATTCGCTTAAAACTCCGGATGCCATTCGTTTTGCGGATGGTGTGATCCACACGTACACCTCTCCGCTACGCTGGAAGGGAAAGAACTGGGCGGAGTTTGGAGCAGTGATCGGCGGAACGGTTGCACTCACATTTGCCGACCAGCCGGTCCGTCAATTCTGGTCACATCAGGGATCCGCTGCCCTTGACGGAATCGACAGAGTGGGTTATCACTACGGAAAACCCTACGCCGGTTTTGCGATCACCGCTACGCTTTATTCGGCAGGGCTCGTCATCAGGGATCGGTGGGCACGTGAGACAGCGCTAATGCTCGGAACATCGTTGATAACCTCCGGCTTGCTTGAAATGGGGCTGAAGCCACTCGTTGGCAGAGCAAGGCCACAGCAGGAGCGGGGCAACTATGATCTTACCGTTATGAATCCCGAGGCGGGTTTTCACTCATTTCCGTCAGGCCATGCGTCGATGGCATATACCATATCATTTGTGCTGGCCAAACGTGTCGAGAGTGTGCCGCTGAAGATCGCGTTTTATTCTCTGGCCGGAGCGACAACCGTATGCAGGTTGTATTCCGATGCACACTGGATCTCGGATATTGCTTTCGGCGCCGCGCTGGGTTGGTATTGTTCCGAGGCCGTGATCAAAAGACTTGAAAACAACCGGCAACGCGACCCGCGCAAAACAACAAAGTGGAGCGTCAGCCCCTATGCCGGCGGATTGACATTGCGGGCGACGTTTAAATGAGTGGCTGTATTCGCGATTTTAAAAGTTGTTCTCAGAGTCGATGAAATACAAACCCGTCTTCTTCCAAGCCAACTCAATACTGTGTGAGGACCCCGAACACCGAACCAGGAACGCCTAACACACAACAACGTAATACCACCTCCGTTTCAAGTCAAAAATTTACCAGAAACTCGTCGGGTAAATGACAAGCCGTACCCAATTATGGCTTTTTTTACTGCGAGTTCCAGTGTGTTTTTTTTCGAAATCGGTTGTTACAACAAAAATAAAGAGGACCCTGCAACGTGTTAGCTATGTACCGATTTAGAAAAGAATTACTTTATTTTACGGTTTAGTTTTCAAGCCAACTCATTAACCTAAACTGAATGTTATGAAATTAACGATTCGGAGGAAGCTCTTTGTGCTGGTGGCCATCATCATCACCACTTACGGGCTAGCGGTAGGATTCATACTTATAAACTTCAAGAATAAACTCACCCAGGACGCCCGCGATCTCATCACTGCCGAGCTCAATAAAAACGCGAACAGCGCGGGCGCAATCATCAACGGCGACTTTCAGATAGCACGAACACTGGCGTCAACCCTTACAAGTACGGCAGATATGGAAACTTCGGTGCGTGAAGAGGTGACCGCAAAAGTTCTGGAGGCCGCCGTCAGGCAGGACAAACGTTATTTGAGCGCGTGGCTGAGCATGGAATTGAGCGCCATCGATCCGGCATGGACCAGGCCGTTCGGCAGAAAACGCTATACCTATTATCAATCCGGAGCACCCACGTTCGATACTGTGAACCGCGATGGAGACGTGGAGGGCAGTCTGTACTACATGCTAAAGCAATCGAAGCAGGAAGAGCTGACCGAACCTTACCTGTTGTCGTCGACATCATCAGTTAAAGACCAGCGAAACGATTATCTGGGTACTTCTGTCTGCGTGCCCTTGCTCCAGGGGGACAGGTTCATCGGGCTTGCAGGCACCGATATCACACTTGAAGCGCTCGACTTCATCGCCAAATTCAAACCTTTCCCGGGTTCGAGCAGCTTTCTCATTTCGAATGCAGGTGTCGTTGTTTCGCATGAAGATCCAGACATCGTAGGGAAGTCGTTTACGCAGATCATACAGGAAGATACTGCCGCGCTGAAGGGAAAGATCAGATCCGGAAAGGCATCGTCCTGGATATCTTCGGAAGCAAATGCGCTTATTGCATTCACCCCTTTGAAAGTCGGGAGCTCTTCGCATTACTGGTCGATCGGTACCATGGTTCCGATGGATGCCATCACGTCGAGCATCAATCCCGTACTGTATAAAACGGCCGTCATCAGCATTGTAGGTCTTGTGATCCTGGTGATCAGTGTATATCTCATCTCGGGTAAGATCACGCGGCCGATCAATCAGGTGAATGCGCGCCTGAAGGAGCTCGCGAGCGGTCATATCCGGGCGGGAAATGTTGTAAAGGCCGTGAGCAGTGACGAGGTTGGCGAAATGGTGGAATCCGTCAATACGCTTGTGAAAAACCTGAGCGAGAAAGTGAATTTCGCCGTAGAGATCGGGGCTGGCAAGTTCGAGACGGAGTTTGCGCCGTCGGGACCTGAAGATACCCTGGGAACGGCGTTGCAGACGATGCGCGTTAATCTGAAGCAGTTCCGTGAAGAAGATGAAAAACGTAAATGGACGAACGAGGGGCTTGCCAGGGTAAACGATGCACTACGAATGAATTTTGCGACCACGGAGGAGTTTTATTTCAATGCATTAAAAACGCTCATAACATTTCTCAGGGCCAACCAGGGAGGGTTGTTCCTCGTCGATGAAGACGAGGCTGGGGATAAGCACATCGATCTTGTCGCGGCCTATGCCTACGAACGGAAGAAGTTCATCAATGCGAGGTTGCCATGGGGGACTAACCTTGTGGGTCAGTGTATTCTGGAGCGTGAGTCCATGTATCTGAAACAGATCCCGAAAGATTATATCAAGATCACATCCGGCCTCGGAGAGGCGCCGCCAGGCGTGCTTATAATCGTGCCGCTAAAAACCGATACGGATGTTGTTGGCGCAATCGAGATGGCAACCTTTCAGGAGTTTGAGCCCTATCAGCTTCAGTTCATCGAGCGCGCATGTGACATTATTGCTGCGTCGATTTTCGCTTACCGAAATACGGCAAAGACGAGGATGCTACTCGAGAAGGCGCAGCAGATGGAAGAAGTCAGGGAAGACAGGATGTTCTTCAACTAGAGGTCTTCTCCTTTGTTGTTTCTTATTTGATGGACCGGCGGTTGCTGCGCAGATTGAAAAATGTTATGCCAGAAACTTTTTATGGACTGATGTTCGATCTCTGGCAAAATAGCAGGGCAATTGGTATCTTCCATTGTTGTTAGATAACCCCCTCGCTGACAGCCCATCCAACCTAATTCCTTATTTATGAAGACGATCTTTCTGGCAGACGATGATACTGATGATGTTGAATTGTTTCATGATGCATTGCATGAGATCGCGCCCGATATCGAATTGCATGTCGCTTTTGACGGTGCTTCTGCCCTGAGCATACTGGAAGCAGAAGGGTTTCCTACGCCTGATCTTATATTTTTGGATATCAACATGCCATTGGTAGACGGATGGGAATGCCTTCAGCGAGTCAGGCAGGCCTCACAGCTGCGCGAGGTTCCCGTGTTGATGTATACAACTTCCTGTTCCCATCGCGACATGGACATTGCCTCGAAGCTAGGGGCTTCTGACTTCATTACAAAGCCTACCAATTTCAATGATCTCAAGATACTGCTTTCAAAGATAGTCATCGGTCAGCTCGAGAAAAAGCTTCCAAAGGTCACAAGGGATTTTCAACGGATCTCCGACGAAAGTTGATTGAGGTTCAGACCGAAGACAGTTCGTACCAGAGCTCATGCTAATAGATCAAAACATCGTTGCCCCCTCTGGCGGGTAATCGAATCCAACGCCTACCCCGATCGTTAGGTTAGTGATGCACAAAAAGAGCAAAGGGCCAGGGTCGAGTAATAACACGCGTCCCGGCCCTTTTGGAGGTTGAATTTATTTGAGCGTTTCCACAACGCTTCCGCAGGTTAGCATCTTGTTGCCGAAGTACGGGTTTCTGATCTCATTCTTGTCGCTGAGCCAGTAGCCACCCTCGTTGTTGAAAGCCATTGGACAGTATTCGTAAAAGGCTTCCCTGCCAC
>CBHTUB010000213.1:0-9787 GCA_966095595.1 uncultured Chryseosolibacter sp. | reverse complement strand
TATATCATTTAAAATCCCATATCTCCACCTTAATCGCGAAGCCGTTCCCTCCTGCACTACCGATTGCAGCATATGCCTTACCATCAGTGCGGTTTCCTTCGAAATTGCTCTTTTACCGGTGATCTCCGGCTTGAAGTCCGTGTAGACCTTCCCTTCACGATCTTCAATGGATGAAATAAAATATGGATAGCTCGACACGCCTTCATTGGCGAGACACGCATAGGCCGCGGTCATTTCCATCAACGATACGGCTGATGATCCCAAGGCGATGGATGGAACGTCTGGAATTTCACTATGGATCCCCATGTTACGGGCGAGCTGGATCGTATTCTCGATTCCGGCGCGATTGATCAGCTTGACTGACACAGTATTCACCGAATAGGCCAGCGCACCACGCATGGAATATTTCACCTCATAATCGTATTGACTATTGCGCGGTGTCCAGAGCTCTCCTTCTTCGTCGACATAAGTCTGCTGGTCGGCTGATATGAACTCACACGGCGATACGCCCTGCTCAATCGCCATGGCGTAGACGATGGGCTTGAATATCGATCCAACCTGGCGTTTCGTTGTCGGCTTAACGTGGTCATACTGGAAGAAATCGTGTGAGATGCCTCCAACCCAGGCCTTCACGCGACCCGTTGCTGGTTCCATTGCAAGAAAACCCGCATTCAGGTATTCCAGGTGATGCTTGATGGAGTCGATTGGACTTACGTTGGCTTCCACCTCTCCATTCCAGGTAAACAATCGCGTCAGCACCGGTTTCTTCATCTCCTCCAGGATCTCGTCTTCATCGAGGCCCTGCTCTTTCAGCGTTTTATACCGATTCGTGCGCCGGGCCGCATCGAGTATAGCGTCCTCCTTTCCCTTCCAGGGTTTTTCCCTGGACCAATGGCGAAAGAACTGCTCCTGTAATTCCGACATTTGTTTCTGCACAGCCTGCTCGGCATAACGCTGAAGCTTCGAATCGATGGTGGTGTATATCCTGAGCCCGTCTGTGTACAGGTTGTATTTCGATCCGTCGGATTTTACATTTCGCTCGGACCAACGCTGCAATTCCGACTTCAGATACTCCCTGAAATAGGGCGCAATCTCCTCGGTTTGCATGGCAACCTTGTACTCGAGCTTCAATGGTAGCCGTCGCAACGAATCGGTCTTGTCAGCCGGCAGGTAGCGATACTTTTCCATCTGCGCCAGCACAATGTTCCTTCTTGCCAATGAGTTCTTCGGAAACAGGCGGGGATTGTAATAGTGCGTTGCCTTCAACATCCCGATCAGCACAGCTGCCTGGTCCAGCGACAGGTCTTTCGCATTCCTGGAAAAATAACGTTGTGCGGCGGCTTGTATGCCAAACGTATTGTCGCCAAATGGAATGGTGTTGAGGTATAACGTCAGTATCTCCTTTTTATCGTAAAGGCTCTCCAGCCGTAAGGCAATGATCGCCTCACGAAGCTTATTGACCAGCATCGGGCATAGCAGGTAATCCTGTCTCGGAAAAAGATTCTTCGCTAATTGTTGCGTGATGGTGCTGCCTCCTCCCGCGGACTCGTCCTGCAGCATGATCGATTTGACCAGCACCCGGCCAAGACTTCGCATATCGATGCCGTTGTGCTCGAAGAATCGGATGTCCTCGGTAGAAATGAGCGCATCGATCACAAGGGGCGAGATATCATCATATTTCACCGCCGTCCTGTCCTGTATAAAATAGCGGCCGATGAGCACGCTGTCGGCCGTGTAGACTTCGGACGCGATCGGATTCCGGATCTGTCGCAATTCTGCTACCGACGGCGTTTGTGATAGTACGTAGACCAGGAAAAGCGACAATATAAAAACAGGTAGTCCAATTATTGCCGCCGCCAGTTTTGTCTTTCGGTGAGTACTAAAGTAATTCTTTAAATATTGAATCTTATGCGGTAGATGCTGAATGAATTTCCCGACCTGATAAAATATATAGTTTAATGAATTCCGTATCGCTTCTATAAAACCACTCCACTTCGTTTTCATATCCCCTCGTAACCCGTGAGGCTGATAAAAATACCGCACCACATTGACGGTGATCGCACGCAATCGGTGGATATGTTCGATGAATCTCATTTAATAACAGTTCCTGAATGACTTTGATGAATCACATCAACACCCCTGTCTATTTTTTCATCAGTTTCTCTTCCTCCTCCAATTGGGCAACCATCGCCTTCAACACCTTGATCAGCTTTCGTCGTTGTGCCACTTCACCGGCACTCCATTTCTCCCTATCCGCCCGTTTGTGTGCAATCTTCACTTTCAAACCCGTCATGGCCGTTGAATAGTCATTCGCATTCAGCTTGCGCACGTGCTGGTGGGCGAGGATATACCAGTGGTATTCCGTTCCAACGGGAACTCCCGATCCTTCCGGTGCCTTGCCGGCGCGCCGCTTGGTCACTGCATAGGTGAACTCCCAGTCTTCCGGTGTCACCTTCTTCTCCTTCCACTCGCCTTTATCGTAGTACCACTTGTGGCTTCGACCTACTTTCATTCCCGTGTAGCGCTGACCTCCGAAGCTCTTGAACTCGTTGTAGGTCTTCGCGATGTCCTTTGCCGGTTCGGCTTTGGATACTTTTGCGGCAGGGGTTGCCTGCGATCTTTTTCTGCCGACAGGCTTTCTGGTTGTCGTACGTGTTGCCATAGTTATTTATTAACGTAAATGACAACTTCTGAAAAACATATGCCCTCCTAGAACAGGAAGCCAAGCCGGATATACGCCAACCATCCATCATCTCCCTTTGCAGCTTCCGCAGAAACGACGGCAAGGTCAAAAGGTGTGAACCAGAGGCCGCCACCGATACCACGATGCCATTTCGAGGAGGAACCATCGGCAGTGCTTGGATCCTTTCCGGCGGGATCTTTATACCAGACACGCCCGGAGTCATGAAAGATAAGCAAACCGGCAGAAGCCGGGAATAAATAAGTTCTGAAACTTCGAAGCTTTAACCGGATCTCCGCATTGGTATAAAATTCACTATCGCCATAGAACCTGGTCTTCCGGAGACCGCGTACTTCAGTCTTGCCATCCAGCACCTGGGCCTGATAAAACTCGTAATCTCCCGTATTTCTGCCCATTCCGACGCGCACGGCAAAGACCAACGGCGAGGGTATACGAAACGAGTGATAAAACGAAAGCGAAGTATTCCCTGAAAGGAAGTTACCGGCATCCTTGTTCAGACCATACATCCGTCTGCCCTCCACCTTCAACAGTGTTCCGCGTGTTGTGATCTGCCTGTTGTTTCTTTTGTCCAACATGAAACGGGCAGCAAGGCCTGCAAAGGATGTGTACTCATTAAACAAATTGTACGACAGCGTTGAGGCATATCCATTGATGAACCTGTCGTCGTCTGCATCGGGCTGTTCCATCTCGATCCTCTGGATCGCAGGACCAATGCTGATCTTTCCCCAATCCGACAGTCGTGTGCTGAACATCGATTGAGCCGCCAGCTCTTCAAAACGATATCGGTAATACTGGATCGGGTTCTTCACGGAAATCCCCGGAACGTCATCGATGTCCCTGTTGAATTCAGTCTCGTTCCCCATCCCGAAGAAATTGTTCACATAGTTCGGCGACTTGACATCCACGCTCAGATCAAGGCTCCATCTCCCGATGATCTCGTTGAATGACCCATCATATTGGAAGTTGAAAGAAAGCGTCTGCGGCGCAAAACTCGCCAGGAACAAATGCTTCTGACGATACGGTTCCTTCCTGAAACCATGGTTGATGCCGATAAAGCCCCCGCCAAGAAATACTCCATCGTCAAAATTGTAGTTGCCATACAGAAGCGGTGCAAGCCTGTTATAGCGAAATGCCTTGCGGTTGTATTCGTTAACCGAAGCATTAACGTCAGTCTTGTCTATGACGTGACCACGATCCACGATCTTTACATCATTTCTAAGATCATACACCACTGATCTTTTGCCAGCCGAGGAATCATTGACTGTATCCTTGCCCTCTCCGCCGATCACGCTCACCCTGATCTTTTCCTTTCCCGAAGCCGTGATCACGAACCTATCTTCCCCGCCCTGGCCAAAAAGCCGTATCTCTTTCGTCTCGCCCGAATGGAATTTCCGGAAATATATCCGGCGACCTTTTTCGTTATTTTTTGTGATCTTATAGATCGAGACCTCCGCTCCCGAACCATTGTGATTCACCTCGAACAGCTCAGGCTTGTTAGACCCGGGGATCTCGACTTCCCTGGCGAGAAACTTGTAATGCGAAACCGCGGATTCGACAATCTTGTCACGACGCGCTTTCAGATTTGAGATGATCCATTCACCATGAAGCCTGTATATTTCCTCCGGCCACGCCCTGATCGCCATTTCGATCCCGGCATCCGTAAGATCAGAGCGTAAGTCCTCCGCGATCTTGATCCATTGTTCCCGGGATAGCTCATTGAGAAAGCTGCGATCGAAGTAACGCGCGTTGAACGACAGCCTCGACGGCCAGTCGATTTCGGCGTCGAAACCTTCAAATTTCGGCAACGCCCATTTTCGACTCCATACTTTGGCGATCTTTCCCTGGTTGAGAAAAAATGCCTGGTCCCTGTCGCGGGGGATGGGTCTGTACAAATCACCTTTGTCTCCCTTCAGGGTCGCCCACCGCCACTGATCGTCATGGCGGTCCCAGTCACCGATGATCAGGTCGAAAAGTCTTGACTTCAGAACAAACTCCTGATCCACCCTATTGTCATTATCCTCCGTAAGCTTTTCCAGGACCTTTGCCGTATTGATGATCTTTTTGGAATTGCCGAAGTTATCTGCCTCAGACCAATTTCCCGCGGGGCGCTCTTCGAAGATCACCAGTGTATTGGCAAACAGGCGCTGATAATCACCGAGCCGCGGATCGTCGGGCACAAAGTAAAGTTTAGGGTTGGTGTGATAAATTCCCGCAGACTCTGCAAGGGAAGGAACGACCAGGGCTGCATAGGGATGAGATGCCGAGATCTGGTCCTGAACAAGGTCCTGGGCGAAAGTCTTTCTCAGCATTTCCGGAACGGCTGCCTCCGGATATTTTTCAACGGACCGGATCACATATTCGTGCCCCGTGCTGTCCTCCATCCGCAGTGAAAGCGTCTGCTGCCCACCGCCACGCTGCAGGATCTTCAAGCCACCTTTTATCGTCGCGATATCAAATACGGGAACCTCGACCTCCTGACCCCACTCAGCCCGATAGTTGTCACCCAACAATTTTCGCTTCCCCTTTCCGGCGGCATACTGACTGCTGGCTTTTACCCTGACAACCTTATTTCGAAAATCAACGACCTCTGCTGGTGGACCTTTCTTATTCTCCGGTGAACCGGTCCTGAACTCATATGCCTGATTACCCTCCGGAAACTCTCCATCCACACGAATAAATCTGAAATTGATCGATCCGTTGCTCATGATGTCTGCACGGACAAATCCCCTTACGGCATCGGCGTATAAAGCATAGCCTTTCTTTTTAACCATCTCCACCTTTGCGCCCGAGCCGCTGACAATCATATTCACACTATCCTTGACGATATGCTCGAGCGCATGCTCGTGACCGCTCACGTATACCGAACCCGGATAGTTTGACAAAACTTTCAATACCCCCTCGTTGAAGACGCGGTTCACGGGATGTTTTGTGTCCTGAATATGCCCGAACCACTTTCGATACAGGGGATACAACGATCCGACTACCGGAAGGGGAATGTAAAGGTTCTCCGACAGGTCCGTCAATGGGAAAAGATGCATTTTAAAAGGATAGATACCACCGTGCTCACCATAGGTAATGAGTGGATGATGGCCGGCGACGATCACACGTTTACTGCGATTCCTGTATAGGATATCGTCAAGCTGGGACAAGACTTCGTCTACGGTCTTCGCGTCACAGGAACTCTCCTCTCCCGGCTTGTCCCACTGGTGGATCATCCACTGAGTGTCAATGATGACAAGCACAACGTTATCGGTGAGTGAAATTTCTACAGGCCCCGGACATCCATCCCGCGGTAACAATGACACATTGGACTTGTGGAGCGAATCGATCCATGTTTGCTGATTATGCATGAACTCAAGTCCGTCCCTGCCCCAATGTGCCCAGTCGTGATTGCCCGGGATGAAAATGACTTTACCTGAATCGGCATCGGCAAAGTTTACCTGGCTCTGCAGGATGAGCTCGCTTTGGCTCCTGAGCCTGTGTCCCTTTTCCGGCATTCCTTTCGGATAGATGTTATCCCCCAGGTAAATGGTGGTGTGTGCGGTTCCGCCTGAGGATATCTGTTTGAGCAACAACGTGCCGAGGGGATCACCCTTGACATAAGGTTCGCCGCAATCGCCTATGAGAAATAACGAGTGTACGATCTCCTGCCTGTCCTGTGAAAATGAATGGAATGTGGCAAGCCACATAATAAGCGCGACGTATGCGCGTTTCGGTAAGATATTAGCGCTCCTGATCACAGTCTTGCGGAATTCTTGTGCAGTATAAGAAGATTGACGAATATGAAGCGAAGATATTTTTATATTAATCACCTCTATTCAGGCAAACGACTGAAATTGACGGACCTTAATTTTTAGCTACCTTTAGTGACATCTATGGAATCTGATCTCGTAAAAAAAGCCCGGTTATATGCTGAAGAAATTTTCAGGGACCGCACATTTGCGAACCGTTCGTTTCACAACATCGAGCATACGCAGGATGTGGTAAGGGCCGTTCAGGAAATCGCATCGAATAGCAGTCTGACACCGGACGAGACGGAAGCCGCGACAGTCGCGGCCTGGCTGCACGACATAGGCTATGTCGAAGGCGCCGAAAACCACGAACAAAAGGCTGCAGCCAAAGCCGAGCTTCTGCTCAGGGACGCCGGACTGCCCCCGAAGAAGATCGCAGATATAACAGACGCCATCCTGGCAACAAAAGTTCCCCAGCAACCCCGCTCCCTGATCGCCAAAGTGCTTTGTGATGCAGACCTCTACCATCTTTCGAGCGCCCAATGCACGGCGAAATCGGAAAAACTGCGCGAAGAGTGGGAAACCGTTGGCCACAAAACCCTTAACGACAAGGAATGGCTCGAGACCAATCTTTCCTTCATGGAGGGCCATCGCTATCATACGCCCTATGGACAAACGGTCCTGCAGGATGGCAAGAAGAAGAACATCAAAAAATTAAGGAAGTTGCTCAAGCCCGAGATCAGCGAGAAAAAGTATCACAAGCTCGAAGAAGAGGTAGTAAAGCTCCGGTCGAAGCTCGAAAAGGAAAAAACGCTGAAGCCGGACCGCGGAATTGAAACGATGTTCCGGACAACATCGCATAACCACCTTATGCTAAGTCAGATGGCCGATAACAAGGCGAATATTCTGATCACCATCAACTCCATCATTCTTTCCGTTGTTGTCTCCGTGCTTGTGCGAAAGCTCGAGGAAGACCCGCGGCTCGTCGTGCCAACGGTCCTCCTGGTGGCGGCCTGTCTCACCACCACAGTATTTGCCATCCTGGCCACAAGGCCGAATATTTCATCCGGCAGGTTTACCCGGGAGGATGTCAAGCAAAAGCAAACCAACCTGCTTTTCTTCGGCAACTTCCATGGAATGGATATCGATGAATATGAGTGGAGCATGAAGGAAATGATGAAGGATGGCGATTACCTGTATGGAAGCCTTATCAAGGATATCTATTATCTGGGAATTGTACTTGGACGAAAATATAAAATGCTTCGCATGGCCTACAACATCTTCATGTTCGGGTTTGTTATCGCCATTCTTTCGTTCATCGGTATTTTCCTCACGTCTCCAAAGATCTGAGTGGTGGACATCAGGCAGTCGTTGATTCGCGAGCATTCCAAGCAGCAGACTACGAGGATCGTGAAATACGTGGGCAAGTCGCCGGAACGTTTCGCTGAGCTTGTCCAGGTATTTTTACAAGGCCCCTATCGGGTCACGCAACGCGCGGGCTGGCCATTGAGCATCTGCATCGAGGAACGCCCGGAGCTGATAGATCCACACCTCTCACGGCTATTAAAATTTGCCGAAGACCCGGCCCATCACGACTCCGTAAAGAGGAACGTCCTTAGGTTACTCCAGTTTATTGAAATCCCAAAACGCCTTCAGGGTAAGGTTGCGGACCTTTGCTTCCAATATCTCCAGGATAAGAAAGAAACCATCGCCGTTCGGGTGTTTGCCATGAGCGTGCTCGCCAACCTGTGCAGAACATTGCCATCCCTGTCCAACGAGCTTGCGCTTATCATTGAAGAAGGCATGCCTTATGGCACACCGGCGTTCACATCACGTGGGAGCAAAATTCTCAAAGCTATCCGGCGCAATACCACCAGCGTGTGAGGCACACAGCTTCGAACATCAAATTCCTGTCCGTGCAGAGTGTGGGTAAGCATCAGATAAAATCCACACACTGGTGACTCCGAAAAAATCTTTCGGCACTAATATTCTAAAATCTTCATTCTTACCGTTCGTCTCTGTTTATCTTTGCGTTGATGAATAACCCGGAGCCAGTGATCTATACCTGCAAAAACTGCGGCAATCAGTTTCAGGGACTCTATTGCAATATGTGTGGTGAAAAGAGGCTCGAGCCCGGAGAGCGAAGCTTCAAGTCATTCCTTTCAGAGGTCTGGCGCACCTTGCACCCTGCCGATAATAAATTCCTGAAAACGCTGAAATATGTCATCATAAAACCTGGATTTATCTCGAGTGAGTTTGCCGATGGCAGGCGCGTCAGGTATTTGAAGCCGTTGCAGCTTTTTTTTGTACTGAACCTCATCTACTTTCTGTTTCCCCTGGTTCAGCTTTTTAACACATCGCTGAATACGCAGATGTACCTGCGGACCCATAGCCCCCTGGTGCGGCGAATGGTGCAGGAAAAGCTTTCCGAAAATGGATTCAGCCTGCAGGGCTACAGCCTGATGTATAATGACAAATCAACATCCCTGGCAAAGTTGCTGGTGATCGTATTTGTATTTTTCGCCGCCCTGCCCTTCGCGCTGGTGTACAGTCGCAAGAACAGGTATTTCAACGACCATCTTACCCTGTCGGTGGAGCTCGCAGCCTTCAACCTTGCCATAAATGCATTGGGACTGTCGTTATTGCTGATCATCTCCAATGGCTTGATCCACTGGACTCACACGGGATGGGAAAAATATATCGATGACGTGACCCTCACGCTGATCTTCGTGCTCACCAATGTGTATTTTCTGTTCAGTGCCGGCCGTGTATTTTACAATCAGAAAGGGTTTAAGCTGATCATCACAGTCGTGCTGGGACTGCTTGGATTGTTTATCGCACTCGAGTTGTACCGTCTGGTGCTTTTCCTGCTGACGTTCTGGTCAATTTAAGAGACCGGAGAGCTTGAAGATAAGATCGTTCGTTTGCTGATGCTCCTCGTCGGGTGCGTGCTGCTTGTAGGCGTTCAGGACTTCCACTGCTTTTGCATACTCCTTCAGGTTGGCGAGTGTAAGGCCAAGATTGAAATAACTATTCGCAAACTCGGGGTCCAGCTCAATGGCAATTTCGTAATGTATTCTCGCGAGGGGATAGTTTCCAACCTCGGAATAGAGGTTCGCCAGGTTATAGTGTGCTTCGTTATGGCGGGGGTTTTCTTTCAGGGCCCTGGTGAAGCAGTCGATTGCCTTGGAGTAGTTGTTCTCGCCCGATTCTATAATTCCGAGATTACAGTAGGCGTCGGCCACGGAATCTCCAGCGGCAATGGCGGTCTGATATTGCTGTCGTGCTGTTGCCTTGTCTCCCTGCTGATCGAAAAGTAATGCCTCATCAAAAGGCGATAGCTGATTCAGCTTTA
>CBHTUB010000212.1:0-9806 GCA_966095595.1 uncultured Chryseosolibacter sp. | reverse complement strand
GGCCCGCCCGGTCAGATCTACCACCAGACGATCCACAATGGCGCGATCTACGCGGCGTCCACCTTCGGGGTTTATTACAAAAAACTACAGGGCGAAGGATCGGATAAATTTGTGCAGATGCCCGATTTCTCCATTCAGTCATGGGCATTCTACAACCATGAAAACTCCCTGCTCGTCACCACCAATGAAGGCATCTTCGATATTACGAACAACAAACCCGTCAACATCGGTTTCAGATCGCGTGCGTGGTTCCTGGTCGGGTTGAAGAAATCCAATGCCATACTCGCCAATACATCTACCGGCTTCGTGATCATCGGAAAGAAGAACGGCAAATACACGGTCACAAAGACGATACCGCGCTTCTTCGAATCCCTGTACTACTTTGTCGAGGATGAATCCGGTAACCTGTGGGCCGACAGTCCGATAAAAGGCGTATACAAGATCCAGATCGACGATCAATACGAAAATGGCATCCGCTACTCCCTTTACAATTCATCGAAGGGGCTGCCGACAGATTTCAAGGTGATGGCGTTCAACTACAACGGCGGGGTTCGCTTCAATACCGAAAAAGGGATCTATCGCTACGATGTGCAAGCCGACTCCATGGTTTTCGACGCGGAACTGAACGGAAAGTTGTTCGGAAAGCAAAGACCGGAGATCGAATGGATGGAGCAGGACAATAACAAAAACCTCTGGTTTGTTACGAAGACCGCCGTTGGTAAATATATGTACTCGGTCGGAGGCTTTGCCACCTATAACGAGAAGAACAATTCCTACGCGACCAACACGGACATCTTCTGGCGGATACACGACGTAAAGATCCGCGACTTTCTCACCATAGATCGAAACGAAGTCTTTATAGCAACGTCCGACGGGATCTTCCATCTGGAACCTGCCAGGATCGCTTCCACCGAGTTTCCCGTTATACTTCGCGACATCGTGCTCACCAAAGCTGACTCCAGTGTTGTCGCTCCTTCAAAAAGAACGCTTATCATCCCCTTTCATCAGAACAGCGTTCGGTTCCATTTTGCCGGGATCAACTTTACAGGAGCCCCCAACCTCTACCAGTCGTTTCTCGAAGGGTACGATACCCAATGGCAATCGTGGAACGCGAACCCGTATCGCGAATACAATCAGTTGCCTGCCGGGGAATACGTCCTGCATGTACGCGCCAAAAATCAATACAACCAGATCAGCAGCGAGTTCGTGCTTCCGTTCAAGGTGATCACCCCCTGGTACGCCACTGCATTTGCCTATACTGCATATGCATTCTGTCTGTTTGCCATCGTTTATCTTGTGATCCAATGGCGGTCACAGTCTCTTCTCGTCAAGAACCTCAAGCTTGAGAAGCTGGTATCCGAGCGAACCGCACAGATACAAAAACAACACGACGACATTGTCACCAAGAACCTGCTCCTCGAAAGTCAGAAGGAAGAGATCGAAACCCAGAAGGACTATATTCAGAACAAGAATGAAGAGCTCCAGAGGGCCAGGGACACCATTGCCACCCAGAACATCGAGCTATTGTCGATCAACAATAATCTCGAGAACGCCGTCAATGAGAGAACCCAGGAGCTTCAGCTTGCCTATCAAAATCTCCTTGAAACGAAAAACGAGCTCGATACCTTCATCTACCGCTCGTCACACGACATCAAAGGTCCGCTGCTGCGGCTGCTCGGCCTCTGCAATGTTGCGCGCCTGGAAGTAAAGGACGACACAGGTCTGTATTATTTCCGGATGCTGGAACGCGAGATCAGGCTCACCAACAGGATCCTTCAAAAGCTGATCGTGTTCTACTATGTAAAGAACAGCGACGCCCAGCCAGCCAGGCTGCATGTCAGGCAGGTCGTTGAAAAAGTGCTGACCGCATTCCACAGTGAAGAGGGCTTCGCTGAAATGAGCTTCATCCTCGATCCATCCCTGGATATTGAAATTCTATGCGATCATTACATGCTCGAGGTTGCGTTGCGTAACGTGATTGAAAATACGATCGTCTATCGGGCCGAACACAATGCCGAAGTAAAAATTTCCCTGTCCGGCGATGGGAATTACCATGGGCTCAGTATCTCGGACAATGGCCGCGGCATCTCCGACGAAGCCTCCAGACATATCTTCGATATGTTTTACCGGGGCTCCGAACAGTCTTCCGGAGCAGGCCTGGGCCTTTATATCACGCGTGAAGCACTAAAAAAGATCAACGGGGAGATCCTGCTGACCCGCGGCCGGAACACCACATTCGTCATCAACATCCCCGTCGTTCAGCAGCCCGAAGTGGTCTGTAAATACTGATCATTGCAATCTGTTGTAACATCCACCAAAAAAATCGCAAAACGATCAAATGATTACATCTACCTATCAATTTACGAATGCAACTTGTTTCCGAATTGCCCATTTGAGTAATTTATAATTACATCACCGCCTGATGCCGAAATTTAGGACGTATGCCAACGGAGTCGAAAAATACTGAAACAGAAATTCAGAATGAGCTTGATCTGAGCGGAATCATCAAGTTCCTCCAGATGCTGTCACGGGAAATGAACCTCGTGAACCTCGTGGAGAAAATGATGGAGATCGTGATTGAAAACGCCGGGGCCGAGCGGGGGTATCTTCTCCAATATGAATCCGACAAGCTGCTGATACAAGCCAAGGGAAGTCTGAAGTCAGGGATCCGTGTGCTCCAATCCAAGCAGATCGCGAAGAAGCACAAGCTCTCGATGTCGATTATCAGGCACGTGGTCGAGACCGGTGCGCCCGTGATCGTTAACCATGCCGCGGAGGACGACCGGTTCAGGGACGACGAATATGTCAGGGAAGAAAGGCCCGCCTCTATCCTCTGCCATCCCGTTTATGTAAAGGCCAAGCTTACATCCATCATCTATCTCGAAAACAACACGGAGATCAGCGTGTTTACAGCGGATAAGCTCAGGATCCTGAATCTGCTTTCAACACAGATCACCATCTCCCTCGAGAACGCATTGCTATACCAAAGTCTGGAAGAGAAGGTTGTTCAGCGGACCATGGAAGTGGTGAGCCAGAAGGAGATGATCGAGTCGGCCTATGCAGAGCTGCGGGCGGCGCAGTCACAAATGGTGCACTCGGAAAAGATGGCCTCCCTCGGTCAGCTTACCGCAGGCATCGCACACGAGATCAACAATCCGATCAACTTCATATCGATCGGCATCAAGGGACTTGAAAAGAATTTCAGGTCGTTTATGAAGGTCGTGGACCTGTATGAATCCATCGGCCAGGAATCGGATATTCCTGCTGCCCTCAAAAGAATCGAAGAACTGAAGAAAGACATTGAATATCAGGAGGTGAAGGGATTTATCGTGGGCCTAATGGGCGATATCAAGCTCGGGGCAGACCGGGCCGCGGAAATCATCCAGGGACTTCGCTCCTTTTCCAGACTTAACGAAGCCGAGTTCAAGCTGGCAGACATTCACGAAGGCCTCGACGCGACACTCGTCCTTTTGCGGAGCCGAACAAAAAATTCCATCGGGATCGTCAAGGAGTACGATCCAGAATTGCCGAGCATCCATTGCAACCCGGGGCAGCTCAATCAGGTGTTCATGAATATTCTCACCAATGCGATCGAAGCTGTCGAAATGAAGCCGATGCATGAGAACGGTGAGATCCGGATCAAGACAGTGAACAAGCCCGAGAAGATCGAGATCCGCATTAAAGACAACGGTATCGGTATCCCGAAAGCGATCCAGGAAAAAATATTCGACCCGTTCTTCACTACAAAAGATGTTGGCAAGGGAACCGGGCTCGGCCTTTCCATTGTGTTCGGTATTATCAAAAAGCACAATGGTCAGATGGAAGTAGTGAGTGAACAGGCGATCGGTACAGAGTTCATCATCAGTATACCCAAGGACTTGTAATATATGTCATCCAAGAAATTCAGTATTCTTTATGTAGACGATGAAGAGAGTAATCTGAAAGGATTTCGGTCCATCTACTTTACTGAATACACCATTTACACCGCGTTATCCGGAAAGGAAGCATTGGATATTCTCGCCAACCACGAGATACATGTTATCATTACCGACCAGAAGATGCCGGGCATGACGGGTGTACAGTTCCTCAGCAACACCATCAGCAAATACCCAGACCCCATCAGGATCATCCTGACGGGCTACAGCGATATTGAGGTGCTGATGAAGGCTATCAACGAATGCGGGATATTCCGTTACCTTACCAAGCCCTGGAACGAGAATGAAATGAACCTTACGATCAACCAGGCGCTCAATACCTACAGCCTGAGAAAGGAAAACCATGAGCTCATCAAAAAGCTCACCGAGGCCAACAATAACCTTGAGGAAAAAGTAAAGGCGCGGACGCAAAAGATCGAGGAGCTGATCTCGACCGTAGCACATGACCTGAGAAGCCCGCTCAACCAGATAAAGGCAATTGTCAACCTGGTCAACATCGAGTTCCCTGACCTCGCTCCCGCCAAGAAAAAATACCTCGACCTGATCATGCAGGCCTCCGGTCGCCTGAAACTGATGATCAACCGTATCCTCGACCTGAATGCGATCGAGTATCGCGACGTCGACGTAAAGATAGAACGCGCGAACCTTGCCGAGATCATTCACGAGGCCATACAACAAGTGAGCGAGCTTTGTCTTGAGAAAGAGCTGAAAATGACTGTACACGCAGGCACCGGTGAAAATTTTGCCTGGGTGGATTGCAGCTATCTGACAAACGTTCTCGAAAACCTTTTATCCAACGCGATCAAATTTTCGCCCCCGCAAAAGAACATATACATCGACATAGATCAGACAGGCGACAAGGTGCTGATCAAGGTACGTGACGAAGGACCGGGACTGACCGAAGAAGATATGAAGCGTCTCTTCCAAAAGTACCAGCAGCTCAGCGCCAGGCCAAGCTCCGGGGAAGACTCGAGCGGACTGGGACTCTACTTGTCCAAGAAGTATGTAGAGACCATGAAAGGAAAGCTTTGGTGCGAAAGCAAACCCGGTCAGGGGGCAACGTTCGTGGTGGAGCTGCCTATAGAAGAGGTTACCGTAGCACAATGATTTACGCAGGCCGGCAAGGTGAAAAGCGTGTGGCGTGCGGCCCTGTGCCACACAACCACACCACTTAACGGCTCTGCCCCCAAAACTTACTTCGGCACCTGAACGGTCACACGCAGGAACGTCGCCGGAATGACCGTACGATTTGGCTGACCGCTTGTATTCTGAGTACGGAAAAGTTCTTCCAGCTCGCGTTGCAGATCACCTGCTCTCCCTGCTTTCTCCGCAGCCTCGAACGCATTCATCGTTGGACCATAGTATGTTCTGAAGGCATTCACGAACTCTTCGGGTGTTCCGGCAAAGTCGAACACGTAGCTATCGCGCGAAAAAGATATGTTTTGCGCCGCGATGCCCGCTGCCCCAAAACGTTCAATCACATGCTCGGGAACTCCCCATAGCATCGGGCTGATAAAACCTTCGGGCGGCGGTGGCGTGTAGGAAGAACTGATCCGTAACACCTGTGCAACCAACGTCGGGTCACCGGGAATCCAATTGCCCATAACGATCTTTCCGCCAGGTTTCGTCACGCGTACCATTTCTTTTGCCACGTCAACCGGTCGCGGGGCGAACATCGCTCCGAAGATGCTGACGACTACGTCGAAACTATTGTCTGAAACATGCTCAAGGTTACACGCATCGCCATGGTTGAAGCTGATGTTTGAAAGGCCTTCAAGCTTCGCCCGTTTTTTCCCGGCTTCCACGAGGTTGCGCGCAATGTCGATCCCGACAACGGCAGCACCAGTTCTTGCAGATGGGATCGCCGTCGTGCCATCGCCACAGCCAAGGTCGAGGACGATCTGATCTTTTCTGATCCCCAGCGTATTGATCAAAGCCTCCCCGCTCTTTCGCATACTTTCCGCTATCCGCGTGAAGTCACCTTTTTCCCACAAAGCCTGATTGGGGCTCGTCGTTGTTGTCATTGTTGCCATGATAGTATTGATTTAAGTGTATTTCCCATTGCGGTCGCAAACTATAGCCAACCTTCTTTCAATAACCTGATAACGATCACGATCATGATCACGATCCCCATGAGCAAGGTCATCATTCGCTTATCTTTTGGTACGTTCATTCGCATGGTCAGGTTCGTTTTTAACAGTTTCCCAACGACTACTTAACGGCGAAACTATGATCCGGGACAGCCTGACGGGTTGGCAAAATCTCCCATCGTCATGGCAATACGTTGCAAAAGCGTCGTTTCCGGGCCATATGCGACGATATGACCAAGGTTAGTGAACAAAAGAACATGCGATCAGGCGCTTTGCTGATGCTCCTCAGATATCGGACTAACAAGCTGACGACGTTGGTGCGCTTCATATCCGGTCGGTGCCACGCCGAAATGTTTCTTGAAAGCTTTCGAGAAATGGGAATAATCCTCAAAACCGACCTGCAGCGCGATCTGGGAAACGGAGTCTACTTTATGGAGGATCAATCTCGCAGCCTTGCGCAATCGGATATTACGGATCAGCTCACTTGGCGGAAAACCGGTAACGGTCTTGATCTTCCGATGCAGGCTGGTACGGCTCATGTTCATTTCCATCGCCATCTTCTCGACACCGAATTGTGCATCGCCAAGATTGTTTTCTACGACTTCAATTGCCTTTTTCAGCAACTTCTGGTCGTATGACTCGTAAGGCTCGTCTATATCACTGACAAGCTGGGCCATTTGCCTGTCGTCCCTGACCTCGTTCTTTCGCGTGAGGTAATCGATCTCGAGGTTCAGCATTTCGCGATTTTTCCTGTAACGGTACCGTTGCACCAAATAAATACCGGTAGAAATGATGATCAGCGAGATCACCAGCACGATCAGCAGGTCGTTCCAGAGAACAGCGATGCGCTTTTCATTTTCAAGTATCTGCAGGTGCTGTTCTTTCAACGCCAGCGCATGCTTCGCCTCGAGCTCCACGATCTGTCTTATCTTCGAAGTATTCAACAGACTGTCGCGCACGGCATAGTATTGCTGAAGATATTTCACGGCTTCATCACCCCTTCCCTGCCTGAGCCGGATCTCAACCAATCCCGCGTAAGCATGGCGAATGGTGCGACGCAAACCGAGCTTTTGCGCAAGGGCGAGCGCCTCCTGCAGATGGATCTCTGCATTCCTGATGTCATTGTCATCCAGCAACGCATGTCCAACAATGGAGGTTATGGAAGCTTCTGCGATCCGGTTGTTTGTTTTTCGGGCGAGTATAAGCGCTTCGTCAAAATACCGGTACGCCTTTGCGCGATCCGAATCGAGATAACATTCACCGATATTCGAAATGATCCTCGGGAACTGTATCGAATCAACGCCCTCCGACCTGGCTGTTTCATAGGCCTTGCGATAATAGTACAACGCACTGTCCTTTTCCTGAGCTATGAACCTGATCACCCCTTTCAGGTTCAGGATGCTGCAGCGAAGCTCACCCTTGCCCAATCGCTCTGCCATTCGCTCCGCTTTCAAAATATATTCGTTCGACTTTCCGCGCTCGTTCAGGTCCATGTATCCGCGCGCCAGGAGATAATTGCTCTCGGCCTGTATGGCGACATCATTTTCCCGCTCACCAATGGCGAGCGCCTCCATGGCCGCAGCGATGGCGAGGTCGTTATCCCCAAATGACCAGTAACAGAAGCCCCGGATGTTGCTGGCCTTCGCAATGGCCTTCTGATAACCGATGTCCCGTGCCGCAGCCAGGGCCTTATCAGCAAGGTCGAGCGATCGGTAGGAGTCGATCCATTGAAGGGATTTGCCGGACACGATCAGCGCGTTGATCTGCGCAGTGTCGGAAGAAACGGTGGCAGGTGCATCACCCTGTCCAAATGCATTGGACGCCAAAAGGGTGACAAGAACCAAAGTGTACCATTTCATATGCCAATAATACGGTATTTGTCTCAGAACGGTTGATCGGAACGATTGTCACATTTTATTAACCCGGCGTTACCATTTTGTTTACCTCCCGGGAACGGGTATAACAGGCATAAATCTCAAATTTGGCAACCCGGTTGCTTTGGATGCAGTCAAAATTAAACTTCTTAACCTTATGAATCCCATGAAAAAATTAATCCTTGGTTCGCTATTATTCATTGGTTGTCTCTCCGTCAGGGCGCAGAGTTCGAACCTCGTCATGTTCACGGCACAAGGCGAAAAATTCACGCTCTATGTCAATGGAGCACGCATCAACGCGGCACCGGAGTCGAACGTCAAAGCTACGGGCATCAACGCAGACTTTGTAAAGATCCGCGTAGTGTTCCTTGACAACGGACAGGAGATCTCGAAGGGCGTGATGATCTATGACGAAACCACGCCGCCCCCGGTTGAAGTGACCTACCAGATCAAGCCCAATAAGAAAGGGTCTTACAACATTCAGCATGTGTCTACTTCCAACATCGAAGTTCCGACCCTTACTACAACGACCACACCAGTTCAGGTTGTTACAACATCGAGTCCTGTCTCGACCACAACCGTCACTACCACCCAGGTGACCAATGAGCCCGCCGTCACGAACAGCATCTCGATGAACGCCGGAGCAGGCGAAAACGCATCACTCAACATGAGCGTGAAAGACGATAATGGCAACAATGTGAGCTTTAACATGAGCGTGAACGTCGGGGACACAAAGGAGTCCGTGAAAACCTCATCAACGACAAGCTCGACCAAAACAGTGACGACCACGCAGACGTCATATTCCAGTCCATCCACTACGTCAGTGACCACTACTTCAGCCACCTGCGCCGCCATGAACCAAAACGACTTCCAGGAGCTGGTTGCTTCTATTGACGATCAGGCAGCCGAAGAAAATCGTTTGGCCATCGCCAAGCAGGCCATTGACGACTCGTGCCTCTCGACAAAACAGGTGATCAACGTGCTTGGCCTTTTCGCCGGAGAAGAAACCCGTCTGGAGTTTGCCAAGTACGCCTATCTGCGCACGTCGGACCGGGATAAATATTTCAATGTGAACTCCGCCTTGTATTCGCAGGAGTCTGTGAAGGAATTGTCGGAGTATATCAAGACGACGAGATAGTCAAACCAGCACTTAGATTTGAAAAAACACTTGCAGTTACAAGATCCTGCAAGTGTTTTTTTATGCATCAGAATATTATGGAATCGGAGTATAAATCAATCCACTCAGATTGATTTCAGTTAGAACTGGATTCAAGGATAGGTAATAAAAAGGACTCCTTAGAGCCCTCTGAATTATGTTTCAAGAATTGAAAGACTACACATCTAATGCAAAATTACCTATCGGAACTTGCGCAAGATTTGCTGATGTGAGTCCAATCATTGGACTAGTTAAAACCAAATTCCGTTTGAATTTGTCCGGTAAAGAATTTAGAGTTGAGTCATCATCAATAATGATGAAGTCATTATCGCCTACCTCGTTGTTCTTAAGCCATGTCAAAATTTCATCCTTCCGCTTTTTTATCAAATTCTCATTTGACTCCAATCGACCTAAGTTTTCGATTGTTACTCCCCTTCTTTCAAAGATTTGTTTCCATGTGTCAATCGGAAATCTGTCTCTGTGAGAGGTACTAAGGATAACTCTAACATTCCTGTCCATAGAGATCAGCTGCTTAAGCGCTTTAGTCGCCTTGTCACTGAACATGGGAAATCCGTCTTCCTTCAGTGTTTCAGGAAGTTTCCAGCCTTTTGCTGGCACCATTACGCCGTCTATGTCCAAGAAAATCAACATCTTACAAAGATATAGAAATTATTTAATTCTTTCTAACAAGTCCTCATACGTCAAACCCAGCTCCTTTGCGTCAAGTTCATTCCAATCCTTAATTTTTACC
>CBHTUB010000211.1:0-9877 GCA_966095595.1 uncultured Chryseosolibacter sp. | reverse complement strand
AGGTCTGTCGCCTTTTAAGTAGTTTGCCCATCGGCAAACAATACTTAACTATGGCAACCGCAGAGATCGAAATACCCAAAAGACCCATTCGTAAATTTCTTCCTGAGAACTTCACCGTCACTTCGTGGGAAGTGCTAAGCAGTTATTTCGACGACCTGCTGAAGCGAAAAATAGACGCGCCTGGAGATTTGAAAAAATGGTTTCTCGACCGGAGTGAGCTTGAATCGATCATATCCGAAGATCTCGCCTGGCGGTATATACGAATGACGTGTTATACGGAGAACAAGGACTATCTCAACGCCTACCAGGATTTTGTCCAGAATATCCAACCTAAGATCGCTCCCGTTTCCGACCAGCTGAACAAAAAGGCCGCAGACTCGCCATTTCTGAAAGACCTCGAGCGGGTGGAGGGCTATGATATCCTTATCCGCAACCTCCGCAAGGAAATTGAAATTTTCAGGGAGGAAAACGTGCCGTTGTTTACCGAGATCAGCACGGAATCCCAAAAGTATGCCCAGATATCCGGCGCCATGACGGTTACCGTTGACGGCAAGGAAATGACGCTCCAGCAAGCATCGGTGCTGTTGATGTCGCCCGATCGCGTGAAGAGGGAAGATGTTTACCGGAAGATCAGCGAGCGCAGGTTACAGGACAAGGATAAACTTGACGAGCTGTTCAGTAAGCTGATCAGGTTAAGGCACCAGGTTGCCGTAAACGCCGGCTTCAGGAATTTCCGTGACTATATGTTCAAGGCACTGGGAAGATTCGACTATACGCCGCAGGACTGCTTTAATTTTCACGAGGCCATCCAGCATGAGGTCGTGCCCCTGTTGAACGACTTTGCCCGCGAGCGCAGGGAAACACTCAAGGTATCGAGTCTACGGCCATGGGATAAGGCTGTCGATCCCCTGGGCCGAGAGGCGCTCAAGCCGTTCACCAATGGCCAGGAGCTCACAGACAAGACGATCAGGGTCTTTGGAAAGCTAGATCGTTATCTTGGGCAGTGCCTTTCAATCATGAAAACGATGGGTCATCTCGACCTCGAGTCCAGGATCGGCAAGGCGCCGGGCGGTTACAATTATCCGCTCGCAGAAATAGGCGTTCCCTTTATCTTTATGAATGCCACCAGCACTTTGCGCGACATGGTAACGATCATGCACGAAGGTGGACATGCCGTTCATAATTTTCTCACACGCGAGCTGGAGCTGAATGATTTTAAATCCACACCATCTGAAGTTGCCGAGCTGGCTTCGATGGCGATGGAGCTGATATCGATGGATCACTGGGATGAATTCTTCAATCAGGATGACCTTAAGCGAGCTCGCCATGAGCATCTGGAAGATCTGATCGAAACGTTGCCGTGGGTTGCGACCATAGACAAATTCCAGCATTGGATCTACGAAAACCCGGATCATTCTGCTGAGGAGAGAAAAACACAATGGAACAGGATATTCGATCAGTTCGCAGATTCGGTAACTGACTGGTCTGGATTTGAGGACGTAAAAGATTACCTGTGGCAGAAACAGCTTCACTTGTTCGAGGTGCCATTCTACTACATTGAATACGGCATGGCGCAGCTTGGGGCGATAGCAGTCTGGAGAAACTTCCGGAAGGACAGGCAAAAAGGACTTCAGGGATATATGCACGCGCTTGAGCTGGGATACCTTCGCCCGATCCCCAAAATTTATGAGGCCGCTCATATCAAGTTTGATTTCAGCAGACCGTACATCAATGAACTGATGGGATTTGTGAGGAAAGAGCTGAAAGCGATCTAGGCGGAGGCGCTTCTGCACTTGTCGAGCAGGTCGCTCAGAAGGTCGGCTTCTTCTTCAGAAAGATTAAGAAGCTGATCCATTTCGGGCTGATTTTTGTCGATTTCCCCGAGCACATCCAGACCAGCATCGGTAATGTTGACATCCGTTGCGCGTTTGTCGGCTGAGCACGCCTTTTTGGAGATCAAACCCTTTACTTCAAGGCGGTCCAGAAGCCTGGAAACGTCTGAGTTCATGTCGAGCATCCTGGATTTTATTTCGCTGGCCGAAATACTTTTCGGATGCTGGCCTTTCAGGATCCTTAAAATATTGAATTGCTGACCTGTGATACCATGTGATTTGAAAAAATCCTGCTGTTTGTATTGCAACCAGTTGGCCGTATAGAGCAAATTCACCACCGCCTTCTGAAGGGCGTTCCGAAACTTCGGTTGTTTGATTTGCTCCTCGATTTTGATCATAGTATAAATATAAAAAAAGCCCTGACATTTGCCAGAGCTTTCTATCATTTTAAAGGTTGAGGGATCAGGAACTTTTCTTCTTTTCCTTGCTCTCTTTGCCCTTTAGTTTTTCCTTGCTTTTTACCTTATCAGTTCCTGCCGGTTTTTCCTCCGCCTTTGGTTTCTCTTCGGCTTTCTTCGTTTCCTCAGCCACTGACGTCTTGTTATCAAGCTCGATCTTAACGATGAGGTCAACCATATCACCTACTACCATTTCTCCGGTAGCAACTTTGTTGTTCCAGGTTAATCCATAGTCCTGACGATTGATCTGACCGGTGAGTTTGAATCCTGCTTTCTCTCCGCGACCAGTGTTCATCTTTCCGCCGTAGGTAACATCGAACTCGACTTGTTTTGTAGTTCCATGCATGGTAAAGTCGCCTTTGAGCGTGTATTTGTTTGCCGCAGCCTTTACCAATTGCCCTTTGAACGTGATCTCCGGATATTTTTCAGCATCGAAGAAATCCGCTGACTTAAGGTGTCCGTCTCTTCTCTCGTTATCGGTGTCGATGGAAGCAGTTTTTGCAGTGAAGGAAACCTCCGAGCCGTCAAAGTCAGGGCCCCTGGTGATTACCGTTCCATCAAATTCATTGAATTTTCCCTCTGTTTCAGAAACTGCCATGTGTGCGACGCTAAAACCGATCTTGGAATGCACGCGGTCTATAGTCCAGGTAGTCTGAGCGAAACCCAGCCCTGTCCAGGCAAATGCAATAAGTGAAAGGACAATTTTTTTCATAGGTGTTCAGTTTTGTGTGTTGGTTATGCAATTAACATGAATTTTTAACTGTTTGTTTGAACAATTAACCGTTTATTTCGCGGCAGGGCGAACGTTTCATACAAATAGACCCGCGCCGGCCCGATGCCATTGGATACGAGCTGCAAATTGCAGACATCGCAAGTCCGTGCGATCATTGAGAACTTCAGATCTTCAAATAAAATTCACGCGTCAGCATTTTATAGGGTTCTGACCATTCCTCGCCAGAGGGTGCGGCGTATAATGTGAGTTGCTCCAGCATTGGCAATTGTTCGGCATGGGAGAACTCCATCAGCAGACGTTCAACGGGTTTGTGTTCCCGGCTCTTGAATTCGCACAGCCTTTTTAAATGCAATGATCGGGCCGTGGCTGCAACGGTGAAGAGTTTCCCCTCCGCTGCCGGGAGAATGAGCGCCAAACGTCCTTCGGGTTTTAATAATCGGATCGTGGCATCCAGCAACGTGTCGAACGACAATTCGCCATGATGCCTCACCACTGCCCTGTTACTGCCAGGTGGGAGAGAGCTGTTGATAAAAAACGGAGGGTTCGTGATGATGAGATCATACTGCTTCGATGCCTTGAATTCCTGCAATGACTGATGATACAAGGTGAGCCTGTCGGACCATGGACTCGACCGGAAGTTCTCATCTGCCTGCATGGCATCACCTCGCTGGATCTCGAGGGCATCGATCTTAGCCGTTGCAGTCCGTTGAGCCATCATCAGCGCGATCACGCCACTGCCTGTTCCGATGTCGAGAATAGTTTCAGCCTGGCCTGCATCTGCCCACGCTCCGAGCAGTACGCCATCGGTACCGACCTTGTGCGTACTATTGCTCTGTACGACGCGAAACTTTTTAAAAACGAAGTCCTTTACGCGTTTCATGGAAGCTCAAAGATAGTCGGCTTGTACATGCGAATGATTATACTATTCTTTGAGCATGAAAAAGAAAATCAGATGGGGAATACTCGGCTGTGGCAAGATCGCGAGAAAGTTTGCCGCCGACCTGAAGCTCGTAAAAGATGCAGAGCTGTTCGCCGTTGCCTCCCGCGACCTCGCCCGCGCAGAATCGTTCAGGAATGAATTTCAGGCGAAGACGATGTTCTCGAGTTATACGGACTTTGTCCGGTCACCGGAGATCGATGTGATATACATCGCCACGCCTCATGGACTACACTACGAACATGTAATGCTGTGCCTGACGAATGGCAAAGCGGTATTGTGTGAAAAAGCATTCGCGCTGAATCATCGTCAGGCGGAAGAAATGATAGGCCTGGCCCGGGAAAATAAAATTTTTCTGATGGAAGCATTTTGGACAAGGTTTCTTCCTCAATACCTGAAGGTAAAAGAGCTCATAGATAAGGGAGAACTTGGGAAGATCAGGTTGATCCAGGCAGACTTCGGGTTCAAGGCGCCGGAGCCCGTTGCGCAGCGTTTCTATGATCCGATGCTTGGTGGGGGAGCGCTGCTCGATATCGGGCTTTATCCGGTGTTTCTGGCCCAATCGCTTTTAGGTGAGCCGCTGGAAGTACACGGAATGATCACACCCTTTGAATCAGGTGTTGACGAGCAGTGTATCATCAGCCTCAGGTTTAACGGAGGTGCCCTCGCCACACTTGCAGGCACTTTTGCCGTCGACACCCCGGTTGAAGCCATGATCGCGGGAACGGAAGGCCGACTCCACTTGCGTAACAGATTTCACAACGCCATTAGCAATATCGAGTTCGTGAACGGTCATGACAAAGTTCATCGGATCAAGGTAAGGAAGGAGAAAGGCTATGGCTATCAATTTGAAGCCCGTCACGTCAACGAATGCCTGCGTGCAGGGCTGATCGAAAGCCCGGCGTGGAGACATGCAGACACGCTCGGGTTGATGAAAACCCTCGATCGCATCCGGAAAGTCGCCCGGATAACTTATTCCGTAGATTAACTGCAATGGCGTGAAATTTTTATCGTCATTTGCCAGACCAAATTCTCACCAATCATGAACATTAAAGAGGACGTATCAGTAAAAGAGGACATATCGTTAAGCGGAAATAAGACTCAGGTGTTTGAGAATGTGCAGAAGCACCTCGAATCGTTGGGATTCAAGATCGTGTCGAAAGATACCAACCGGCCGTGGGGAGGATTTTTTGTGCTGGATGAATCACAAGCTGAAAAATTTGGGAATCACTACTTTCCCGGCATCGAGTTAAAGTCGTTGAAGATCTCGGGCAAGCTCAGTCCCAAGATCCTGATGGTGGAGTCAAACAAAAGGCTGTCATGGCAATACCACCACCGTCGCGCGGAGATATGGAAATTGGTATCGGGAACGGCAGGTGTGGTTACAAGCAATACCAATCAGCTCGGACCTTTGAAAAAGCTGGAGCCCAACGAAGTGATCCGCCTCAACCAGGGCCAGCGTCACCGGCTGGTAGGATTGAATGGCTGGGGTATGGTTGCCGAGATATGGCAACACACTGATGCCACAAACCCTTCCGATGAAAACGACATCGTGCGTGTAGAGGACGACTTCGGCCGCTGATGTTGCAGTCCTCCGCGATTCCCCTGCGGCCCCGCGCCACCGCGGTTCCTACCCACTCTGTTCCGAAACGTTAGCTGTCTCGTATTACACGATATCCATTAAAACGTATTCGTGGATTTTTAACGCAAAGACTTAAAGTCGCGGAAGAGCGCTGAGGAAATACATTAGCTTTGCCTTCACGTGAAGCGAAAATTCTCCATTTCAGAGCTCAAGGATTTCCTGGACGAGAAATCCGATCAGTTTAACAGACCGGGTTTTATCGAGAATGATCCGATCTCCATCCCGCATCAGTTCTCCGGAAAGCAGGACATCGAAATAGCAGGATTGTTTGCCGCCCTCCTTGCCTGGGGTCAAAGGAAGACCATCATCCGGAAATGTAACGAGCTCATGCAGGCGATGGGCAACCAGCCGTATGACTTTATCATGAATCATTCCGCCAGAGACCTCAGGGCACTGGCTGGCTTCAAACACCGGACGTTCAACGAAACCGACCTGTTCTATTTTGTGGACGCGTTGAAGTCAATTTATAAAGAATTTAAAAGCCTGGAGCCCCTTTTTATGATGCCTGCTTCCCAAGACAGCATTGAACAGGGACTGGCGAATTTTCACCGGCGGTTCTTCCAGCTCGAGCACGCGCCGCACCGAACCAGGAAGCACCTGCCGACACCTGAACGTAAGTCCAGTTGTAAACGGATCAACATGTACCTGCGCTGGATGGTACGGGCGGACGACAAAGGTGTAGACTTCGGTATCTGGAAAAAGATCGGCCCATCCAAACTGGTGTGTCCGCTGGACCTTCACGTCGATCGGGTAGCGCGCCAGTTGAAATTGATCCGTCGCAAACAAACGGACTGGCAAACGGCACTCGAGCTAACCGGCAATTTGAAAAAACTCGATCCGGATGATCCTGTCAAATACGACTTCGCCCTTTTCGGTTTGGGAATAGAGGAGGGGTGGGGGCGATAATTATCTGATGGTCAAATGGGTGTCCTGTAACAGGATCAGGCTTGTCAGCATCACCACCAGCAGCAATATCGAAATGAAGTAATGCACAAACGCACTGCGCACCGGTTTGACGGTGAGGTATGTCATGATCGCAAGCAATGTGAACTGCAGGATTTGATCCTTGAGTGCATAATTGCTGATGACCACGTTATGGATGACGCTAAGTACGATCAGCACCATTACGGATACAAAGATCCTCGGGTAAATTCTGAGATAAAAATCCCTGGTACTAAGGCCATTACGGATCTCTGAAGGGAACAGCAGGTGGGCCAGGATGTAGAGGCCGATCGGGTAGAGGATCACGAACAGGAACATGGGAAGTCTCCACTCTTCGATAGATCTCAGCGAATAGCTCTCCCACCATTCATGAACATGCATCACGAACACCAGGAAGATCCATATCATGTAGGGTGGATAAATGCTGACAGACGGCCGATGTTTGATCAGTTCCGCAAGGCCTGTCAGGATCGTTGTAATTCCTAATCCGATTATAATCGAGATCAGTACGATGACGTACTCGAAGGGTGTCATTTTCTGTTTAAAATCGTTCTAAATTAATATTTTCCGATTCGTCGTATGCATTCCGTCCTTACATTGCGCCGCTTTTTATGGAGCCTGAAAAACGCCTTTAAATTATTGATAAAATATCGACCCTGTCAGTAAATAAATTTGAAAAAATGAGTTCCAATAGTAGATTTGTGCCACTTGTTTTGGAAACGGACACTAACCTTATCATGATAAAGAATTACTTTTTCTCATCCTGCAAGTCTGTATTAATTACTGTTTTCCTCACGTTATTCGCCCTCACTTCATTCTCTCAGGCTATCTCTACCGATCCTGCTGCGATCTCTGCGGGTAAAGCGCTATTTGAAGGAAACTGTAAGGCTTGTCACCGCCTCGATAAAGTGCTTGTTGGTCCAGCTTTGGCAGGCGTTCACGAAAGAGCCCCGTCCATCGACTGGATCAAGTCGTTTGTAAAGAACTCTTCAAAGGTGATCGCCAGTGGTGATCCCTATGCCGTTGAGTTGTTTAACAAGTTCAACAAGACGCAGATGACTGCGTTCTCATCTTTCAAGGATGAGGACATCATGAACATTCTGGCTTACATCCAGTCATACAAGCCACAGGAAGGACCACAGCCGGGACCTGGTCAGGGTACTCAGGCTACGACAGCCGATACCGGTGCCCCTCAATACCTGAACCTCATCCTTATCGGGATGGTGATCATTTTGGTATTGTTAGTGGTTATCCTCGGTTTCCTCGTTTCATCACTCAAGCGTTTCCTCGACCAGAAGACCCTCACTGAAGAAGAAAGGGAAGTTGTTCACTCACCGATCACTTTCGGAACTGTAACAAAGAGCCCCGGCTTTATTTTCATCGTCACATTCCTCATCGCAGCACTTGGCTTCAAGGCTGTGATCAACGGTTTATATTCAATAGGTGTTCAGCAGGGCTACGCTCCGAAGCAGCCTATCGCTTTCTCTCACAAAGTACACGCCGGCCAGTACGAGATCGACTGCAAGTACTGTCACACCGGTGCCATGAAGAGCAAGAACGCAACCATCCCTTCCGTGAACATCTGTATGAACTGCCACAACCAGATCAAGTCAGGTACAAACACAGGTGAAGGTGAGATTGCCAAGATCGTAAGAGCTTATACAGAGAATAAGCCGATCGAATGGGTTCGTATCCACAACCTGCCGGACCTCGCATACTTCAACCACTCGCAGCACGTGAACGTGGGCGGCATCGAATGCCAGACCTGTCACGGTCCGATCCAGGAGATGGATGTTGTTCGTCAGCACTCCTTCTTAACAATGGGTTGGTGTATCGACTGTCATAGAAAGACAGACGTGAACGCAAAAGGCAACGCCTACTATGACAAGCTTGTCGAGCTTCACAACGAGACATCAAAGACGCCTATGAAAGTCGAAGACATCGGTGGTCTCGAATGTTCAAAATGTCACTATTAATCATAGAAATTACGCTCAACGCATCGCGATAAAGGATATATGAAAGATTCTAAAAAGGTATACTGGAAAGGACTCGAGCAACTTACAAATCGTGCCGATGTTGTAAAGAATGCTGAATCAGAATTTGGTCCTGCTCCGGAAGAAGGTTCTGGCCACTCACGCCGTGATTTTCTTAAGACCATGGGCTTTGGCGTGGCAGCAGTGTCACTCGCAGCCTGTGAAGCGCCTATCCGTAAAGCTATTCCTTATGTTCAGAAGCCCGTGGACACAGATCCAAGCCTTCCGAACTACTACGCATCAACCTATACCAACGGTGGCGAGTACTGCTCTATCGTAGTAAAGACCCGCGAAGGTCGTCCTATCAAGATAGATGGTAACGCACTTTCTTCAGTAACACAAGGCGGTACCAACGCACAGGTGGAAGCATCCGTTCTTTCACTGTACGATAACTCCAGACTTCGCGGACCTATGGCGGCTGGCAAGAAAATCAGCTGGGAAGATCTGGACTCACAGGTAATCGCGAAGCTTGGTGAGATCGCCGGCAAAGGTGGTCAGATCCGCATTGTAAGCAACACGGTGTTGAGCCCAAGCACACTCGCCGTTATCGAAAAATTCAAAGCGAAATATCCTACAACGCAGCACATCCAGTATGATCAGACTTCACACTTTGGTGTAGTGAAGGCGAATGAAGAATCATTCGGTGCAGCTGTGTTCCCTTCATACGACTTCAGCAAGGCGAAGACCATCGTTAGCGTTGCCTGCGACTTCCTGAACAGCTGGGGATCTACCATCGAGAATACCAAGCAATATGGTAAGACCCGTGAAGTAGGAGACGACAAGAAGGACATGTCACGCCACTACCAGTTCGAATCGATCCTTTCGATCACTGGTGCCAACGCTGACTACAGATCGCAGATCAAACCTTCGGAAGAAGGCGCCGTGCTCATCGGAATCTACAACGCACTTGCCGCGAAGGCAGGACGTACATCGGTTTCCGGTGGAACAGATAAGGCACAATACTTTGAAAAGGCAGTCAATGATCTCTGGGCAAGCCGTGGAAACGCACTTGTTGTTGCAGGATCAAATGATAAATCGATCCAGGTAGTTGTTAACGCGATCAACGATATCCTTGGAAGCTATGGTTCTACCATTCTTCTCAACAAGCCTGTAAACTTCAAGAAAGGTGACGATGTGGCGATGGCCAGCTTCGTTGCTGATGTAAAAGGCGGCAAGGTCGATGGCGTGATCTTCTACAACTGTAACCCGGTCTACGATCACCCTCAGGGTGCCGACCTGGCGGAAGGATTGAAGAGCATTGCACTTGCCGTGTCTACCAACTACAAGGAAGAAGAAACTG
>CBHTUB010000210.1:0-9885 GCA_966095595.1 uncultured Chryseosolibacter sp. | reverse complement strand
TGCTGAATGTGACGAACGCCGCGCGCCTCTGCTATCCATACGAGATCGACGATGCACATCAATGGCTTCCCGCAAAAAAGGCATTGTCGAAAAATGTGATCGCCTATGAAGGGATCCGCAAAACCGATGACTACGGTAAAGCAGAGCTGAAAGGCATAACCCCTGTTGCCATCGGCGACGGCCCGAAATGGATGAAAGGTCAGCCCGATGTTTCTATGTTCAGTCTCTACAGCTCGGGCCAATCCGGAATTTTCGGAGCGATTGTCAAGAAAACGAACGTGGACATGATCCTCCAGCTGGATTGCAACGCGACAGATTTTTATCAGAAGGCGGAATTTCCGACGTATCTATACTACAATCCCTACGACAGCGAGCAACGTGTGAAATTCTATCACGAAGGACAGGGTGGAGTCGATCTCTTCGACGCGATCACCTATCAGAAGATCGCGGAGAACATTTCAAAAGAGACTGAGTTCTCCATACCGGCCAAGGCTAGCAGATTACTGGTGGTGCTTCCTACAGGAAGCAAGATCCGCAGGAACAACAATACATATGCAGTGGAAGGAAAGACCATCGCCTATGTCGACGAACAAACCAATCCCTAATGGCAATGACTATGAAAACATTTTACCATATCGTTTTGCTGGTCCTGCTATCGCCCATAGCGTATGGCCAGACAGTTGTAAGCGGCACCGTGCGTGATTCGCAGGGCGAGGCCCTGCCTGGTGCCAACGTATATCTAAAGGGCACCAACATTGGAACGTTTACAGACGTTCAGGGAAAATTTGTGTTGAATATCCCTGCAAACCTGCAGAACACGCCGATGACCGTATCCATGATCGGATATGCAAGTCAGGAGGTGAGCATAGGCGCAGGAACGAATCTCGACATTGTACTCATAGAGGATGTAACCTCTTTAAGCGAGATCGTGATCACGGGTTATAGCTATCAGGAGAAGGACAAGATCACCGGAGCGATCAATACGGTCACACCTGAAGATCTGACAAAAGTACCTGTGCCATCCATCGACCAGGCTTTGCAGGGCAGGGCTCCGGGAGTGGTTGTCTCACAAAATACCGGCGCGCCAGGTGAAGGGGTATCGGTCAGAATACGCGGAGCGGGATCAATGTTTAGCAGTAACGGTCCGTTGTATGTGATCGATGGCGTGCCAACACTCGACATCATGAATTTTTCCTTGCAGGATGTAGAAGCAATTTCGATCCTGAAAGATGCCAGCGCCACAGCGGTCTATGGTTCCCGCGCAACCAACGGCGTTGTACTGATCACTACCAAACGGGGTAAAACAAAAACACCCACCATTACTTTCAGTTCGCAGACGGGCGTGCAACAACCGAGCCGGCTGGTAAAAATGGCCAACACCGCTCAGTACGTCGAAATATATAATGAGGCCGCGGCAAATGACAACGCCGGAAAAACAAACCCGATCTTTCTCCGGCCCCTGATCACAGACGACATCGCTTCTACACTTTCAAACACAGACCATGTCGATGCCATCATGCAGGATGCAGTTCTCCAGACACATAGTCTCTCTTTCTCGGGCCAGGAGAACAATACATCGTACTTCCTGTCTCTTAACTATTTCGATCAGGAAGGTATTATCAAGGGGAGTGAGTATAAACGCCTTTCAGGCAGGATCAATGTAAATACCCAGTTGAAGAGCTGGCTGAAGACCGGGATCAACCTCAATATTGTACGCGGTACAAACGATATCATCGGAAGCTCGGGCGACGGAGCCGGTGGTAATGGCGGGAGTGTCGTTCGTTATGCTTTTTTCAGGACTCCGGCGTTGCCTGTCTACGATGCGTCTGGTGAATTCCTGGACCTTCCTGAGCGCCCCGGGATGTTCGGTGATGGTTACAACCCCGTTGGCCTTCTCGCCTATAACAGGAACAGGAGGACAACAGATCAGGTCTTCGGAAAAGTTTTTATCGACATCAATATCCTGAAAGACCTGCAGTTCACGTCCACGCTTGGCTTCGACGTCAACAACCAGCATCAGCGAAGATTCGATCGCAACTGGGGAACGGGAGGGCGTATCAATAACCCCAACAGGCTGACCATAAATAAATACCGCTATCAAAGCCTCACGTCTACGAATCTTTTGAAGTATACACTTTTCAAGGGGGATCACAAGCTGGATTTCCTCGCAGGTGTAGAAGCGATCAGGAACAATGCCGACAATTTTTCCGGTTCGGAAATGGATTTTCCCGATCAGTCGGACAACCTTGTTTATCTCGGCAATGGCCAGGGACAACAGACTTCTTCAGAAGGCGTGACTGCCAACTCGCTCTTGTCTTTCTTCGGCAAGATCGATTATGATCTCAAGCAACGTTACAATGCGTCATTGACCCTGCGTCGCGATGGCTCGTCACGATTTGGTGCGGGCAATCGCTGGGGAACATTCTATGCAGGCTCGCTCGGCTGGCGCATCGACCGTGAATCATTTCTTGCGGACAACGACCTCTTCGGGAAATTGTTCCTTCGCGTCGGCTACGGTGTAACCGGTAATCAGGAGATCGGCGATTACACATTTACCGATTTCATCAAGCCTGGTTATGACTATGCTTTTGGAAACGTTCAGGGAGAAGGATATGCAGTATCGGCCCTGGGAAATTCAGATGTAAAGTGGGAGAGCAGCAGTCAGCTCAACGTAGGAGTCGATGCAGCTTTTCTTGACGGACGGCTTAGTCTCTCGGTCGATTATTTCAATAAGATCACCAATGATCTCCTGGTGCAACAACCTCTGCCAAGCTCTGCAGGGCAGGCATTCGCTCCAATGAGAAACAACGGGAAAATTCTCAACAGGGGTGTCGAGGTGACGACCGCCTATGACGGTGAAGCTGGCAAATTCCATTACAACGTTGCGCTCAACGCTGCCACGCTGTACAATGAAGTGCTTGAAGTGGGCGTTCCCATTCGTGGTGGTTATATCGGATCCGATCCGATGACCTATACGGAAGAAGGACATCCTGTAGGGTCATTCTATATCTACGAGATGGAGGGCATCTTCCAGGACGAGGGAGATATCTTTACCCATGCGTATCAGGGCGCTTCCATCAAACCCGGAGACGTCAAATTCAAAGATCAGGATAAGGATGGCGATATAGACTCCGATGATCGCGCACATCTCGGGAGCGCAATACCAAAGGTCACCGCCGGCCTGAATATCAACCTCGGCTATCAGAACTGGGATCTGTCAATTTTCTTCCAGGGTGCGTACGGCCAGAAGATATTTTCCGTATTGAACAGGGATATAGAAGGATTTTATCGCCCATTCAACGTAACGCAACGATACTACGAAAACCGTTGGACAGGCCCCGGTTCTACGAACGAATATCCAAGGGCATCGTGGGACGGCTCCGGCAACAACGCGAGATTCTCCAGTCGTTTTCTGGAAGACGGCTCCTATACCCGTCTGAAAAACGTGCAGATCGGCTATAACGTGCCGGCTACTGCTCTTAACAAGGTTCGGCTGACGTCGCTACGCGTTTATTTCTCTGCCACCAACCTGTTGACGTTCACCAAATATTCAGGAATGGATCCGGAGATGACCGTCAGCGACAACGCACGTGGCGAAGCGGATCGCGCGTCCGGCATGGACTGGGGTACATACCCTTCTGCAAGATCTTACAACCTCGGTATCAACCTTACTTTTTGAGAAGCTATGAACATCATTAAAAAAATATTTGCTGTTTGCTTGCTGCTGTCAGGCTCCGCATGCTCGGACTTCCTTGAAGAGACGCCAGAGGGAACGTATTCAAGCGCCACGTTCTATAAAACCGAAACACATGCGCTTCTCGCGATCAACGGAGTGTATAACACGATCTCGTTTGTATCCACGGATAACGTGTTGTGGGTCTTCGGCGACGTTGCGTCAGATGACGCCATAAAAGGCGGATTGGCCGGCGATCAGAGCGATATCCAGTTCCTGGAGGAATTCAACTACGCGAGCAACAACAGCTACCTGGACAAGATCTGGAAACGATATTACGAAGGCATTACAAGAGCGAATTACCTGTTGGAATACGGGCCGGGCATCGACATGGATGAGACGTTGAAGGCACGTATTCTGGGCGAGGCCAAATTCCTTCGCGCATACTTGTATTTCAATCTGGTCAACATCTTCGGCGAGATCCCGCTCAAGGTAACCCCACCGCTTACGACCGGAGATATCTATAAGCCAAAATCTTCCGTAGCAGACATTTACACTCAGATCGAAAAGGATCTTACGGAAGCTGCCGAAGTGCTGGATATCTCTTACACCGGCGCAGACCTCGGCCGCGCGACGAAAGGCGCCGCCTATGGATTGCTTGCCAAAGCACACCTTTATCAGGAAGAATGGCAACAAACCCTGGATGCCATCGAAGACCTCGAGGCACTGGGAGTATACAGCCTTCAGGCAGTGTACAAGAATAATTTTCTCGACTCGACCCAGAACAACAGCGAGTCGATATTCGAGATCCAGCACCTCAGCGGACAATCACCAAAGCTTGGCAGTAACCTGAATCAATGGCTGGGCCCTGTAAAATACAACGGCTACGGCTTCGATATTCCCGTGCAGGACTTCGTCGATGAGTTCGAAACAACAGTAGATGACGTTGTGGATCCGCGGCTCGACTACACCGTGGGTCGTGCAGGAACAAAATGGATCGACGGAAAGGATTTCGATCCAACGTGGTCGGCTACCGGATACCTACAGAAAAAACACGAGCAACCCAAGTCTGAAGAGCCCATTATCGGCGACGCAAGTCTCAACTATGTATACCTGCGTTATGCCGACATTCTCCTGATGAAGGCGGAAGCGTTGAACGAGCTTAACATGACGGCAGAAGCTTTAACGCCTTTGAACGAGGTTCGCAAGCGTGCACGCGAAAGCTATCTCTACGATGAAGACCTCGCGGGTTTCGGCGCGGTACCCGACGGCCTGCTTCCGGACATCACGAACATCGGCCAGGTGGGCGTGCGGGAAGCGATACGCCACGAACGCAGGGTCGAGCTGGGCTTTGAGTTCCACCGATACTTCGATCTCATGCGCTATGGTCAGACTGTGGCCGAGGACGCTCTCGAAGAAACAAATTTTTCCTATGAACAACACCGGTATTTCGCAATACCGCAGTCCGAGACTGATGCAAATCCACTAATACAATAAATAAACTATAATCTAAACACAAAATTATGAATCTCACCTTTAAAAAACCTATTGTCTTGATTCTGGGGATATTGGTATCCCTGGGGATTGTGATCTCATCGTGCGATGATGATGACAACGGAACTACACCTGTCGACTTCACGATACTGCAGGATTCAATTGACGTCGCTACGGACCTGTTGGCGACCACGGAAGAAGGCGTCAATGACGGACAATTTTCAGCTGCAGCACGTACAGCGCTTCAGGCTGCGATCACTTCTGCGCAGGCAGTGGTAGACGACGAGACATCAACTCAGCAAGAAGTAGCGAATGCGATCGTGGCCCTTCACCAGGCAATGGAAACCTATCGCGACGCGGAGATCGCACCGGTTGCCGTTGAAGCATTGATCGGACATTGGGCCTTTGATGAGGGCACCGGAACAACGGCACACGATAATAGCGCAAATGGATTTGACGGAACATTCAAGACCGGACATACAGATTGGGGCGCAGGATTCCCGACATGGTCTGCAGATCGTAATGGTGACGCAGGAATGGCGCTTCATTTTGACGACGGTGCGAATATCGAGATCCCATACAACTCAGCTCTGAACCCGTCACAATTGACAGTAGCCCTTTGGGTGAACGCCGATGAGATCAACGCTGACAACCGCTTCCTTGGCCTGCACTCATGGATCGGTTACAAGTTCCAGTTGCAGTCAACCAACAGACCTTTCTTCACTGTCCACTCAGATGACGATGCATACTTCGACAGAGATGCGGAAGTAGAGCTGCCAATACACGAATGGCATCATATAGCCGTAACATTCGGCGGTGGCAACATGATTTTCTATATCGATGGCGTAGCCGTAAAGACCTGGAACAATACGCCCGGCGACGCGATGTCGATCTCGGATAATCCCTACAACCTCGTGATCGGTCAGGATTTCCCTACAGATCAGTACGCTGCCACGGCAGACAACTTTGATACAGACCACAAGATCCCCCTCGCATGGGGCGGATATTTCCGCGGTCTCCTCGATGAGGTCAGGATCTATAACACTGTTTTGACCGCGACACAAATTCAAACTGTCTATAACAGGGAGAAGCCACAATAAGGGTTAGTGTAGGGTGTTGGAAAGGATGCTGTTGCATCCTTTCCTTTTTTAAAAACGGAAAATCATTTGATGATAAGGTTGACGCTACGACTACTGTCGGCATATTTTGTTTTATGCGGCAATTTCCTCTGGGCGCAAAACGGGCAGCTCAACATTTCCCGGGTTGACCAGATGCCGGATCTTCCCCAGCCATACCTCATGCGGGACTGGGACGAGGTCGCCATGAACTACGACGCTTTCATTTTCGATCTTTCAAAAACAGGAGAGTATTTACCGCTTGTTTCATTCCTACCTTCAGGGACCAACATCCCTGCACTTCAGCCTATCCTCCTCGATACCTACGTTGGCACCAGCAGCGTTAACCAGGCTGAGGCTATCAACATTTTGCCGGCAATAGTTGGAGCTTCACTGGTTGGAATCGATAAGTCTCAACAAAACGGCATCAATTGGGTCGAGAAAACAAAGGACTTTTTCAATTCGAAAAACGGTCAGGATGTTTATCTCAACGGATACAACGCATCGAGTGGTAATGACTGGTGGTACGACCTGATGCCCAACATTTTCTTTTACCAACTGTCATCGCTCTATAATGACGCCGACTTTCAATCGCAATTGACCACAGTTGCCGACCGATGGCTTGAAGCCGTTAGCGCGATGGGAGCGAGCACTACGCCATGGACAACACCGAACATGAACTATCGGGGGTGGTATCTTTCAACGATGACTGGCAATTCAAATGGCGTTCATGAGCCTGAGGCCGCCGGCGCAATTGCATGGCTGTTGTATAACGCGTGGCAAAAAACGGGCGACGAAAAATATCTCAACGGGGCACAGCATGCGATCGAGTATCTGTCGTCGTTAACTTCCAATCCTTCCTACGAGCTGCAATTGCCCTATGGCACACTGGTAGCCGCAAAGCTTAACGCGACGCTGGGTACGAATTACAATATCAATAAAATGCTCGGCTGGTCGTTCGATCGCGGTCCCCTGAGGGGCTGGGGGACGATCGTAGGATCCTGGGATGGGAAAGATGTTTCGGGGTTGATCGGGGAGGCAAACGACGCCGGGAATGACTACGCCTTTATCATGAACGGATTTCAACAGGCCGCGGCACTTGCTCCATTGATGAAATATGATAAGCGCTATGCGCGGGCCATCTCGAAATGGCTACTGAATCTCGCCAACGCAACACGTCTGTTTTATCCGGCGTACCTCGATGCAGTGAAGCAAGATGATTATGCCTGGAGTCAGGAGCACGACCCGCAATCCGTCATTGCCTATGAAGCGCTGAAAGAAAACTGGGAGGGCAAAGCGCTATATGGAACCGGAGACGCCAGGCGAAGCGGATGGGCTGCGACAAATCTTGGGGTGTATGGATCGTCACACGTCGGCTATCTGGCCGCCATTACCGATCTGACAAATATTGACGGCATCCTCAGGCTCGACCTGAACGCAACAGATTTCTACGGAGACACCCGCCATGCAACGTATGCATATTTCAATCCGTACACCTCTGATCAGCTTGTTACGCTTTCGCTCGGAGCCGGTCAATTCGACATTTATGCAACAATATCCGAATCGATCATTGCCAACAATGCAACGGGCGAATATGTGATCGATATTAAGGCTGGGGAAGTGATCATCGTTTCAATTTTGCCCCCTGATGCAGAAGGAGCTCTCGTCAATGAGAACGGAAAGTTACTATACGGTGATTTCGTGGTTGACCATCATCATGGCTACGATTTTACGCCGCAATTTCGTATTAAATCACTGGCGTCGTCGAACACCGCATACGAGTTTGGTGATGTGGTGAATATCTATGCAGCCATTGAAAATGCTCCGGCCGCTGTTGCCTATGAGTGGTTTGTAGATGGCGAACTGATCCCGGGCGCAGTAGGTGCCACGTTGCAATGGACTGCGCCGGCAATTGAAGGGACTTACCTCATAAGCGTAGAAGCAACAAGCGATGTCCTGACGATATCGAAGCAAATAGGCATTCAGGTTTTGGAAGAAATTCCGGATCCCCCGGTCATTGAAGACCTTGAAACTGACCTGGCCTTTGTCTACGAAAATGAGGAGATCAGGATCCATTGTGATGTAGCCTCGGCGGGAACAGAAGTCCTTATCTACGACTGGGAGATACCCGGCGGAACATCCGAGGTCAACGATTCCGTCGTCGTATGGACGGCGCCAGCCGAGGGACTGCATCTTGTAAAATGTACCGTCACCAACAAGCACCAGCTATCCTCTTCCTTCACGAAAGAAATACTTGTCAAGAATAATACTGAAGGCGAGATAGCACCCCTCGCGTATTATCCGCTTAACATTAACACGCACGACTATTCCGGCAACGGGTTCCTTGCTAATATTTCAGGAACCTCTGAAGCGCAGGATCCACAGGGAAATGAGAACATGGCCTACGCGATCACCACCACCGACGATATCATCAGCGTTCCCAATGCGCTTGCGTTGAATTTCGTAGACAGGATCACGCTGTCTTGCTGGTTAAATATCTCCGCGACCGGACGCGAAGCTTTTATCCTTTCACACGGAAGCTGGGAAGAACGTTGGAAGGTTTCTCTAACGCCTGACCTTAAGATCCGATGGACCGTTAAGACTTCCGCGGGTGTTAAAGATCTGGACAGCCGGGAACCTGTAACACCGGGCCAATTTTATCACATCACCGCCGTATATACCGGATATTCCGTCGAGCTTTACATCAATGGCGAGCTTGACAACTATGGTTCACACACCGGATCATTGTTAACCACTGATGACGACATTACCTTCGGCCAGAAAAGTACAGGCGACACACAATATTTCCTCAACGGAACAATTGACGAGGTGAGGATCTTCAACGATGTCGTTCAGCCCTGGCAGATCGCCGGTTTAAAGGATCTGTGGACGGAGGAAGTTACGACTGCCATCGATAAAGAGTCCAGTCATCGGTCCACGATATATCCGAATCCCGTGAAAGATGGCTTTGCCTATATTCCGATCTCGCCCCTGGAAGTCAGGTCAATCAGGCTCGTTGGCTTTGACGGAAAAATGACCGCCCTGTCGTTCTCGGCAGACAAGAACGTGACAAGAGTGGATTTAGAAGGAACACAGGGTGTTTTTATGATGGAAGTAACTACCGCTTACGATAAAGTTCATTTCAAAATTATTGTCATCAACTAACATTTATGAACAACATAGCCATTGGAGTTGATATCGGCGGATCTCACATCACGGCGTCCGTCGTTGACCTTGACCTGAAAACGGTCGTGCGAAATACGCGCAGACGTGAACGTGTTAACTCGGCTGACGAGGCCGCCCGGATCATCAACGTTTGGAGTGAAGTGATTCGATCTGTGATCCCTGGCAACAGGAAAAACATCAGGATAGGGATCGCAATGCCTGGTCCGTTCGATTACGACTCGGGCGTATCGTACATCACCGGACTCGGTAAGTATGAAAATCTCTATGGACTCAACATCAAAGAATTGCTGTCGGACGTACTTGGAATTTCGTCAGGACAGATCATGATGAACAACGACGCAGCTTGTTTCCTGCACGGTGAAATGTTCGCAGGAGCGGGCAGGGGTTCTTCACACAGCATTGGCATCACCCTGGGGA
>CBHTUB010000209.1:0-9938 GCA_966095595.1 uncultured Chryseosolibacter sp. | reverse complement strand
CACATTAATAGAAGTAGGATATTCAATTAAACGGCGCCCGCTCTCTATGCTCCACCCGATGCATACGTAAATTGCATCACCACCGCATCAAGAGTTCTTAGAGTCACCTCTATCTTAGACTAAAAATCGACTAGCTCCCTTAGCGGAATATCCAACGCCTCGGCCAATGCCATTAGCGAAGCAATCGTTGGATTGGTCTTTCCCGCCTCAATTTCGTTTACACTGCTATAGGGTACGCCCGCCTCCAATGCAAGTTGCTCCTGGCTCATGCCCTGACGCTCGCGCACTTCACGAATATGCTGCCCCAGTTTTACCAGGTGCTTTTTGTATCTCACCCTGATCAATTGTTTCGCCATATTTAAAGGACGCGGTAAAATATTTTACAGGTATAGGCTATTCCCTATGGTTTTTATCGTATTATTGTATAGGCTATTCCCTATACCGGCATTTATTATGAAATCTCAATTCAATCGTTCCTTGATCAATCTTCCACCCAAAGTCCAGATGTGCCTTTACCTTATCCGGGAAGAACTTAAAAGCCGGAAGCTGTTCCAGGCTTTGCATGATGTTGGATTGGAAGAGTCTTGCTTTCAGCCAAACCTCGATTCCGTCATTCTAAATTACCTCGAGATGGACGATGGCACCGATGAAACATTCCGCATCTATAATGGCATCCTTGAGAGGCGGTCGCGTAAAATGGAAGGGAGTCAGGAATCGATCATGAAACAAACGCACAAGGCCTTTCAGCAGCTGCTCATCGAGAAGGAAAAGATGAAACTTCGACAAGTTCCGTAAAGTAAATTGAATATCAGATGGTTGGTAAAGTGGAAATTCACATATTCAACCACATGAAAAAATCAATCCCTCTCCTCCTAACCCTCACCCTCCTCTCCTGCGGCAACAACCGAACCCAGGAACCCGACGGCCCGCTGCCGTACGAATCAAAGGAAGTAAACTTCGAAAGCCTCGATGGCCAGGTGACGTTGTCCGGCACACTCACTACGTCCACCACTAACCCGTTAAAAACAGCAGTCGTCCTGATCAGTGGCTCGGGGCCTGATGATCGCGACTATAACAATCATTTTAAGCACAGACCCTTTCTGGTATTGTCGCATTACCTCACACAAAAAGGTATCGCCGTGCTGCGATACGACGAACGCGGTGTGGGAAGATCGGAAGGTGATTATCGGCATGCTGCCTATGAGGACCTGGTTGCCGATGTGGCCGGTGCCATCCGGTATCTGCGCGGACAAGGATTTCAGAAGGTAGGACTCATCGGTCACTCCGAGGGCGGTGGACTTGCACCCGTTGCCTCATTCCAGGCGGAAACAGATTTCCTGGTGCTGATGGCTCCGGCCAACGCCACGGCCGACGAAAGCCTGGTCTACCAGACAAGGGCGCGTCTGAAAGACATGGAGGTCAGTGAAAAGACAAGGGAAGAGATCATCGTAACGCTGGACTCGCTGCTCACCATCGCGAAGTCGGAGCCGGATGCCCTCAGGGCAAAGATAAAAATGGACGATCTCATCGCCCGCACGGACCAGCGCGCATCTGAAGACTACAAAACCACCGCGCAACGTCTCGGAGATGTCAACAGGCTCATCGACGGATTTCTCGATCCGAAATTTCGCTACAGCCTGCGCAACGACCCCAAAGATGAATTCAGAAAGCTGAGGATTCCCGTGCTCGTGCTTTACGGAGACGGAGACATGCTAATAGACGTCAGCAAAAATCTGCCTCTGATAAAAAAGGCCCTTGACTCTACATCACACGAGATCAGGATCTTTCCGGGATTGGGTCATTTATTTATGAGCGGAAAAGTACCCATGGAAGACCTCCATGAAGTTGAAGAAACGATCGACCCACAAGTCCTGTCCACCATAAGTGACTGGATCCTGAAACAGACAACATAGAAAAAAGGTCGCCGGTAGGAATTTTCAATTTTCTATATATCTTTGCGCCCTCCTCTTAACATAGAGGGCTTTTTAAAAAGGTAACAAAAGCACCTGCATAGACGATGTGGGTGCTTTTTTTTATTCTTTTCTCGCCAACATTCATACGTTATTAAAACCCGGGAACCCTAATGGTAACGCGCTACTTGCCATTATGTCGAACGTGATAAGGACTAACCTTAAACACTAAAATACGGATCACACTGCCCGACTGAAAATTTGCCCTCCGCCCTTTTCGTTCCATCTTTTATCGAACACACTGCAAATATTCCTGATGAATGGCTCCCCTGCAGCCGTGACTTTGATGCCTCCGTCAATAAAATACAGGATCCCCTCTTCTTCCATTCCCATAAGCGCATCGAGTATGGCGCGGTCCGCAACCCTGAGCAGCAGGTCCTGGCTGAGCTCTCCCCGGCAGCTGATCTCCAGGATACACTTTTTGATCAGGAGGTCTTCGTCAGAGAGGATATGACCTTTCGTTACCGCAGTCCCATTCTCCTTCACCGCATTCATATATTCTTCCACCTTCTTTAAATTCTGGGCATACGCATATTTTGCATCGCTGATGGCCGATGCACCGAGGCCGATCAGCAGCTCTGTGTTCGAAGTCGTATATCCCATGAAGTTCCGGTGAAGCTTTCCGGCGACGTGCGCCTTGAACAGGCTATCGTGACGCAGCGCGAAATGGTCCATGCCGATGTCGCTATACTCTGCCTTTCTCAGCTTGTGTCTTCCGATCTCGTACAGGTGGCGCTTGAGCGAGCCCGCCGGAAGATCGGCATCCTCATAGCCGCGTTGTCCTGGTTTTAACCAGGGCACATGGGCGTAGCTGTAGAACGACAAACGATCGGGTCGCAGCTGCAGCACCTTGTCGAACGTATCGGACACGGTGAACGGATTTTGAAAGGGCAACCCGTAGATCAGGTCGAAGCTGACGGATTCGTAGCCGATCTCCCGCGCGAGGTTCGTCACTCGTTCAAGATTTTCGAAAGGCTGCATCCGGTTGATGGTGCGTTGTACCTTTTCGTCCAGGTCCTGCACGCCGAAGCTCACACGCGAGAATCCAAGATCGAACAGCGTTTGCAAATGCTCGCGTGTTGTATTGTTGGGATGACCTTCGAAGCTGAACTCGAACTCCGGATGAACATCGACTCCATCGAGAATATACGAGATCAGCCAATGAAGATTCTGCGGACTGAAAAACGTTGGCGTACCGCCGCCCAGGTGTATCTCGCGGATGTTGGGCTTTCGTCCGAAGAGATTTTTGTAATACTCCCACTCCTTGAGGATAGCCTGCACATATGGGATTTCGACCTTGTGATTCTGCGTGATGCGCGTAGTGCAGGCACAATAGGTGCACAGGGTTTCACAGAATGGCAGGTGTATGTACAGGCTGATGCCTTTGTCGTCGTTCGTTTCGTCAAAACAACGTTTTACCGATGAAACCCATTTCTCCCCCGAGAACGTGCTTCCATCCCAACAGGGTACCGTCGGATAGCTCGTGTATCGCGGCGTGGGCACATCATACTTTTTCAGGAGGGTTTCCGGGCTTGGTGTGTTTTGCATCTTTGGTAACGTTTTTCAGTTCTGGTTTTGTTGTGTCGTCAAAAAGCATTCTCACGGAAGGTGAGTACGTGTCGTCGTACTGACCGCTTTTCATATTCCAGAGAAAGGAGATCAGGAATCCGGTGGCGATGAGCAAGCTGATCGATATGAGTAGCACGATTATTCCCATCACGATAATGTTTTTCTGGTTACGAAATTCACGGCAAGGGTCGAAAAGCCCACCACGCTGATGCTGCTCACGGGCATAAGGATGGCGGCGACCAGCGGTGTAAGATTTCCGGTCACGGCAAACGTGAGGGCTATGGCGTTGTAGAAAAATGATATGGCAAATGCTGTCTTCAGAATGGAAGAAGAGCGTTTCGCCAGTCTTAAGAACTTATCCAACAGGACGAGGTTGCTTCCATCGAGAATTCCGTCGCAGGCCGGCGTAAACACACCGGAGTTGTCCGTCACGGCAATGCCTACATCGCTTTGCTTCAGCGCTCCGGAGTCGTTCAATCCATCCCCTATCATCAGCACCTTTTTACCTTGCTTCTGGAGGTTGGCGATGAAAGCCAGCTTGTCGTGGGGATCCTGATTAAAAAGCAGCTGGACCGATGGATTGAAAAGTGATGACATCCTTGAACGGTCTGCTTCATTATCGCCTGATAGCAGTGCCACACATTTCGAGCCGAGCCGGCCCAACATACTTTTGATATTTTTCCGCGCCTTGATCCTGATCGAGAAATAACCTTTAACCTCGTCGTCGATGGCAACAAACACCACCGAAGCGGTAGGATCGACATTGCTATCGCACCCGACAAATTCAGCTGACCCCGCCTGAACAAACTTTCCGTCGATCATCGCCTGAACACCTTGTCCTCTAACCTCCTTGAAATATGATAAGTTGAAATTTTCCTTTTCAGCTATGGATCCTGCTACCAAAAGGCTCAGCGGGTGCGTTGAAGCGCCGGTGAGCGCCTTGACGATTGCAAGCTCTCCTTCGCTGAGTGAACCGAAAAATTGTACATCGGGCGTATTGCCATAGGTAACGGTGCCCGTCTTATCGAATACGACAGCATCAACCATGGCGAGGCGCTCGATGACATCGGCGTTCTTCAGATAAAACTTGCTTCTCCCAAAGGCACGCAGCATGCTTCCGTACGTGAAGGGCGCTGCCAGCGCGAGGGCGCAGGGACATGCGACCATCAACACAGACGTAAGCACGAGCCACATCTCCGATGGTTGATAATAATACCAGAAGACAGCGGTGACGGCCGCAATGCCCATCACGATCCACGTGAAGTTGCGGGCCGCGCGATCGATTATTTTCTGGTATCGGCTCTCATCCACTTTTTTGAATGAATCTTTATTCCACAAGCTCGTGAGATGACTTTGTGATGTTTTGTTCTCTACGACAAGCTCTACCGGTTGCCCGATCAGCCGTCCTCCCGCATAAACGATCTCGCCACGCCCAACCTTCACGGGTCGAGCCTCTCCCGTCACGAAACTATAGTCGAAGTACGCAGTGTCTGCCAGCAGCACGGAATCCGCCGGAACGATCTCCATGTTGCGGATCCGGATCCGGTCATTTTTCCTGAGCTCATAGATGATCACGGGCTTCCACTCTCCTTTCACAAGGCAGTTGACGGCCAGCGGAAAATATGATTTGAAATCACGATCAAAGGCAAGGCTTTCATACGTTTTCCCCTGGAACCACCTGCCGGTCAGGAGAAAAAATACCAGACCGGTGAACGAGTCCAGATATCCCGGACCGGTCGCGGTGATGATATCATAGCTGCTCCTGAGGAAAAGTGCGAGCAACCCTGCGGCTATGGGCACATCGATGTTGATCTGCCTTTGCCGAAAGCTTTTGGCTGCCGAGTTGAAATAGATGGAGCCGCTGTAGAGGATAACCGGAACGGAAAGAGCAAGGTTGAGCCATGAGAAAATGCGCATCAAATACTCATCCTGGCTGTCGATGCCGAGATACTCGGGGAAGCTGAAGAGCATTACGTTACCGAAACAAAATCCGGCAACGGCCAGGCGATACACCAATGACCGGTCTACCTTTGAGTGTTGCTTTTCACCGGCATCGAGGTTGATAACCGGGGCATAGCCGACTTCCGCAAGAATGCCGGCGAGCCGGCTCAGCTTCAGGACCCGCGGGTCAAAATCTATTTCAACAGTTTTTTTTCCGAACAGCACCGTGGCCTTCAGTATGCCGTGATCCATCTTTCGCAAATGCTCGAGGAGCCAGATGCAGGAAACGCAATGTATGGACGGCACAAAGAACGAAACCCTCGTGAGTCCGACCGAGTCGAATGACACGATCTTCTTCCTCACCTGCGGATCGTCAAGGTGAGCGAAAGAATTGAGGGAGGCATTTTTCTGGGACAGGCCAGCCTGCTTGTCGAGCGCATAATATTCACAGAGGTTGTTCTCATTGAGGATCTCGAATACGGACTTGCAGCCGGCACAGCAAAATACCCTCTCCTCGAATTTTATCACTTCTTCACACTCCTGACCACAATGAAAGCATCGTATGGATTCAAGAACTTCTGTTTTCATTCATCGTTTCTTTTAGCAAGGTTTGGTGACTACGCTTCGACGTGTTCGTTGCGCAGGGAATAGGTCCATACGAGGCCTTTGCTGTGGTTCACAATGTCTTCGGCCAGGCTTCCAGTCAGAAAATGCGCAATGCCCTTTCTGCCGTGAGTGCCCATCGCGATGAGGCTACCTTTTACCGTCGCCGCAAAATCCACTATGCCCTGCTCCTCGTTTCTGTTATTGAATATGTTGATGGTGTAGTTTTTGAACATGTATCGTTTGGCAAACGCCTCGAGTCGCGAGCGTGTCTCTACATCGGAGGTAAAGTTGAGGGGCGTGTTGATCCACACGATGTGCAGCTGCGCCCTGAAGAAATCCTGAAGCGCTTTTACTTTCATCACCAGATCTTCCTGCCTTTCGGTGTCGAGCGTATTCGGGAACACGACGTGCTTGATCGGGCCCTTGTAGTAGTCCTTGATCACAAGAACGGGCACCGGTGAATTGCGAACTACTTTCTCGGCGTTGGAGCCGATAAAAAATTCGCGTATACCGCTGGCACCATGTGAGCCCATGACCACCAGGTCTATGGATTCCGACTTGATGTAGTCCTGTACCATTCTCGAGACCGCACCGAACTGCACGCTTGTGATCACCCTTACTCCCGGTACCTTATATTTTTCCCTGATCTCCGTAAACTTTTCGCTGGCAGCCTTCTGCAGGTCTTCGAGGAGTTGTTGCTCAAAAGCGAGAACGGGCATGAGAACAGTATCATGCATAACAGGGAGCTCAATGACATTCAACAGATGTACGGAGCCTTTCGACTGGGCAGCCAGATCCAACGCAAAGCGATAAGCATTGATTGCCTGCTTCGAAAAATCACAGGGAACTAATATCTTTTGCATGGCGATAATGTATTTGTTGGATCAAATGTACCGCGGCGGGCGGTTCGGGGCATTGAGCATGGTCAGCGAAAAACCTGATTAATGTCATGTTTCCATGATCGATCAAGCAAGACCTTTCGGCCATGGATGTCAGGGTTAAATTTTTGGGAGCGACCGGTACGGTTACGGGATCGAGGTTCCTGCTCGATATTGACGGATTCCGATTGCTCTTCGACTGCGGATTGTTCCAGGGATTAAAAGAGCTCAGATTGAGAAACTGGGAGCCTTTTCCTGTTTCCGCGGATTCTATCGACGCAGTGGTGATCAGTCACGCACACATCGATCACACCGGATATCTTCCAAGACTCGTCAGGGAAGGTTTCAACGGACCGATCTATTGCACGCGACCGACAGCCGATCTCATGGAGATCATGCTGCTCGACGCCGCCAAGCTGCAGGAAGAAGAAGCATCATTTGCATCTTCAAAAGGTTATTCGAAACATGAGAAACCCCTGCCACTGTATAGCACCGAAGATGCACAAGCTGTCTTTCCGTTGTTGGAACGATACGACTATGGTCAGCGAATAAGCATTAACGACAGGATCGATATCGTATACCGCGACGCCGGCCACCTTCTTGGCTCTGCCATAACGGAGCTTTATATCAAAGGCGACAGTCAAACCAAAAAGGTCGTATTCTCGGGGGATCTCGGTAGAAACAAAGATGCGATGCTGCGGCCACCGTCGGTAATTGAAGAAGCAGATGTATTGTTCATCGAGTCGACCTATGGCAACAAAGCAAATCCGGCGCTGGATCCCGAGGGAGATCTTGAACGAATTGTAAAGGAAACGTTCGAACGAAAAGGTGTCGTTTTGATTCCGGCCTTCGCCGTTGGACGAACGCAGGTGCTGCTCTATTATTTTCATCAGCTGATGGAGAAGGACAGAATCCCGGATGTGCCGGTTTATATCGACAGTCCCATGGCCATCTCCGCTACATATTTATACTACCGGTATCCGGAATACCACAAAGTGAAATTCAATCAATCCGAATTCGCGCGGAAGCTTGAAACGAATATGTTGATGTTCGTCAAGACGTCGAAACATTCGAAAACACTGAACGAGATCAAAAGCAATGCGATCATCATTTCATCCAGCGGCATGATGACAGGCGGAAGGATCCTGCACCACCTGTATCACCGGTTGCCGAATCCGCAGGACACGGTTGTGATCGCCGGGTATCAGGCGGAAGGAACACGCGGAAGAAAATTAGTCGATAAGGAACCTGCGATCAGGATCTTCGGCGAGGACGTGCCTGTAAGATGTAAAGTAGAGAACATGACATCGCTATCGGGACATGCCGACAAAGACGAGCTTTTCCTGTGGATGAGGAATTTTAAAAAGGCTCCGAAGATGGTGTTCACCGTTCATGGGGAAAAGGAACAAATTGAAACGTATTCAAAAGCGATCCGGAAGGAGCTTGGATGGAATGTGGTCCAGCCAGTCTACCTCGAATCGGTGGATCTTTTCCGGGGGATCTGACACAAATGATGGCGAGACATAGAATCCCTTTTATAGTTGTTGCCATGCTCAACCTGGTGGCTGGCCTTGCGACCGGTTTGGCACGGATTGGATGGAAGCTTGACATACAGGGTCTCGCTCCGGCGCATGGTGCCATCATGGTGGGAGGTTTTCTTGGAACGTTGATCGCAATCGAAAAACTCATTCCCCTCAGGAACTATCCGCTATTCATTGTACCGACACTTTCGGGCTGCAGCCTCATCACTTTTTATCTTGACCTGCCGGAGCAGTCTATACTTATGCTGACCGTGGCAAGTTTCTGCCTGACCGGGATCTTCGCCTTCTACTACTTTAAACACCGTGAACCATCCTATTTGATCATGCTTACCGGAGCCGTATGCTGGTTCATCGGTAATATTTTGCTCTATACAAAAAACTTTTATCCCCTGGCATTTCCAATGTGGCTGGGTTTTGTTCTGCTGATCATCGTCGGTGAAAGAATGGAGATCATGAAGTTTCTTCCGGTCAGCAGGAAACAAAAACGTGTGATGTTTATTCTACTCGGCCTTTACCTGACCAGCACCGTGTTCGCATTTCACGGGATCGGCAATATCGTTGCGGGCGTTTCATTGATCGGGATCGCGCTCTGGCTTTTGCGCTTCGATGTTATTGGCATAAATATATTGAAGACAGGCCTGACCCGTTACATAGCTGTCGCTCTTCTGTGCGGGTACGTCTCGCTGATGATATGCGGAATATTTTTTATTGCCCTGAAAGGGTCGCCCATGTCTTACGACGCTGTGGTACATTCGTTCTTTTTGGGATTCGTCTTCTCGATGATCTTTGCGCACGGGCCGATCATCCTGCCGGGAGTATTAGGCATGAATGTAAAACCATTCAGCAAAATATTCTACGTGTGGCTTGTCACCCTTCAGATCTCCTGGCTCACCAGGGTCTTCGCAGACACCATGCTCGACTTTCAGGTGAGAAAGATTTCCGGCGTCCTTTCGGCTATCGCTATTCCTGGCTTCTTGATCTCTCTCGTTATACTCACCCTACGTGATTCCAGTGGAAAAACTTTATAAAATACCGCTGCTGTTTTTCCTGATCGCCGCTTGTATGGGGCTTCTTCTCAGGAGCCAGATGATCTTTCCGCTGGAGGGAATCACATTTTCATTTCTGTTGCACGGCCACTCGCATGTTATGTTTCTGGGATGGGTTTTCAACACGCTATACATTGCCTATGTAACGCAGTTCATTGAAGGAGATCAGAAACTTTTTAAAGTCATATTCTGGATCCTGCAGATTCTTGTAGTGGGGATGCTTATTTCCTTTCCACTGCAAGGATATGGATCGTACTCCATAGTCCTTTCAACATTGCATACGGTTGTGGTCTTCATATTCACCGCGGTTTTCCTCAGGCGAACGCGGACTCATACGCGGTTGTCGGTTTGGTTGGCCAGAGTCTCTTTGCTCTTTTTTATCCTTTC
>CBHTUB010000208.1:0-9944 GCA_966095595.1 uncultured Chryseosolibacter sp. | reverse complement strand
CAACAAAAATAAATTCATCATCCGCGACATCCAGCGCTACCGCTGGACGCAGAAATTGCGAAACGATGTGATCATCCACCGGCGCCCGTACCCGGCGACATGATCAGTTGCTTTCGAGTCGGGCTTTCATATTGAACAAGCTCGCCTCGATATCATTTCCTACGAGCTTGTCCATGTCGAGGAACAACAACATGAAATTCATCGGCCACTTCATTCCGCTGTTGTATACCCAGCTCACTTTTGTTTCGGCCGGAGAAAGTGCTTCCGTGTCGAAATGCCCGTCAGCAACAAATGCAAACGGCTCCAGAAAACGAAGCTGGAACGCTACCGTCTCACCTTCGGCAATCCTGGTCGTTTCCCATTCACCCTTTCCTGTTCTCTTGTCCTTGCTTTCGAATTTCAGGACGGCTCCCGGTGTTCCATCTTCTGCGCCGGCAAATGCAATTTTTGTCTGCGGATCGAACGAGAGCCACTTGCTGTACAATTTTTGATTTCGGTTCAGCTTCACAAATTCGAATACTTCCTGCTTCGGCCTGTTGATCACAATTTCTCTTCTCAGCGTGTATTTGTCCCTGGTGAACAGGGCTATGACGGCAGCCAGCGAAACTATTGCCACCAGCACAACCAGAATTTTAACGATCATGGTAAATATTGTTAGTTTGATAAATGCTTGTCAAAAACGTGATCAGGATCTTCCCTCCGCCGGTGCCTGACGCGCCGCCAGCATAACGGTTCGCAGCTTGTGATCGCGCAACCATAAGCCGAGCCAAACGAGTATGCAAAACGCCAATGGAAAAAGGAAAGCTACGGATCCGTGAAATCGCTGTACAAAGATCGCGACCGCTCCGCCAAGGTGCGCGGTTAGCAAAAGGGCCCCAGGCAGTGCTGTTCCCGGTATGCTGTATAGAATGGTAAATACGAGCAGCCAAATGCCCATAGGCTGTACGATCGCATCTGAAAAACCGAGGCCCACAGTTCCGTCCACCGAAACTTGCGCCCGAACGATCTTCATGATGGCGTCGACCAACAGAAAGAGCACACAGAGTATGCTGAGGATCCATCCCGTCCATAGGGCGATCCTGTTATGCTTTGGAGGTGTATTGTTCATTGTTCAGGAGTTTGGATAATAAAGAAGGATACGTCATGAGTTGAAAACATAGGTACGATGCGGTCATCAGCAGCAAGGCAAGTGCCTGGGGCCACAGCGAGGTGATAGGCATTCCGATAGCGATCAGGCAATACAGGGCGCCCACCAGGTCGAACGTAAATCCGGCATATACCCACTCCTTGATCCTGGGAAATCCCGGGATGAGAAGTGCAATGAGACCAATCAGCTTCGTGACGCCTGTGAATACCAGAAAGTATTGCGGAAAGCCCAGGCGTTTCGTGAAGAATTCTACGGCATAGTCGTAGCTGAACGCGCTGGAAATAGTGGGGTCATACATCCAATATATGAACACACCGGTAACAGCCCAGTAAATGATTTTTAATTTTTTCATGGGTAAGTGTTGATAAACTGCTTTATTGATGACGCCCTGGCTTTACCTTGGGTCAGGCATGTAGTTCAGCATCCACCGGATACCGAATTTGTCTTTGCACATCCCGAAATACGCGCCCCAGAAAGTCTTGTTGAGCGGCATTTCCACATGGCCTCCACCAGACAACGCATCGAAGAATCTGTTAGACTCCGCTTCGCTCTCCGTATGCACACAAATGTGATAGTTGTTGCCCTGATCCAACTCGTCTTCGGCAGCCTGCATTCTGTCGGAAGCCATGATGGTGACGGATGGAGAGATCTGCAGCGAGATATGGATCATTCGCTCGCGGTCATGAGCCGCCATCTTTTCACCGCCCGGTACATCCCTGTAACGTTGAAATCCTGAAAACTCGCCGCCGAATACCGACTTATAAAAATTCATCGCTTCCTCAGCGTTGCCCTTGAAATGCAGGTAAGGTGTTATGTTTCTCATGCGTTGTCGATTACAGGACCAAATTTATTGGCAATAGTTTACATTCGGACATGGTAATTGCGACAATCTGTACTAGCCGTTTGCGACAAAATTTTAAGATACCTTTGGTCCGATGATCACCATTTCAATCCTGGCCCTGAAAAACGCCGTGCTTGCATCGGTTGCGGACTCGCGTTATGTGTTCACCAAGGTGAACGAATTCCTTCAAGCCTCGGGAAAGCCGGCTCTGTTCAATATTCAGCTTGTGGGATTATCGGACGACGTAAAGATCAATGACGGCCTTTTCTCCATTCATCCGGATAAATTATTGAAGGACGTAATGCAAACAGACCTCATCATCATTCCGGCGATGACAGGTGATATGATGACCGCGACACATTTGAACCGCGACTATGCGATCTGGATCGCGCAGCGTTACAAGGATGGCGCAGAAGTTGCCAGCCTATGCGTCGGAGCTTTCCTCCTGGCATTTTCAGGCTTGCTGAAGGGAAAAGAGTGCACCACACATTGGTCATATGCGAACGAGTTCCGGCATTTCTATCCGTCGGTCAAGCTGCTGGACGAAAAGGTGATCACCGACCAGAATGGCCTGTACTCGAGCGGAGGCAACAATGCCTATTGGAATTTGCTGCTGCACTTGGTGGAGAAGTATACAAACCGGAAGATGGCGATCCAGACCGCGAAGTATTTTGTGGTCGATCTTGACAGGAACATGCAATCACCGTTTGTTATCTTCAATGGACTGAAGGACCATGAGGACGAGCTCATTAAAAAAGTCCAGGGATATATCGAAGAGCATTATGGTGAGAAGCTGGTAGTGGATCAGATCGCGGACAGGTTCAACATTACCCGCAGAACCTTCGAGCGAAGGTTCAAAAAGGCAACGCGCCACACGGTGATCGAGTACATCCAGCGCGTAAAGGTGGAAGCCACAAAAAAACAACTGGAGATCGGCAGGAAAAGCGTCAACGAGATCATGTATGCGGTGGGTTACTCCGTTCTTCAGACCTATCGTGACGTGTTCAAAAAGATCACCGGAATGACCCCGAACGACTATCGGAACAAGTACAATAAGGATTTTGATTGAAAGACGTGCTTCCCATAAAAAAGGTGGACCTCATCAGTCCACCTTTTACCCAAAGAAACACTACTTAATGATAATCTTCTTTACAAAAATTCCGGCAGGTAACTGTGCCTTTAGCAAATACAAACCGGGCTTCAGCTGATGTTCGATCTCCTCCGATTTTGTCATCCTCCTTTCCAGCAACACCTTTCCGTTGACATCATGCATCGCGATCAGCGCAAACTCATTTTTTCCCAACTCCGGCAAAGCTACCGTAAGACGATTACCGGTTGATGGATTGGGATACACCTCGAAGGCACCCGTTTCCGGTGACTCGTGACTCTCCACACTCGTCTCCGTTCTCATGCGTCCGCCGCTTCCGTTGGGAACCAGTTCCCAGTGCGCGCTATACCATCCGTTCTGCGCGTTGGCATACTGTGCCGAGCCTGTAAGGTTCTCGATGTGGATCATGCTGCCGGTCTGCCACCGGTTCCTGATACGCACGTACGTGGCATCAACACTTTCCTGTGACCACTGGGCGCTCCACCAGTCGAGGGTCACCCCTGTACACTGCACCGAGCCTGTCTGGTTTTCTATATGCATGTACTCCCCCGTCCCCACATTCCGCAATCTGAAATACGTTGCATCGACGGCAACTTTCTCCCACCGATAATTATTGTTCGCTACGGAAGCACCATAGCCCACGTTGGCGCCGGCATCATACAGGTAATTGTTCTGCCAGCGGTTGCGGATAGCATAGTACTGCGTGGAGCTGGAAACGGTAACCTGAACCTGATCGGTGGCTGTAAGCGTACCATCGCTTACCGTGAGCTGGAAAACATACGTGCTTCCGTTTGTCAACCCGCTCACGGTGGCAGTTGCCGCGGTGGCATTGGTGATGGTAACGGTTGGCCCGCTTACTTTCGTCCAGGAGTATGAGAGCGGATTTCCCTCGGGATCCGATCCCGAGCCGGAGAGTGTTGTGGATGTTGTTCCCGCGGCAAGGGATTGATCTGTCCCTGCATTGGCGGTCGGCGGATTGTTCGCGCCACCGGTAACGGACACGTTCGTGAAAGTTGACGTTGTGACCACGCCGTCATTGTGAGACGTCGCGAAAAGACCCACGTATACGCTCGAGGGCAAAGTCAACGTGACGCTGCCCGTCTGTGTCCATGTTGTCCCGTCCGTTGACCGATAACCTGCGATGGTGTTCCCGGACCGCGTAATGCGCACCCAGTTTGGAATGGAACCGCTTGCACTCCCCGCAGCCGTAGAGCCCGCACCCGTGCCGTTGCGATATTGGAAATTGAACCCATTCGATGGCGTTAGCAGCATCGCGGCATTTGTGGAGTTACCATTCAGCGACTCCCTGATCATGACTCCGGCCTTCGCCCAGGCATTGGTGTTCGTCAGCGATCCTACCCGCGCAGTCACCGTCACATTTCCGGAAAAAGACTGATAGGCAAACCGGAACTCATCCGCAAAATCAAAAACATCGGCACCGGAAGCATTTATGGTAAATGTGCTGTTGGCATACGATGCAGATCCCGCAGCTCCAACCGCACCGACATCGGCGGTAAGCCATGGCGACGGCAGATTGCTCGGCGGAGGATCTACCGTAAGCGAAAATGTCTGCGTGCTTGTACAACCCGATGCATTGGTATGTGTGGTCACATAATTACCGCTCTGATTGGTCTGCACATTCGTTAATGTTATCTCACGAACCGACGAGGTATAACCATTAGGTCCGCTCCAGGTCCATGATCCGCCGGTAAGCGGCTGAGGTCCGAACGTTACTGAACCTCCGGCGGTCAATGTTGCCGAAGAGGTTTGAACCCAGGCTCCACCGTTGATCGCCACATAGGGTGTTATGGTCGTCGGCGTGCATGACGAAGTATTCGTGAGCACCATATACTGGAAAGCACCAAGGGATTGCGTGGCATTTGATGTCAGTGTTACGCTGGCAGACGGCACAAATGCATCGCTATACGTTCCTGCCATAGCAGAGGGAATGACAAAAGATTGCGTGCTGTTCCTGAGATTGACGATGACGACAACTTTTTCCGTTCCATCGATCTTTGTGAAGGCGCAGACGTTCGTGTTGGAATAATTCGCCATCGTTCCCCGGCGGATCGCCGCGCTCGCCGTTCTGAAGTTCAGGATCTTTGTAAAATCCGCAGCAGCACCTGTATTGGAAGACCAGTCGATCTTGGGGTTGGTCCAGGGATAGGGAACATAGGAAGAGAAATCAACCTCCTGTCCGCTCATGAGAAAAGGCACGCCGCGCATATAGGCACTCACGAGGAAGTTGGCCACCACACCATTGTGACTTTTGAACATGGTCAACGGCAAAAGAGGCGTGTCATCCAGAAGGTCATGGTTACAGGTATAACGGACCATCTGTTGCGCACCTGTAGCGAGGCTGTATTCGACGTCGGTAGTAGTTTGGATCTGACTGACCGACGCACCGTTGGCAATATCTTCAAGGGCATCGTAGTAAAACTTATCACCGAAGTTCATGTCAAATCCGCCCTGAAAATTCTCGGGGCGGTCGCCTTCGGCCAGCATGAGCAGCTTATGTGTGGTGATGCCTCTGAGGTTGTTGATCACGGCCGACCAAAAGCTTACGGGCGCATTATTGGCGTAGTCACACCGGAAGCCGTCGACGTTGGCCGCGAAAACCCAGTAACGCATCGCATCGATCATCGCATTCCTTACATTGACATTGTTCATATCCAGGGCTGCCACATCAGGGAACAGCGCGACGATGTTTCCTGAGCCGTCATGGAGATACCAGTCAGGATGCTGTGTTATCCAGGGGTGGTCGAACGAGGTCTGGTTCACGACAAAATCGAGAATGACGGCCATCCCTCTTGCGTGCGCACCATCGACAAGCTGACGAAGGTCGGTGAGCGTTCCATATTCTGCTCCCACACCTTTGAAATCCTTGATACAATACGGCGAACCCGACGCACGGGAATCCGTTCCCATCGGGTAATGCGGCATCAGGTAAATCGTATTGACGCCAAGCGCGTCGATCTGATCGAGGCGGCTGATGACACCCTGAAAGTTTCCTGCCTGGCTGAATATGCGCGTGTGCACCTGATACATGTTGACATCACGCGGATCGGGCACGCCGGCAAATGGTGTCCCATACTGCGGTGGGTCCTGTGCGGAGGCAGAGACAAAGTTCAATACTACGAGAAGGAACGCAAACCAGATCGGTAGCAGCTTGCGACGGGGGGATGTGTCGGTACATTTTTTCATAGAGATTGTTTAGGTAATTAGGGATTGTAGTTTAGCGCAAGAGGTATCTTTTAATTTTGTTTGAGGATGAGCCAGGAGAATGCCGGAAGTGAGACCGTCGCACTCAGGGCGAACGCGTTGCCGTCTGCCGTGTTGATCCACGATTGATTTTTTATCGTGTCATCGACCGTCCAGGATGCTTCCGCATTGCGAACATTGACGAGGATCAGGAAGCCCTCATTGCCGAACGTCCGGCTAAAGACCGCCAGGTCCTGATGTGCGAACGATTTGAGCGTGCCTTCGGCAAATGCGGGTGATGAACCATAGATCGCGAGGAGCTTCCGGTAGGCTTCCAATACTTCCTGATTTTCATTCCAGTCGATCGGATCCTTTGTGAAGAAAGGAAGAAGCGCTTCCCTTCCGACTTCCTGGCTCGAGTAGATCAGCGGCGCGGCGCTTGTCATCATGGTGACCACCGATGCGGATAAGGCAGCACTTTCACCTCCAAATACTTCTACGGGTGTCGCCTCCCAGGCGGATTCGTCGTGATTGGTGGTATAGCGAAGCTTAACAGCGCCTGCGGGTATGCTGTTGTATTCATTGTTGTGCGTGGTGAAGATAGTTGCCGCAGATTTGCCGTTTCTGTATACGTCCTTGAGGTTGTTGTAAAAATCCCACGCATAGTTCATCTGGAACCCTGCCGTAAAATTTTCCTGCTTCCCTCCTTCTGCAAGAAAGATCAGCTTCCTGCCGGGAATGGCCTTCAGCTGACCGAGCGCCTCGCTCCAGAAATCTGTGGGAACAAAATCCACCGCATCACACCGGAAGCCGTCGATATTCGCTTCAAGTACCCAGTACTTCATGGCGTAGATCATTTCTTCGCGCATAGCCGCGCTGTTGTAATTGAGCTCAGCAACATCCTGCCAGTTTGTGCCGGGAGGAATGATAATATTTCCGGCATCATCCTGTGTATACCAGGATTTATCCGCCATCCATGGATTGTCCCATGAAGTGTGATTGGCAACCCAATCGATGAGCACGGCAATGTTCCGTTTGTGTGCTTCGTCTACGAGCTCGCGTAATTTGGCCAGGTCACCGAACTCGGGATTGACTTCCAGGTAATTCTGCACCGCATACGGAGATCCCAACCCACCGGCTGAGCGCACTTGCCCTACCGGATGTATCGGCATCAGCCAGATCGTGTTGGCCCCAAGGGCCTGTATGTGATCCAACCGATCGATCACCCCCTGAAAGTCTCCGTTGGCGCTAAATGCCCGGATGTTGATCTCGTACAGTACGACATCCTTCGGGTCAGGGACGGCGGCGTATGGCGTTCCATATTGCCTGGGTTGTTCGCGTTCCTCAGGCGGCAAGGTAGGTTTGGGTTGACTGTCTTCCCCGCTGCATCCCAGGGCAATCAACACCATCAGGCACAACTTCTTCATGATTACTATTGAATAAGGAATGTTTACGATCATGTTATGTCTCGATAATTGGGGTCTTTAAGGTATCCCCCGGGAGACAAGCGACGCCTGCCTCCCTCGGGAATTCCCAAACGTACTAGTTCTTTGTAACGGTATAGGTGTATTTCGACTCCGGACCGGATTTGCTCATGTCGATCACAACGGTATAGTTACCCGCCTCCGTGATGGTGATCGATGCATCTGTGCCGATCAGCTCACCTTCAAAGGCGTTGCTGTCCAATGGCCCGTAGTTAACGTCCCATGAATTGTTCGCACGGAACTTGAGCGCCCCGTTCACGAGGTCTATGGTCTTCGACCAAAGGCCAGTCGCGGGGTCGAAAGTCATCGGTGTCGAGTTGTCCCACCCTCCAGGGGTAGCCGAGCCGATGAGGCCGAATGACTCAACGAGATAGTATTCCCATGTCAGGCCTTCGGTGTTTACCTTAAACCTGTAATAACCCGGATCGCCCACGCTGAGATCTCCCGCAAGCCCATCCGTCGTAAGCAAACCTGGCCCGCCATTGCCATAGTTGGTGTGATTCCAATCGGGAGCAGAAGTGAACTTGAAACCTCCGGCCGCGGCCATGTAGACGTATCCTTCATACTGCCCTTCTCCAACGGAGTAGATATTCGGCGCAGTCGGAGGGCTCCATCCCTGGTAGGCGCCAGGAACCCAAAGCTTCGCAGGTGCTACATTGTAGGTGTAAGCGTAAGGATAAACGGAACGGTTAAAGCTCATGGTCACGATGTAATTGCCGGCGATCGATATCGTGATCGCCGCATCCGTCGATGTCAGCTCGCCCGTGAGTGAATTGCTGTCGACCGGGCCATAATTCACCGCCCAATCGTTGTCCGCACGAAATTTCAGCGCACCTTCTGTCAGATAGGTAGTAACAGACCACTCGCCCGAGGTAGTGTTATAATCCATCGGCGTAGACGTAGTCCATCCCCCGGCTGTCGCAGTGCCGATGACGCCAAAGCTCTGGATCCTGTACATCTCGTACGTAAGCGCAACAGTGTCGACCTTGAATCTATAGTGTCCGGGCTCCGATGCCGACAGACCGTTAGCGAGGCCATCCTTTGTCAGCACACCCGGTGTACCGGAGTCACCGAAGTTCGTATGGTTCCAATCCGGTGCCGAAGTGAACTTGAATCCCGTTCCTTCCTGGATGTAAACGTAACCCTCAAACTGCGTATCACTGACAGCATAGATCACGGGCGCAGTGCCGGGATTCCAACCCTGATATCCGCCAGGCACCCACAACGTTGCGGGCTGCTGAGGGCCAAGCTCTTTATAGGTAGTGATCGTCCATTCGAGGAGAGAAGAGGTCTTCGTAAAATTGCCATCAACGCTCGACAGGATCCTGAAGTTGACAACTGAGGCCGCGTTCGCCGGCGCATCGAGTTCGTTTAACAATTTGGCGTTGAGCTCCGATACGGAGATCGTGAAAGAATTTTCGAAGGTCTCGCCAAAGGTGATCGGTTCCGAGAAGTCCCCCGTTGCAAGGTCTGCCTCCAGGGCATACGTCACTTCGGTATTCACTCCGTAATCGGACTCCGCCCACTCGAACGTGATGTTCTCCGACAGCAACTCGGGTGTGATCACGAGAACGTTGCCGGTCGCATGGCTGGTAAATGATGCCGCGTCACCGTCTTCAGACAGGATAACCTTGTCAGCATCCTTTTCACAGGAAAAGAATAACAGAAGGGCCAGCACGTAGATATAGGTTTTAAAAATTGTTTTCATGGGAATCGGTTTAGAATGGGTCATTCTGTTCGAGGTTCGTGTTCACGGCAATGTCGGCCGCAGGGATCGGGAGCAATGTGTAATAGCCAGGTGTAGCCGCGCCATCCCTCACTCCGCCCTTCCAATCCCACACATAGGTATCTCCCGTAAGCAAGCCGAAGCGGATGAGATCCGTTCTCCGCTGCGCTTCCCAGTGCAGCTCGCGGCCACGTTCGTCGATGATGAGATCTAGCGTTAGCTCGTCAGGCGTGATGTTACCGCTAGTGTCGCCATAGGCGCGTTCGCGAAGCTTATTGACATAGCTCAGCGCTGTGGCTTCGTCACCTCCTGCTCCGTCACGAAGCACCGCCTCGGCATACATCAGATAGGCATCGGCAAGTCTGAAAAGCGGAAAATCCGTATCGACGACTGTCGGGTTCTGACCAAGGACACCCGTGGAGGTCATGTTCCTGACT
>CBHTUB010000207.1:0-9950 GCA_966095595.1 uncultured Chryseosolibacter sp. | reverse complement strand
CATTTGCAAAGTGACAATACCATTGCCTTAAAGTGGAAAACCGGGGACGAGAGAAATAACGCCGGGTTTGAGATTTTAAAGAGTACTGACGGCCGCGTCTTTCAGCAGATTGCCTATGTTCCCGGTCAGGGAACCACAGAAATAGTGACCACCTATGAATTCAACGATCTATTTGTCCACTCAAAAAACTACTATAGGCTGAAGCAAATTGATATCGATGGAAATTCCAGCTTAAGTGAAATTATATTTGTAGCCCCTGGAAGAGCCGGGAACACGGCAGAAATATGGCCCAATCCATTCAGGGATAGTTTTCAGGTGAGGCTGGTGGGAGGCGAATTGGGCAACGAAGTTTCCGTTGCAGTATACGAGCCGAATGGTACGATCATGTACAATCAGGTCGGTGAGATCAATTCCATCAACCAGTCTATTTCCGAAAAATTGAGCGCCCTTTCTCCCGGGATATATATTATTCAAATTTCAACAGGTACTGTCAGGGTTACGGAGAAAATAACGAAGCTTTAATCGGGATTCCATCGCTCTTCGAGGTGTAATAAATCGCGGGTATTTTGTAACTTGGGATACCCCTAAAGCGATTTGGATGAGCAAGACGGACGTGGAAGCTGATTTTCCTTTTTTACATTTCAATGCCGATCAGATAACTGATGCAATAATTTGGACCGACGAAGCCGGGATAATCGTGAATCCCGACCCGGCTTCAATTGTTGAATTTCCCGATAAAGCCTCGGAAAAGACGCATTCCATATTTGACCTCATCAGGGAAGAAAGATTTTCTGCCTGGTTTACCAACACTTGCCAGAATCGGAAGGATAATTCCTCTTTTCATTTCTTTGTCGATAATAAAGCGTGCAGCCTCCGTCTGATCACAACGGCGATGTCTTCCGGCAGGGTGTTCCATTGTTTTTTGATCCAGTGCCTTGCAGATCAACACAGCCCTGATGATATGTTGCGAATTATCTCCGAGGGAACTGCGGCTGTCATCGGAGGGGATTTTTTTAGATCGCTGGCCTATCATATTATCGTCTCTACGGGAATCAGGTACGCCATCGTTACGGAGTGCGCCAATCTCGCAAAGACCCGCGTGCGGACGCTCGTATATATAGAACGCGATCATTTTTTGGACAATTTCGAATATGACCTGGTCGGAACACCTTGTGAAATTGTCATGAAGGGTGATAACTACTTCTGCTCCTCCGACCTTGACGCACTTTTTCCCCGGGAACATGGAGTCAAGTCCTACTTCGGCGTTCCGATCTATTTGAGTAATGGCGAGGTGATCGGTCACATCGCTATTTTTGATACCAAGCCCATGACGATCAGCCAGCAAAAACTGAATGTCCTGAAGATATTCGCGTCACGGGCCGGTGCAGAGTTCGAACGGAAACGCCAGGATGAGCTTATCCGGGATAACATGACCCGTTACAAAACTCTGTTTGAAGGATCGCCCATCGGCCTCGGTGAAGAGGACCTGTCTGAGATAAAAAAATATGTCGATGAGATAAAGATCAAATATCAAAAAAGCATAGAGGAGATCTTTCAGACGCATCCGGATGAGATCAATGAGTGCTATAGCCGTTTGCGTAGGTTGAACGCCAACCGGGCCCAGTTGCAATTATTTGAAGTTGCCAGCCCTGAAGAATATTTTGAATATCTCGCGAAAAGATTTCAACCGGTACAGTTCAGGGATGTTATCATCACCTTCGATAGAGGTGAAACGATATTCGAGAGAGAGATAGAGATCAAAACAGTCAAGGGAAAAAGAAGATTTCTCAAGGCGAAGCGAGCCATCATGCCGGGGTCGGAAAAGGACTGGTCGAAAACTATCCTTACGTGCGTCGATATCACCGAGCAAAAAGCCTCCCAGGAGGAGCTCAGCGTTGCGCTTGCCGAAGTGAAAGATCTGAAGGAGAAACTTGAAGCGGAGAACGTTTACCTGCGATACGAGATCAAGCTCGAACACAACTTCGAAGAGATTGTCTCTCAATCGTCATTGTTTCGGAAAGTATTGGAGAAAGTTCAACTGGTTGCGAATACCGACGCGACTGTGTTGATCCTCGGCGAGTCCGGAACCGGTAAAGAGCTGATCGCCCGGGCCATCCACAGCATAAGCAAGCGGTGTCATCGCCCATTGGTCAAGGTCAATTGTGCGGCGCTGCCGGCAAGCCTGATAGAAAGCGAATTGTTCGGCCACGAGAAAGGAGCGTTTACGGGAGCAATTGCGCAGAAGATCGGGAGATTCGAGCTTGCTGACGGTGGAACTATCTTCCTCGACGAGATAGGAGAGATGCCGCTCGAGATACAGGCGAAGCTTCTTCGCGTGCTGCAGGAGGGTGAATTCGAGCGTGTCGGCAGTTCGAAGACAAAAAAGGTTGATGTGCGGGTGATCGCCGCAACAAACCGTGATCTTGAATCATCGGTGAAAAACAAGGAGTTCAGGGCCGATCTCTTTTACAGACTCAATGTATTCCCGATCAGCTCACCACCGCTGCGATCGCGCAAGGAAGACATTCCGATCCTCGTCAATCATTTCTGTCGTAAATACGGAACGAAGCTGGGAAAGAAGATCACTTCGGTTTCCAGGGAAGTACTCGATACGTTGATGAACTATGATTGGCCTGGTAATATTCGGGAGCTGGAGAATGTCGTAGAGCGCGGGATGATCATCTCCGGCAGCAGTATTCTGGAACCGGGTGAGTGGTTGCCTGTAGTAAAAACCAGGCTCGATGTCGAGCCGTCTCCCCGCCACGCCGATGTCCCTGCAAAATCACTCGACGACATCGAACGCGAGCATATCATAGAGGTAATGAAAAGCACAAAATGGAAAGTGCGCGGCGAAGATGGCGCGGCAAAGATCCTGAATCTCAATCCCACCACGCTGGAAGCAAGAATGAAAAAACTGGGCATCAGTAAACCCCGGTAACTCCAAAATATTGGAGATTCCAATTTTTGATCTCCAATACGTTGGAGATTCGATTGGAGGATCTCCACTCAGGGTCCTTCTAACACTCTCACCACTAGCTATATACGATACTGGCATAATGCTTGGAATGCGCTCAGGGACAAGAATCCCTGAATTATGGAATTACCAAATTTCAAAGCGATCAACCAGGAGCAGGTCGATCACGAGATCATCGAATCCAAGGCAGATGCAGTTGTTAAATTGTGCTCGGCATTCAATGGAGCCAGTCAGCTTCTGGCCTATGCGCTTGCAGAATTCCAAAATCAATATCGGGGAATAATAGAATTCTATCAGGTCGACATCGATAACGATCCCGATCTCACCGAACGCTATCACATCGATCTTTTGCCTACCCTGTTGTTCTTCAAGAAAGGACAACTCGTGGATAAGGTGTGCGGTCTCACATCCCGCACCATGATCTCGTCCAGGATCCATGATCTGGTCGTCAACCGTTGAAAATTAAACCTCATTCATATGGAACCCAAAGTATTTTATCTTAAGACATTCAACCTTGGTCATCACCTCACCGACGTTCAGCTAAACGAGCTTGCCGAGAACATGTCGCAGAAAGAAGCGAAAAGAGGGCAAGTTGTCTATGCGAAAGGCGGAGAGAAGAAAGTATTCATCCTCATCAGCGGCAAGGTCAAGATATCGGAAGTCAATTCCCGGGGCGATGAGATGATCAAAGACATTATCCTGCCAGGCGATCTGTTTGGTGACGTGCTGCTCAACTTCGAAGGGCATAATTACGAGTATGCCGAAGTTGTCTCCGAGAGAGCGATCTACTTTTCCATAGCCCAGGATCAACTGGCATCCCTGATGAGAAACAACTACTCACTCACGATGAATTATATGGCTAAAGTGAGCGAAAAATTCAAAAGTCTGGAAAGCCGGTATCTCAATATGGCGACACAGGATGTGAAGTCGCGGCTAATCTATTGCTTCAGGGAGTGGGCCAGAAAGGAAGGAAAGAGACTCGGAGACCGGATCGTGGTGAAAAATTCATTGACCCATAATGACCTGGCTAACCTGATCGCTACATCCCGGCAAACGGTAACCGTCATTCTGAATGAGCTCAAGGAAGCGGGAGCCATCAACTACAATCGCCGGGAAATCGAATTCTTCCCTACAATGATGATAAACTAGTTTAAACGTAACGTACCCGACATTTTAATTGAAGGCCTAGTAACACTTTTGTTTAAAAAAAATCAGATGATGTTAAAGACCAGGAAGCTTCAGGGCCAGGTAGCGCTCGTGACAGGGGCCGGTTCAGGGATCGGCGCAGGTGTGGCAAAAGCACTTGCCGCAGAAGGGGCAACTATATCGCAAACCCCGAGAAAGCCGAGAATGTTTTGCAGGAGATCATTGCAAACGGCGGACAGGGCGCAACGGTAAAAGCCGACGTGAGTGTTGAGTCGGATGTGGTGGAGATGTTCAATACCGTGATCGGCAAATTCGGCACGGTCGATATTCTTGTGAACAACGCAGGCTTGCAAAAGGACGCGAAATTCCACGAGATGACACTCGACCAGTGGAACTTTGTTCTGTCTGTAAACCTTACAGGTCAATTTTTATGTGCGCGTGAAGCAATCAAGGAATTCCTGCGAAGAGGAGTCGTTCCGTCGCGATCGAAATCAGCAGGCAAGATCATTTGTATCAGTTCCGTTCATGAAGTTATTCCGTGGGCCGGTCATGCCAACTATTCCGCGTCAAAAGGTGGTGTGATGATGCTCATGAAGTCGATTGCACAGGAATACGCGCCAGCAAAGATCAGAGTGAACAGCATCGGTCCCGGGGCCATCAGAACACCCATCAATCACGCGGCGTGGCAAACGCCTGAAGCCTATAATCAATTGCTCAAGTTGATACCCGCGAAGCGAATCGGAGAATCGGAAGACATCGGCGGGGCAGCTGTCTGGCTGGCGTCGGATGAGTCCGAGTACGTCAATGGCATTACGCTTTTTGTCGACGGGGGGATGCTGCTTTATCCTGGATTCGAGGATAACGGTTAGCAGACAGGACTGTGACAAACTTCGGTCAGTCGATTTCGGCCGCCGACAAGACATGTAAAATCTCCAGTGACGAATAACCAATAACTGCCAACATGAGCAAGGAAAAGCAAAGACTTATCGAAGAACGGAACAAGCAAAAGAACTGGCGCAAGTTCGGTCCCTATTTGAGCGAGCGCCAATGGGGAACAGTTCGTGAAGATTACAGTACCCATGGTAATGCGTGGGAATATGTTTCACACGATGCTGCGCGAAGCAAGGCATACCGGTGGGGAGAAGATGGCATTGGTGGAATTAGCGACGATCAGCAACTGCTCTGCTTTTCTGTTGCGCTTTGGAATAAAAAAGACCCCATCATCAAGGAACGGATATTTGGTTTGACGGGTAACGAAGGCAATCATGCAGAAGATTGCAAGGAGCATTATTATTACCTGGACAGCACGCCCACTCATTCGTATATGAAGATGCTGTATAAATATCCGCAGGCAGCCTTTCCCTATAGTTGGTTGGTAGAGGAGAACAGGCGAAGGGGCAAGGCCGATCCGGAGTTCGAGCTCATCGACACGGGCATCTTCGATCACGACGAATATTTCGACGTCGTGATCGAATATGCGAAAGCTGATGCAGAGGATATGCTGATAAAGATAACGGTGACCAACCGCGCATCAGAAGAAGCTCATCTCAACGTTCTTCCGCAGTTGTGGTTCCGGAATACCTGGTCATATGGACTTGACAGCATTAAACCTGAAATGTACAGGGATGAAGCCGGCGTGATCAAGGTCAGCCATCCGAGGATGTCCGACTTTTATTTGTTTGCCGAGCGCGGAGAGCACGTGCTGTTCTGCGACAACGACACCAACACCGGGAAGCTTTATAATTACCCAACGACAGGTTTCTTCAAAGATGGCATCAACGACTTTATCGTCCACCAAAACGAAAATGCGATCAACAAGATCCCAAGGGGGACCAAAGCTGCGATCAATTACGATTTGAAGATCCCGGCAGGTGCTTCGCATGTGATCCGGCTTAGATTGGCCAACCGATTTGAAACAACTCCGTTCGAAGCGTTCGATGGCGTTTTTACCCGGCGTGTTAAGGAGGCGGATGAGTTTTATGGGGAGATCCAGCAGGATATTGGCGATGAAGACGAAAAAAATATCCAGCGTCAGGCATTTGCCGGAATGTTGTGGAGCAAGCAGTTCTTCTACTTTGACGTAGCCCAATGGCTGAAGGGAGACCCTGGCCAGCCTGCTCCACCGCCGGAGCGGAAGAAGGGACGTAATCATGAATGGCAGCACCTCAACAATTCCGATGTAATATCGATGCCCGACAAGTGGGAGTATCCATGGTATGCGGCATGGGACCTTGCGTTCCATTGCATCCCGCTGGCGATCGTAGATCCGGAATTTGCGAAGGATCAGCTCCGTCTGCTCACAAAAGAATGGTATATGCATCCGAATGGTCAACTTCCGGCCTACGAGTGGGCGTTTGGCGATGTCAATCCTCCGGTCCACGGTTGGGCTACATGGCGTGTATACAAGATCGATCAGAAAATAAATGGTAAAGGTGACCGCGCATTCCTCGAAGAGGTTTTTCAAAAGCTGCTCCTGAACTTTACATGGTGGGTGAACAAAAAAGACTACAACGGTAACAATATTTTCCAGGGAGGCTTTTTGGGAATGGATAATATAGGGGTATTCGACAGAAGCGCGGCGCTGCCCACCGGTGGATTTATCGAACAATCGGATGGCACCAGCTGGATGGCAATGTTTACATTGAACATGCTGAGAATGTCCCTGGAACTCTCGAAGGAGAATCCGACCTACCAGAATCTTGCGACCAAATTCTTCGAACACTTCCTTTATATCGCCGGCGCAATGGCGAACGTCGGAAACGAAGGGATCAACCTGTGGGATGAGGAGGACGAGTTCTTTTACGACGTGTTACATACACCATCTGATCATCGCATCAAGATGAAAGTCCGATCCATGGTTGGATTGATCCCGCTGTTTGCTGTCGAGGTATTGGATGAGGAACTGTTTGAGGCGTGCCCCGAGTTTGCGGGAAGGCTTGAATGGTTCCTTCAGAACAGGCCTGACCTGGCGAAACTGGTATCACGGTGGGGTGATAAGGGAAAGAACCAGCGCCACCTGCTTTCTCTGTTGCGTGGCCATAGGATGAAGCGTTTGCTGAAACGTATGCTTGATGAATCCGAATTTTTGTCGCCTTACGGAATCCGCGCGCTTTCCAAAGTGCACGAGCATGATCCGTATACATTCTATGCTGACGGTAAGGAGTTCTCCGTGAAATACACCCCCGGCGAAGGAGATACGGCATTGTTCGGTGGAAATTCAAATTGGCGCGGCCCGATCTGGTTTCCGGTAAACTACCTGCTGATCGAATCGCTGCAACGCTTTTACCACTACTACGGGGATGATTTCAAAATCGAGCACCCGACAAACTCGGGGAACATGAGATCGCTGAAAGAGATCGCAGATGATTTATCTCAGCGAATGGTCAACATCTTTAAAAGAGATGCAGATGGATACAGACCCGTTTTTGGGAATTCCGAAAAGATCAACAGCGATCCTGGATTCCGCGACTACATCTATTTCTACGAATATTTCCACGGTGACAATGGAAGGGGCGTAGGCGCAACACATCAGACGGGCTGGACCGGGCTTGTTGCCAAATTGATTCAACCGTCTTCGGCCGGAACGGCCCACACCGGTAACAAGGTTCAGAAAGTTGCGAAAGAAAAAAACCTCACCCTCTTGTAATATGAACATCATAGATTTCAACACCGGGTCAAAGAAGGACTTTAACCATTTGCGGTCACTCGAGTGGTTGGAGACGAACGGTCTGGGCGGTTATGCATCATCGACGGTATCAGGTGCAAATAGCAGAAGATATCATGGCATGCTGGTGGCATCGCTGAAACCTCCGGTAGACAGAAGGGTGCTGCTCTCCAAACTTGAAGAGACGATCGTTATCGGCGAAGAACGATCGCCTTTGAGTGCGAACCAGTTTCCCGGCACGATACACCCCCAGGGATTTAATCATTTAACCGGCTTTGAACGCGGGATTTTCCCTGTGTTCACATATCAGGTTTCCGGCGTAACGATAAAAAAAACCATCGCTGCGGTTCACGGTGAGAATACCACGCTGGTGCTGTACGAGGTCATCGATGCGCCTTCTTCCTTCACGCTCCAGCTACTTCCGCTTGCATCCGCCAAAGATTTCCATAGCAACAGCCACGCAAATGAGGCGATCTACCGGGGTTATGTCTTTCATGATGGTGTCTTCCGAACGAAGAACTATGAGGACAGCGCCGAACTGTTTATTGCTGTGCCTGGCAGTAATTTTACTCCGACAAACCACTGGTACTATAATTTCGAATATTCCGTCGAGCAATACAGAGGCCTGGACTTTCAGGAGGATCTTTTTAATCATGGAGTATTCTCCGTTGCCCTCAGGAAGGGGGGTAAATGTGGTGTGATCATTTCAACCGAAGACCCGCACGGGCGCGACGCCTTTAAATTATTGGAACAGGAACGGCGCAGACGTGAGAAGCTTACCGAAGATCAACAAGGAAATACGCTGAAGAGACTCGCGCTTGCGGCGGACCAGTTTATCGTGAGAAGGGGACAACATCACAAGACCGTTATTGCAGGCTATCACTGGTTCAGCGACTGGGGCCGTGATACCATGATAGCGCTTCCTGGCCTTTGCCTGGCTACGCATCGGTATGATGACGCAAAAAAAATACTCGAAGCGTTTGCGAATGTCGTCAGCCAGGGGATGTTGCCCAACAGGTTTCCCGACTTCGGAGAAACTCCTGAATACAACACTGTAGACGCCACACTCTGGTTCTTTATTGCGATCTATAAATATCATACTGCAACAAAGGATGATGCTTTTATAAAATCTATCCTGCCTGTTCTTGATAATGTGATCGACTGGCATTACCGGGGAACACGGTACAATATCCACGTAGATGCTGATGAATTACTGGTTGCCGGTGAAGACGGAGTGCAACTTACATGGATGGACGCAAAGGTCGGGGACTGGGTGGTCACGCCGCGCAAGGGCAAGGCAGTAGAGATAAATGCATTGTGGTACAACGCACTGGTGATCATGTCGAAGCTTCATGACGAGGAAAAGCAACGGTTAAAGTACCGCGATACGGCTGTCAAGGTGAAGAAGAGCTTTAATGATCTGTTCTGGTGCGAGAGCCGCCAGTATTTTTATGATTATGTCGACGGCAGTCATTTCAACGACGACCTGCGTCCGAATCAGATATATGCGATCAGTCTTCCTTTCGACCTGGTGCCCAGAGAACGTGCGTATATGGCATACGTGGCGGTCACTGATCACCTCCTGACACCCAAAGGACTGCGAAGTCTGTCTCCCGGCCACAGGGAATATAAAGCGCACTACGGGGGCAATCCCTGGCAACGTGATGGTGCATATCACCAGGGTACAGTGTGGAGCTTTTTGCTTGGACCATACATAGACGCCCTGATGAAGCTTTACGGGGACAAAGGCCGGAGCAAAGCTGCAGCCATCCTCGAGACATTTATGAGCCATCTCGATGAAGGCTGCATAGGATCCGTCTCCGAGATCTTCGACGCGGATGCTCCCCACACACCACGTGGCTGCGTAGCGCAGGCATGGGGCGTCAGCGAAGTGTTGCGGGTGATCCATGATCACGGAATTTTTTCGATGCCAAAACGGAAAACGAAGGAAGCAACGCTATCGAAGGCATAACCATGCCGTTACCAATGTTCGCGGATACATGGCCATGAACGCCGGGTGTACCGGATGACGATTGATGGCGCACCTGTTCGACACTGATGTAAAAAAATTTTGATCATCATGAGATCGTTAATGACCAATTGGAAAGTTTATTGCATGGAAGGCGTCTGCCTCGGGTTGTTTATGCTTTCAGCCTCTCTCTGCAC
>CBHTUB010000206.1:0-10038 GCA_966095595.1 uncultured Chryseosolibacter sp. | reverse complement strand
CGGCAATTGAGCCGACATCGTTGCTACCGAAAAAGAATGAGTTGTTGCTGAATAGATCTCCCACGATAAAACATGCGATCGCAACAAATACAAAAACCACCACCCAGGTGCCCATCTTGTTGCGCAAAGTCCCAATCAATGCCATAAATATGCTAGTGTTATAAAGTAACTTGGTTTAAGGTCTCTCTCGAATATCGAAAACGATAAAGCCCGCAAATTTAACCCGATATCTCTATTCCTAAAACAGCCGGATGCAAAAAAAGTCAATTATCGTAAGCGACTGTATATCAACGAAAAAGGCTATTCCACAGGGGCGTTTTTTATGGTTACGCGGATGGTATTGATACGTGTTTCTTCAGTGGACTCGACAGTAAACAGGAACCCGGGCACCTCGATGATTTCTCCGGGCTTGGGTATGTTGCTGGCGCGTTCCAGAATGAGCCCTCCCAGCGTTTCATAATCGCCGGTAGGCAGGTTCCAGCCGTAGGTTTCGTTCAGATAATCGATTTCCAGGCGGGCGCTCAGAAGGTAGGTTGTGTCATTGATCTTCTGCTCTACAAGGTCGTCCTCATCATGCTCATCCTCGATCTCCCCGAAAATTTCCTCGATCACATCTTCCATGCTGATCAATCCCGAGGTACCGCCAAATTCATCTACAACAACGGCAAGGCTTTTCCGCTCGTTGATGAGTCGAATCATCAGCTCGTTGGCAAGCGTAGTTTCCGGCACCGTGATAATGGGCGTCAGTATTTCTTCGATCGAGACGGGTTTCCTGAACAAGGCTGACGAATGACAATATCCGATAACGTCATCGATGGAATCACGATAGACCAGGATCTTGGAGTGACCGCTTTCAATAAATGCTTCCTGCAACTGTTTTATAGTCGCATCGATCTGCACCGCTGTGATCTCCGTACGCGGGATCATGCAGTCCCTGACCCTCACCGATTTAAACTCCAGCGCGTTGGAAAGGATCCTTTTGTCAAGCTCGATATCATGTTCGCTGGTCTTGATACGATGGATATTTTTCAGGTATTCGTGAATGTTCGTCAGTCCGAATACGGGTTTTTCATGTGAGTACTCGAGGCCGAGCCACGTGCTGATTCCCTTGATCACGGAGACAATAAGGAAAGCCAGGGGAAAGATCAGTGCAGATATGACAGCCAATGGTATTGCAAGGGTAAGCAGTATTTTGTGCGAATTCATCACAAAAAGGCTCTTGCAAAGAAATTCAAGGATAAGGATCACGGTGAGTGTGAGCAACACGGTTACCAGGATGGCGATCACCGGAATGCTGTTCAGAACCGGAATTTCACTTCGCAGGAGCGGAACCGTTGCATGAGCAGTGATGATGGCCAGCAAGGTGATGCAGAGCAGATTTCCGGTTAGGGTAGTTCCTATGAACCAGGTCGGTCTTTCATTGAAAAAATCGAGGATACGGGCACTGATGTTACCTTGTCTGCTGAGGATATCCATCGGCACTTTGCTCGCAGAAAAAAACGCGACTTCGATTCCTGTAAAGAATACAGCAAACAACAGCGAGACGATTGCAAGAACAATTTCCGATCCGTCCATTAACTATTTTCGACGCCTCAAGTTAATGAGAAAAAACAGAAGCAGGGCAAGCATGATCGCCCAATAGGCGTTTCCAAAACCGACGGTCATCGTCTGATGGATGCCGATGATCAGAAATGCTACGGCCAGCGAGAGAAGTATGGTGTCGATAAGTTTCATTGAATGTGCTGTTGACGGCGTGCCGCGTTATTGAGATCCATCGTCCTTTACTTCAAATTCGCCTTTTACGTCGTTGATGGTATAATCCGACATATCCTGTTTTGCCTCGAGTCCTTCGCCATAGATGACGTCCGATTCCTGGCGGATGGTGACGAACTTGTCGGTGAAGATCTTTTGCTGTGATGGTTTCCAGAATAGCTCTTCGGTATTCAGCTGCTCATGCTTCACGAGATTTTTCACCTGCACCTTTCCCCTTCCCCTCCACTGATCTTCTTCCTTGAAATAGAAAGCGTGATTGGCTTCGAGCGTCGACTCCAGGACACCTTTCTCATCGAAAAACTCGACGTAGAGGCCTTCGGGAAATTCGCGATCGCCATTGAGAAACTCGTGTACCACTTTGGCCTTGAGCTTCATTTTGATGACACCTTTTTCCGTATAGAACGTTTCGATGTTCTGAAACTCGGTAATGGGTCCGGTATATTCTACAGGAGCCTTGATGTCTGTCTGGTTACAGGCAGTCGTCAGGCATGTGATCGCCAAAAAAAATATAATGGTATAGCCAGTCAATGGAAAATGACCCGTATTAGTCGAATTTGCGCTTGATGAACCACTCTTTGTCATTGAACGATACGCCAAAGAAAACGCGATAGTAAGTCTCTTCGAATATAGTCTCCTGCTTGTCGCCACGCTTGCCATAACGGAATCCCAGATCAACGCTCGACCACCGTCCGGTAGGGATCGAAAGTCCGACATTTATACCCATATCCTTCACAGAATTCATGCCACCATCGGTAGCCACGCGGTAAGGTGTCTGCTCGTAGCTGAGACCAAGCCTATAGGTCATTCGTTTAAGAAGGTTTTCGGAATAGCCATCCGGCGTGGTTTCGGTGCCAATGGCATAACGCCATGACTTGCCATAGCTCTCCTCATCCTCCCTTTCAAAGCTCCTGAACTGCGACCAGTCGCGCATAGAGAACTCTGTTGCGAAAGCCCAGCTTCCGCGCGACAATGCAGCACCTACTGTCAAACTGGACGGGATCGACAGGAAACCTCTTGCCGTGGTAAGGGTGTCGGGCTCGATCTTGTCTCCAACACCACTGCTCCGATAAAGGATATCCTGTCTTTTCGTTTTGAGGTCCGTAGCAAAGTCATATACAAGCCCAAAGCTCAGGCGATATTTCTGTCTGCTGAACAGGGAGTCTCTGCTCCACGACAGTCCTGCAGAAAATCCAAAGTCTTTTACGTAATACTTTTGATCGACGGCAGCGTAAAGATTGTTCGACGACGAATTGGTAAGACGATTCTGATAGGTATTGACGGTCGATCCGAAGAAATAGCTTGCCTTGAGGCCTACGGACAATTCATTGTTGATACGAACGCCATTGGCCCACGTCAGCTGCGATGTGCCTCCGGTACCTTTTTCGGTTACCTGAACTGTTTGCGTGCTGTTCTCGATCTGATCTATATACGCAGCGTTGTATCGTACACTTGTGAAAGGCATCAGCGAAAGTGACGTTGTCCATACACTATAGCGCGCATCGCGTTTCGACCTCATTAGCGGGAAAGCTGCGACCAGATAATTGAGATTGCCAGCTTTGGTTTTTTCGGTGAGCGTGTCGGAAGCGATTTGCTTCGATTCAGCGATCAATCCCGCGCTGAACATCACCTGGTTGTTATAAACGAGGAGGGCAGGGTTGATCGTAGCGGTATACCAGTATTGGGGTTGTGCGACTCCGAGGCCCGCCATTCCCTGATGGTTCGCCAGCGCGCTGCTATACGTTTCGCCGATACCCAGTGTTGAATATGGAGAACGTGAAACCTGCGAGAACGCTGCACTGACTACGAAAACGCAAAGAATTGTGAAAAGAAATTGTCTAATGACTGACATTATAGATCAAAATGCTGTTTAACCCCACAAGAACCAGTTCCGGGCTCGCAAATATGGAGGCTTTAAGTTTGTTTTCAAAAAAGAGCGCATCACCGCCGCACAAAAGAACCTGCAAATCACTGAATTTAGTCTCATACTGGTGAATGATCCCATCCAGCTCTGCTACCAAACCGTTGATGACACCGCTTTGAATGCACGTTTCCGTCGAATTTCCGATCAACGGCGCATGTGACACCGGCGATATCAGCGGTAATCTGGCGGTGAGTGTATGCAAGGACTGAAACCGCATCTGAAGTCCCGGCGAGATTGCTCCGCCGTGATAAACACCATGGCGATCCAGAAAATCGAAGGTCACGCACGTGCCGGCATCAACAACCAGGCAGTTTTCGGCTTCAAACAGTTGCTGCGCCCCGCAAACTGCCGCCAATCTGTCGACCCCCAGCGTCTCAGGGGTTTTGTATAAATTCTTGACCGGCAATGGCAACCTATGGCTTAACTTCATTTTTAAACCTTCAGCGTTGCACCAGGAAAGAATTTGGTCGGCTTCCGTTCTTACGGAAGATGCAATGACATGTTCAAAAGTTTTGTCCTTCAGAAAATCCCTTAGCTGCTCTTCCGGCATGGTCCGTTTCTCCACCAGGTTTTCATGGTCGAAAATCCCTACCTTCGAAGCGCTGTTTCCATTATCAATAACAAGATTCAGCAGCGGCATATTGCCCGCAAGATAACCTTTTATCAGGCGTGAACCGGCAGCGGGAGTCGCCAGTTTTTTTACGATCCATGAAAACCCAGAAATACAAAGTTATCGGACTCATGTCCGGAACATCACTCGACGGTCTCGACATTGCTTATTGCACTTTCGAAAAACGCAACGCACAATGGTTATATAAAATTGAGAAAGCACAGACAATTCCCTATCCTTCCAATTGGAAAAAGGTACTAGGCAACGCGCAGACCTTTTCAGGAGAGAAGCTCACTCAGGCTGACGTAAGCTACGGTAGCTACCTTGGCGCAAAAACGCGTGACTTTATAAATGAAAATCGCCTGCGCCCGGACTTTATTACCTCGCACGGTCATACCGTCTTCCATCAGCCCCATAATGGTTTCACATTGCAGATCGGAAATGGGAATGCCATCTATGCCGCGACGGAAGTGCCTGTAGTATACGACCTGCGTTCACTCGACGTAATGCGCGGTGGTCAGGGCGCACCACTCGTTCCCATCGGCGACAGGTTGCTGTTCAATGATCATGATGTGTGTCTCAACCTCGGCGGGATTGCCAACCTTTCCCTGGACGTCAAAAAACAACGCATCGCTTTCGACGTATGTTTTGTCAATATGGCGCTCAACTATCTTTCTGAAAAAACCGGCAAAGCTTTCGACAGGAACGGTGCCCATGCTGCTTCCGGTGACGTGAATCCCAAACTGCTCGAAGCAATCAACAGGATATATGCACGGCTTCGCAACACGCGCCCGTCACTGGGGCGGGAGATCTTTGAAAATCATCTGAGGCCACTAATCGACAACGAAAAAATTGCTCTCGCAGATCGCTTGCGTACGGTAACAGAGTCGGCGGCACAGGAGATCGTCGGCACCATAAGATCGTTGAAGAAAAATGCCAAAGTGCTGTGCACCGGTGGTGGCGCATTCAATGCCTTTCTTCTGGCGCGAATGCTGGACCTGGGAGGTGATGAAGTGACGCTGATCGTGCCGGAAGACGAGATTGTGAAATTCAAGGAGGCACTCGTTTTTGCTTTTTTAGGTGTTTTGCGGGTGCGTGACGAAGCGAACTGTTTGCGGAGCGTAACGGGTGCGTCGCGTGATTCCAGTGGGGGAATTTTGGTAGGATTCTAACTCTTTCCATCTTTGCGCACTCATTAACCTAACTTCAACCATGAAAGAGCTTTTAGAAAAGTTTGAAAAGAAACGACCCGAGATAGTATTTGAATGGAAAGACACAGAGACAGATGCGGAAGGTTGGGTTGTGATCAATTCGTTGCGCGGTGGCGCTGCGGGAGGGGGAACGAGGATGCGCAAGGGCCTCGATAAACGTGAGGTGGAATCTCTCGCAAAAACAATGGAAGTCAAATTTACCGTTTCGGGTCCTCCGATCGGCGGAGCTAAATCAGGTATAAATTTCGATCCATCCGATCCGCGTAAGCAGGGTGTGCTTCAGCGCTGGTATGCAGCCGTGATGCCTCTGCTCAAATATTACTATGGCACGGGTGGCGACCTGAACGTCGACGAGCTTCACGAAGTGATCCCGATCACGGAAGACGTCGGGATATGGCATCCGCAGGAAGGTGTCTTCACCGGTCACTACAAGCCGACAGAAGCACAGAAAGTAAATCGCATCGGTCAGCTTCGTCAGGGTGTTGTCAAGATCATTGAAGACGAGAAATTTTCTCCTTCGTTAAAAAAGAAATATACGATAGCAGACATGTGCACCGGTTACGGTGTCGCACAGGCCGTTAAGCATTTCTATGAACTGTGGGGCGGAAGTCTGGAAGGTAAACGCGCCGTTGTGCAAGGCTGGGGGAATGTGGGAGCTGCAGCCGGTTTTTATCTGGCACAACTTGGGGTGAAGATCGTGGGGATCGTGAGTCACGAAGGCGGACTGATCAATCAGAAGGGATACTCTTTCGAAGAGGTCAGGGATCTCGTGGTGAACAGGAACGGGAATAAACTCGTGTCGGATGACTTGCTTCCCTTCGAAGTGGTGAACCAGAAGATATGGGATCTGGAATTTGAAATATTCATTCCGGCGGCTGCGTCACGACTGATCACAAAAGAGCAAGTCGACAGAATGATTGCATCCAAAGTCGAAGTGTTCTCGTGCGGGGCCAACGTACCATTTGCCGATCCGGAAATATTTTTCGGTGCAACGGGGTTGTATGCCGATCAGAAGTTCTCCGTTCTGCCCGACTTCATCGCGAACTGCGGTATGGCCCGTGTCTTTGCCTACTTTATGGAAAATGAAGTGAAGATGGACGATCATTCGATCTTCAACGACATCTCACAGATCATCCGAAGCGCGCTGGTAAAAACACATGCATTGAATCAGAAAAAGACCGGCATTGCGCAGTCGTCGTTCGAGATCGCGCTCAAGCAACTGGTCTAGGCAATCACCAATTTCAACAAGAGTCCTGCAGCTGCGGCAACGAGTATGATGTAGGGCTCTTTTGCTTTTTTAAATTGCAGCAACACGACGATCGTCACCAGTGCGATGATGATTGTTGTGTAATCCGACAACGTCCTTTTTGCGAGCACGAGCACTGCGCCTGCAATTGCACCCACGGCCGCAGCAGTGATGCCATCGACGAACGCCTTGATGCCCGGGTGCTTTCCATACTTTTTGAAATACGGCGCAGGTAAAACGGTAAAAAGATAACAGGGCAAAAACGTTGCAACGGCCGCGACACACGCACCACTTACTCCTTCAACCAGATAGCCAATAAAACCAACCGTAATCACTACGGGTCCCGGAGTGATCATGGCGACGGCAACGGCGTCTACGAATTCCTGCTCGTTGAGCCATCCGTACTCTTTCACCACCCCGCCGTAAAGAAATGGTACAATGGCGAGACCACTCCCGAAAACAAAGGCGCCAGCCTTCGTAAAGAACCAAAGAATTTTCATCAGCTTACCTTCGCCCGCAATGCTGGCGGTGGTCTGCAGTAATGTCGGAAAGCAAAACAATGCCGCGGCCTTCGCGCGCGGCAACAGGTTATAGTGCCTGACCATAAAATAGATCACGCCACCGGAGAGGATCACCCAGATGATCTCCTCTTCGTAGATAAAAGTGGTGACTCCGGCAACCAGAAAGATGAGCCACAACAGCAGATCCTTGCCGATACTTTTTGTCGTAAGCTTGTAGCTGCTCACCGCAATGATGCCGATCACCGCAGCACCGACACCATAAAAAATTGCCTGCATCCAGGGGATGCCACCGAATTCGACGGATGCCCACCCGATCGCCAATACCATCAGGAATGACGGAAGGACAAACGCAAGTCCCGTAAGCGTGGCCCCGAGAATGCCATAGTGCACATAGCCAAGGTAGATCCCCAATTGTGCGGCCAGGGGGCCGGGAGCAAGTTGCGACAAGGCAAGTCCTTCCTTGTAGTCGGCATCCGAGATCCATTTTCTTTCGTCAACAAGGTCACGGTGCATATATCCCACGAGCGCTACCGGTCCGCCGAAACCCAGCGTTCCCAATCGCAGGAAATACATTACCAGGTCTCGCAAAGTGTATGCAGGCTTGATCTCTTCTGTTGTAGTCATGATGTCTGGGCAGGATTCCAGGTGTGTCTTTCTTCGGATACAAATTTTGCCCAGCTGTACAGGGCGTCGTATATCTTCATTCCGATGTCAAGTTGTTCGTAGTCGTCTTTAAAATTGTAGGACAGTCCGGCAGACACCGCCCACAGTCCCGCGGCTTCGGGAGCAAGCTCAAAACGATCCGTATCTGCACCCCGCACGATACGGGCAATTGTGCGCAACGCGGGGTCTACCAGCTCGTGTTTTTTTATGAAGTAGTCGAAAGTGCATTCTTCGCCATAGTGCGTGTATTCAACCCCCGGGATATCGAACGGTATTCCACCGAGCTGCTTTGCCGACATCACCACCTCCAGGCGTGGCACAAAAATTATTTCCGCCTCCCGGTCAATGAACCGTTTGATGAGCCATGGGCAGGCTATACGGTCGATCTTCGGGCGTTCACGCGTGATCCATTTCATGAACGAATTTGTCCCAAAAACATCAATTCCAATAGTACAAGCTTGATCTTTTGAATCCTATTTACCTTTCAGCACCACTTTTTTGTAAACCGTCGGCAACATGCCGGTCTGCTTTTTGAAAATACGGGTGAAATGACTCTGATCGGAAAAGCCGGTGAGGTACGCGATCTCCGACAGACTGTATTCAGACGTTTTAAGAAGCTCTATGGACCGTTCGATGCGAAGCTTGCGAATGTAGTCGCCGAACGAGAGATTATCGAAATATTTGGAAAACGATCGGGAAAGATACGCAGGATGAATATCGAGATCCTTCGACACTTCCTTAAGGCTTAAAGTGATATTGGTATCGATCTGATCCTGTATGATCTCTTTCAGATGAGAAGCCCAGAGTGGAATTCTTTTTTGCGAGCGGCCTTTTTTTCGGATGTACTTGTTGAATACGTGTAACAAAACCTGCTCGGTAGCATTCTCCGTATGTCTTTTACCCTGCAGATGTTTTGCCCAGCTATACAGTGCATCGTAGATCATAAAGCCGCGTTGCAACAGCTCGTGATCATCCTTGAAGTTGTACGCCAATCCGGCGGAGATCGCCCACAGTCCGGAGGCCTGCAACGCAAGATCGTGACGATCGGTATCTGCGCCACGGACGATAACGGCCATGGTGCGGATCGCTTCGTCTTTTATTTTGTATTTCCTGACGAGACAATCGAACGTACATTCCTCTCCATAATGGGTTAGCTCGACTCCGGGAACATCGAACGGTATCGCATCGAGCTTTTTCGCGAGTTGCTTAACCTGTTTGTCCGGAACAAAAATGAATTCCGCCTGACGGTCGATAAAATTCTTAATAAGCCACGGGCAGGCTATGCGATCGATCTTCGGACGTTCCCTGGTGATCCATTTCATAATACAAATCCTCCCTGCAACGTTAAATAAGTCAACGCTCCTGCAACATAGCCTATGAGGGCGAGAAGGGTGATCCTCTTGAAATACCAGATGAAGTCGATCCTTTCCATGCCCATCGCTGCGACGCCCGCAGCTGAGCCGATGATGAGGATGCTGCCACCCGTTCCGGCACAATAGCCCAGGAATTCCCAGATAAAGTGATCGGTCGGATATGCTTCGAGCGGATACATGCCCATGCATGCAGCCACCAATGGAACATTGTCGACGATCGCTGAAAGCACACCGATAACAGAAATGATGATGCGTTGGTCACCTATACTCTCTGTTAAAAAATCTGCGAGGTGTCGCAACGTCATCATGGATTCCAACGCGCTAACCGCCAACAGTATTCCAAAGAAGAACAAAATGCTCGGCACGTCGATCCTCGAAAGGGCTCCGGCTGCCGTATAGTTCTTCTTGACCGCTTCGTCGAGCTCCGGATGGATGAGTTCCGAAACAACCCACAAGATTCCGAGACCTGCCATCATCCCCACATAGGGTGGCATATGAGTAACCATTTTAAAAAAAGGCACGCCAAGCATAATGCCGATGCCAAGGATCAACATCAGCTTTCCGCCACCGACCGGAACCTCATGCCCGGCCCGCTCAGGTAAATTGCCCAGCGTTCCCTTCATTCTAAACGTGACAAAGATCAGCGGAACAATCAAACACATTACGCTTGGCACGAAAAGCGACTTCATAATATTTACCGTTGTTACCTGGCCACCGATC
>CBHTUB010000205.1:0-10110 GCA_966095595.1 uncultured Chryseosolibacter sp. | reverse complement strand
CGGCACGACGACGCGGTCGGACCGCCGGTGCGGGAACGCCAGCAGGTCGAGCGAACTGATGCCGATCATCGGTACGCGAGATTCAAACCATTCAAGACAAAACAGGTATACACATACGACGCACGTCAGGGCGCGAAAGGCGGAAGTGAATTCCTCGAGCTTGGATACCTGAGACCGGACTATATCCTCAGGGATCTGATCAAGATCAGTCACCCCGAGGTGCTGCCGGATTACGAACTATATTTTCACAGAAAGCTCGACTAGACCGAAGCAGTTTCTTCCTGAACTACCTCTAGCCCTGCTTTCTGCATTGCTCCAAATCCGCCATATACATTGATGAGGTTTTTGAAGCCGTGATTTTTCATGATCGAAATTGCGGTCATCGAGCGATATCCTCCTCCGCAATGAACGATGTATGTTTTGTTCTTATCGAGCGCGCTCAGGTTGTCGGGGAAATCAGCGAGGGGAACAAATGATGCTTCCTTTAAGTGACCTGCATTCCATTCGCCAGGCTTGCGGACGTCGAGCACGTCTGTCGATTGCAGATGAGCCTTCATCTGTTCAGCGGTGATAGACTGAACCTTCTCCAGCGGTTCATTCCACGATGCTACTCCACCCTCCAGATAACCGATCACTTTTTCATAACCTACACGCGCCAGGCGTAAGACCGATTCGTATTCTTTTCCGGGCTCCGTTACCAGCACCACATTCTTCTTGATGTCGATGAGGGTTCCGACCCAGACTGCGAACTGGCCATTGAGTCCGATGTTGATAGACCCTGGAACATAACCTTTCTCGAAGTCGTCAGCGGTTCTTGTGTCCAGCAAGATCGCACCCTCCTTCATGGCCTGCCTGACCTGCGAAGCATTCAGTGGCTTTTGGTTCGCACGGATAACATCCTCCAGAGGGTCATAGCCCTGCTTGTTGATGCGGGCATCTTCAAAGAAATATTGAGGAGGAGGAAGAATTCCGTCAGTCACCGTGGCAATGAATTCTTCGCGCGTCATATCCTTCAGCGCGTAGTTCAATTTTTTCTGGAGGCCGATGGTGGACTGGGTCTCTTTTCCGATGTTTTTTCCGCAAGCCGAACCGGGTCCATGTGCGGGATAGACGATCACATCATCGGGGAGCGATTTGATCTTGCTGTTCAATGAGTCATAGAGCATTCCCGCCAGATCCTCCTTCGACATCTTTCCGTCGAGAAGGTCAGGCCGGCCCACGTCGCCGACAAACAAAGTGTCGCCGGTGAAGACGGCATGTGGTCTGTTGTTCTCATCGATCAGCAAATAGCAGGTAGACTCGGGTGTATGGCCTGGTGTATGAAGCGTCTTGATCCTGATCTTTCCGAGGGTAAAAATCTCACCATCCTTTGCATTGTATACCTTATAATCGGGGTCGGCCATAGGGCCATATACGATCGGGGCGTTTACCAACCTTGAAAGGTCGAGGTGGCCGGAAACAAAATCCGCGTGGAAATGTGTCTCGAACACATATTTGATGGTTGCACCTCGTCTTGACGCCAGTTCGATATAGGGCTCCGTTTCACGTAACGGGTCAATTATGGCTGCTTCCCCTTCAGATTCAATGTAGTATGCAGCCTCCGCCAAACAGTTGGTATACAATTGTTCTATGTACATGTCAGATAGATTTCAGCGTAAAATGTTTCCTATATGTGACCGAACCATACATCCGGGCCACAAAGTTGATAAAAATTCTCATGTTATCACGATCCATCGTAACTTTGGGGTTCTGATGGAATTTGTGCGACGTTTTATTTTTTTACCCTTGTTTCTGGCATTTTCAGTAGCAGGTTTTATCTGCCACGCCGGATCCTTTTTCAGCTCTCCAACCGCAGAAGTAAGTCTTTTTGAAGAGAACGGTAAAGTCGGTTTAAAAAACACCAGAGGTGAAATATTAATTCCCGCTTCCTACGAAGCGCTCGGCTGGAGCGATGGAACGCTTTCCATTATCCAGAACGTCACCGGATTCAAGCTGAAGGGAGAATGGGGACTCATCAACCTCAACAATCACAAAGTAACAAAAGCCGAATATGCAACGCTTGCTCCCGGCAGCCCGTCGCTCATCATCGCCAGAAAAAAATTCCCGAATTCATTCAGGCTTCTCACGGGCTGCATTAATGCCGCCGGAAAAATTCAAATCCCTTTCCTCTATGACGGTATCCGCATTGCCGGACTCCGGGCGGTGGTCTTTCAAAAAACGGGACGCGACCTGAGGTTCGGCCTGTGCGACCTTGACCACCGGATGCTGATCCCGGTCCAACATCACAATATCTATCTCTTAGGCAGCCTTCGATATGCGGTGGTCTCAAAGGATGGCAAGACGGCGATCTTCGGCGAAGACGGAGGGAAGGTCACCGACTTCATCATCGATAGCATTTCTTCATTCAAGAAAAATTTCGCCATCATTTTTAACAACAACCAACAGGGGGTGATCAATCGCGATGGGCAGATCCTGATCGATCCGGTGTACCGCGAGCTGCAGATCAGCGAGGATGGAAAATACCGAAGGCGGAAGTCGGACGGCTGGCAATTTATTTCAGGTGAAAACAAGACGCTGCAACAAATCGAAGCCGATTCTGTTACTCCGATCTTCGCGAACCTGTACGAGCTTCGCACGGCAGACCAGAGCCGATTGGTAAGCCTCAACCTGCAACCGGTCAGCGAAACATATCAGGATATCAGGAGACTTTCCGATACGAAAGCAGTTGTGATGCGATCGAAGAAATGTGGCGTGCTCTCCAGCGCGGGTAAAACCATTATTGATCCGGGATATTTATCGATCGTTCCCGATCGCAACTTTTTCCGCGCGGCAAAGATTGCCGACAACAGGAGTTACTGGTCGCTCATTGATTCGACGGGGAAGCTGCTGACTCAAAAAAATTATGAGTTCATCGGCCAGTTCAACGGTGCGTTCTTTCCGGCAAAGAATAAAAACTTCTGGGGTGGCGTCGATGAAAATGGCCGCGAGATCATCGCATGCACACATGATTCAATCCTTCAATCGCTCGACAGATATGTTGTTGTAAAATTCAAGGGCGGCTTCGGCATCATTGACACCGATGAACACTGGATAGTCACACCACAAAGGAACCGCCTGCAGTTGATCTCCGGCGGCCGATATCTGGAAGAGACATCCAATAACACGTTCATCAAAAAAATGAATGGCGACATCATTTATTTCACTTCCAATCCGATCGAGGTCAAGCCTGATTTTATCCTGGAGTTCCTGCCAAATGGCACGATCTGGAAAATCGATCAGAAGGGTGTGGTCACCAACCACGATACTGCGCCGACAAACATTCAAAAGATATTTCCAGAGAGTGAAGGTTATCGTGCGATCAGAAAAGACGGTCGCTACGGCTTTGTAGACAGCCGCCTTCGCTTACGGATCGCGAATCGCTATGAAGATGTAAAACCGTTTTCAGAAGGACTCGCCGCTGCAAGAATTCTCGGCAAATGGGGCTTTATCAACAAGGAAGACAACATCGCGATCCAGCCTGTTTATGATGAAGTGAATTCTTTTGTTCATGGAACTGCCATCGTGAAGAAAAACAATCTCTACGGCCTGATCGACAAGAAGGGAAAAGTGCTGATACCGGTTCGTTATGAATCGATCACACTTACGAAAGGAAATCATATGCTGATCAGCCTGAACGGTTCATTTGGCCTGGTAGATCTCCATGGCAAGATCATGCTGAATGCAAAATATCAATTGCTGGACGACCTCGGCAACGGATATATTATCGTGCTTCAGAATGGAAAATACGGCGTCGTGAACCTCGAAGGCATGACAACCATACCGTTGATCTACGATCACATTGCCGTCGATAGATATTCAGATCGTTTTCTGGCGATGAAAAAAGCCGAATGGGAAGAAGGGAACTTGTGACAAGGCGTGTGACGTTATTCGTTATTTCTTGCTTGTGATGATCCATGGTCATCTTCGAGTGTGCACACAGATCACAAATAAAAAAGCCCTGCTGTGAACAGGGCTCGCTTTATACTCTCCCAATTTTTTTAGTCTTTCTTCGGTGCAGACGATTGGCCGGATCCTGATATTGCCTGCCTCATGCTTGTATCGGCCTGAACGTTTTGCATCTTGTAATAATCCATGATGCCCAGATTTCCTGAGCGGAATGACTCGGACATTGCCTTGGGAATTTCTGCTTCTGCCTCGATTACCTTCGCACGTGCTTCCTGGGCTTTCGCTTTCATTTCCTGCTCGAGCGCTATCGCCATGGCACGTCTCTCTTCAGCTTTTGCTTCTGCAACCTTCAGGTCGGCGCTTGCCTGGTCTATCTGCAATTTCGCACCGATGTTCGCTCCGACATCAACGTCTGCGATATCGATCGAAAGGATCTCGAATGCCGTTCCCGAGTCAAGACCTTTTGCCAACACCACTTTCGATATTCTTTCAGGTGTTTCCAGAACTTCCTTGTGCGATTTGGCCGAACCGATAGACGTTACGATACCTTCACCGACACGGGCCAGGATCGTGTCTTCACCGGCCCCACCGACGAGTTGCTGAATATTGGCACGCACGGTAACTCTTGCGACTGCTATAAGCTGAATACCATCAGATGCAACGGCTGCCACTTTTGGTGTAGTGATAACTTTCGGATTAACCGAGATCTGAACAGCCTGGAATACATCACGACCAGCAAGGTCGATGGCCGTTGCCTGCTTGAAATCGAGATTGATGCTCGCCTTATCTGCAGAGATCAGCGCACGGATAACATTGGGAACATTTCCACCTGCGAGGTAGTGAGTTTCAAGCTCATTGGAGGTCAGCTTCAAACCGGCCTTTGTAGCAGTGATAAGCGATTCAACGATAACGCGTGGCGGCACCTTACGGATACGCATGAAGACAAGTTCAAACAGCCCCACTTTCACACCGGAGAACAAGGCAGTGATCCAGAGGTTCACGGGAACAAAGTACAGAAAAATGAAAAAGAGGATTATACCTCCGAACACGAGTAACAGTAGAGCTGCTGGTCCTTCCATAGATTTAGGTTTATCGGATTTTAGTTAGTAGGTTCAACGATTATCTGATTCGAATTGACACTGGTTACCCTGACCTCGATGTTGCTGTCGAGATAGATCCCAATGCTCTTCACTTCAAGTTCCGTATTATTGATCAGGGCCTTGCCCATCGGCCGAAGTACTGAAAGCGTTTTTCCCGTATCGCCAACGTTGATGGATGTCAAAAGGCCTTCATTTACTTTGCTCGTGATGGCTTGCTTATGGGCAAAGCGCATCCATGGTTTTACACTGAGGCTGTAGAAAAGTATTCCAAGCTTCGCCACCGATGTAGAAATAAGCACGATCAACCCGATTTCAGAGCCGTAATGCGAATAGGTGATCACTATGCCTGCTATACTGAAGACCAGCCCGAGCAAACCAACCAATGTAGTGCCAGGAATAAAGAAGATCTCAAGGACTACCAGCATAAAGCCGATAAGCATGATTGCCGAGATAATGATGATAATGAGCATAAGTGGGAGGGTAAAAGTAATCAGTATAACGTATATGAAAAAATTCCGGTTGAACGATAGTGAAAATATTAAGGACGCGTGTGTTTATAATGGGCCTGGCGTTTAGACCTCTCAGCGTCCACCTTGCCTGAATTCATGCCAACCAATGCCTATAACCTCATATCCGTACTGGTGCGGATGCTGAAATACCTTTGATCCGGAGTGTTAAAAAATATAATAAACCAGGACATTAGGCCAAATTTGACACTATGCGTTATTGGCTTATCTACGCTTTCCTGTTCATCTCCATACCGGGTTTCACGCAATCGGCACCATCGAACGCTTTTGACGTCAGCTACACGGCGGGAGCTGACCATTACACGCAAAGGCGTTATCCCGATGCAAAAAAGAGCTTCGAAGAGGCGGCATCCCACGCGATAAAACTTTATGGCCACGACTCCTACGAACACCGGAACGCATTGTGGTATCTGGTGTATGTTAACATAGCGCTGGATGATGATAAGGCCCTGAAGAAGGCGTATGAGACCTTGTTAAGAATAAAAGTCGAAGAAAATGCGGAATCGATAAAGGGATTGACCGAGCTGGCGGAGATGGTAGGCGATCACTACGGTAAAAAAAAGATGTATGCCGATGCATTGCCGCATTACAAACGGGCGATCAGGCTTCACCAGCAAAACAACTCGATGAAAGTTGGTGAGAACTTCTACTGGGATGCTAAAAATCTGATCGAGTATTCTTTTCAGGTCGGCAAAAAAGACTCCGCACATTATTACTATGAATTGATGCTGGATAACGTCCCCGCTACCGACCACAGGTACGCGCGAACACTGCGCGACTGGGTCGATTTCGTGATCGCCGAAAAATCGCGGGAAGTATTCAATCGTATCGAAAAACGGAGCGAAGACTATTTGCGGGCTAAAGAAGAAAATAATGAAAGGGATCAATGGTACGCCGAGATCTGGTACTACTATGGAACGATACAAAAGGCCAAGGGTCAAACCGAGCGGGCGATCAACGCCTTCAGCGAATCCAAAAAAGTTATCATGGCGCTTGTAAACGCCGACACTTACGATCAGCTCCTCAAGGTGCTTTCTGCGGCGGTCGAGACCATCAACCAGTCAAAGAAGTTCGACAAGACAACCGATTCGTGGGCAACCGAGCTGGAACAGCACAATGAAAAATTATTGGCCACCCGGCCGAAAGCGTATTGCGAGAATCTCGTGCCTGTCTACATGTACTATTTCTATTCACGGCAGTACAAGAAAGCGGAAACACTGATCGAGAAGTTCATGCCTATCTATGGAAAAGAAGTGGGCGCCGACAATCCCGACTATCGGATGATGCAACTCGCGTATCGCGGTGTCCTTGAGAAAACGGGAAATACCGAAAAACTAAAATCACTGGGTGAGGTTAAACTGACGGAAGCGGAAACCATACAATCCCTTGACCTCTGGAATGCTCCAACAGAGATAGCCCAACTGGGTGCCTATATGCAAAAAGGCGATTATCTCAATGCGATCGCCCTCTTCGAAAAGAGGGAAAAGGTCTTCAGCGGATATTTTGCGTCGATCAACGACTACAATACCTACATCCTGACGGTGTTGACCATTGCATCGGTCTACCGGGAATTGTGCAATATGAAAAAATCCGGCGAAATGCTGACCGAGGCTGAGGAGATCGCCGAACAAAAGCTCCCTAAAGGAAATTTTAACCGTATCAACGCCATGACTGCCCATGGCGTGTTCTACCAGCAGGTCGGGGACTACGTCCAGGCGGAGAAAAAATTTCTGGATGCGATGAACGATCTCAACGACACTCGCAATGGCGCAGATTCCCTGGAAAATGACAAAGTGTACTATGAGACATTAAGCTTCCTCGGCAGCCTCTATGCGAAATGGGGTTATTACAAAGATGCCGAAAAAGCCTTGCTCGATGTTTTATCTTTCCAACGAAAAGATCACAAGGAGGATAGCTGGGAAGTTGTGAATGCCAGGATCGATGTCGCCGACCTGTATCGCGTGATGCAATACTTTTCATGGGCGGAGATGCTTTACAAGGAATGCGAAGGCCCTATGAAAAAGATTCATGGGGAGAACAATATCAAGTACATCACCTTTCAGCAATCCTTTGCTGCCAACTATCAGCTTCGGGGAAAATATAGGGAAGCAGAACCCGGCTATGTCAAAGCCCGCGACTTTTTTCTCGCCAACCTTGGAAGCAGAAGTGAGCGCTACATTGCCGCTGTCACAGATCTGGCGATGATGTATTTCCACCTCGGGGATTACGCAAAGGCTAAAGAACATTACAAGATCCTCAACGAGGTGTTGCTTTACAAGACGGACAATTTCTTCCCTGCGCTGTCCGAAAAAGAAAAAGCAAACTTCTACGCATCGTCTGCACAGAGTCTCAACACCTATAATTCGTTTGCAGTGGACTATGCAAGGTCGAGCCCGGCCGAAGTAAACGAAATGTACGATCTGCAGCTGGTCACCAAGGGAATGTTGTTCAAGGCAACCAACAAAATGCGGCAGACGGTGATCAACAGCAAAGATGATAGCCTGAAGACCCTATACACGCGTTGGATTAACTCGAAGAATGACCTCGCAAGGATCTATCAGATGAGCGGGCCCCAGAAGCAGGCGGCTGGAATCAACGAAAAACAACTTGAAGCATCCGTGAATGCGTTGGAGAAAAAGATCTCCACGCGTTCGGAGCTTTTCACGAATATCGTTTCCCGGCGCGCAACCTGGAAAAATATAAAAGACAACCTGAAGCCTGGCGAAGCTGCCGTTGAGATCGTCAGAATAAGAAACGCGCGGGCAGCCTACGTCTTTGCGTTCATCGGAAAGGGCGTGATATTCGATACCCTTGGCAACGGTGGATACATGCGGGTAACAGAGATCCCATCAGACCGGTGTCCTGCAACCAGAGCCGGGATCAGGGAGTGGGATATCATCACATCGATCAACGGAGTAACAACAAAAGGGAAAACCTCGAACCAGCTCTCTGACCTCATGGCCACCAGCCCCACCCGTATCACCGGAAAGCATTCGGACGGAAAAGACTACAGCATCGACATCAAGTCCGACTCCGTTTTCAGAAGAGAATTTGTAAGGAAGATTTCATATGCGGCGCTGATCATCACGCCATAAGAAGCAAACGCACAGCTCGTGGTGCTCCCGAACGGCGACCAGCTCGAGTCGCGGTACGTGAAATATTACAACAACATGATCAAGACCCAATCGGTCGATCAGTATTCGTATCAGCAGTTCTGGGCACCGATCAAAAACAAGCTCGGAAAAAGTAATCGCGTTTTTTTGTCACCCGATGGCGTCTATAACTCCATCAACCTGAATACGCTGTATAATCCTGAGACGGGAAAATACCTCATAGACGAAAGCGAGATCATCATCGTTGGCAACACTTCTGACATCCTTAACCAGAGAAGGCCTGCATCTTCAAGGACTGCGGTGCTTGTAGGTTACCCTGATTATTATCTCAAGGGCATCTCACAATCCACGCAAGCTGCTAGCTCCGATACGACGTACAACATTCTGGCAAAGGACACGACTCAACGATTCATGAGCGGATCTACCATTACCGAATTGCCGGGCACAAACGTTGAGGTTACATCGATCGAATCCGTCATGAAACCGTTGAAGTATGACGTGAAGAAATATGTTATTGCAGAGGCAACGGAAGAACGTTTAAAAAGCGTCGCGTCTCCAACCGTACTTCATATCGCCACACACGGCTTTTTCCTGAACGAAATTGGCAATGACGGCGATGACGAAACGCGTGGCTTTACAGGTATTACGGATCGTAAATTAAAAGAGAATCCGCTGTTGCGATCCGGCCTGCTGCTCGCCGGTTCGGGGAAGACAATCGCGGGTCAACGGAATCCAAATGCAGAGGATGGCATCCTGACAGCCTATGAAGCGATGAATCTCGATCTCAACTCGACCGAGCTTGTAGTGATGTCTGCCTGTGAAACCGGACTCGGTGAGATCAAATCCGGTGAAGGGGTTTATGGCCTGCAACGTGCCTTCCGTTCGGCCGGTGCCCAAAGTGTGTTGATGTCATTGTGGAAAGTGGATGACCGCGCAACACAGGAGCTCATGTCGGGATTCTACAAACAGTGGTTAACCTCGGGGAACAAGCAGACTTCCTTCCGCGATGCACAACTTAAGATCCGCGAACGTTTCAAGCACCCGTATTATTGGGGAGCGTTTGTAATGGTAGGACAATAAGCAAAATACCAGAGATCAATAAGCTCTGGCAAACAACACGCGTCGTCCGGAAGGCTTACCGCTGTAAATACATTTACCAGCTTCCTCTTTAGCGTCGAGCGGGATACAACGTATGGTCGCTTTTGTCTCTTCCTTGATCGCAGCTTCCGTTTCCATCGTTCCATCCCAATGCGCAGATACAAAACCGCCCTTTCCATCCAGCACTTTTTTGAAGTCGTCGTATGAGTCGACTTCCGTTGTATGCTCTTTACGGAATTGAAGCGCCCTATTATAAATATTGGTCTGGATATCGTCGAGTAGCCTGGGAATTACTGCCGAAACATCTTCGAACTTCATCACCTGCTT
>CBHTUB010000204.1:0-10153 GCA_966095595.1 uncultured Chryseosolibacter sp. | reverse complement strand
GCTGCCACTTCCATTACGCACCTGTCCAGCCTTGTAGCCGGTACCCGGGCCGTTGCCAACTCGCTCGATAATGGAGGCCACATTCAACAACTCGTGGCGAGAGCAGACGAGGCCACAAAAGAAGCTGCGAAACTCGCGGAGGAAGCAGGCATCATTGCCTTGAAATTGACAATTGATGCATCTCAGTCCAGGGCGGCAGGTGTTGTGACACAGGCGGGAGTCGTAAAAAGCAATGTCACTGCTCTGGCGAAATTATTGTCAGATGCATTTTCCAAACAACAGGACCTGATCAATTCGGATTTGTCTGCCGTAAGCAGTGCCGTGGCTGCGGAGAATGAGCAGGCCGGCGTATACAAGACTGCACTTGCCGAAGACAACGCGCTGCAATTGTCTTTGGAGCTATTGAACCAGTTCGTCAATAATAACCTCACCTGCGTTATCAAAGGGTTGGAAAATGGCAAGATAAGCGAGGACGGATGCGCGGGGGACCAATTTACGCTCAGCTTCAATGCATTCAAGGAGACAGAGGACAACATCAGGATCATCGACGAATACAGGATCATCCTGGTGAAGGAAGATGACTCGGTCAGTTTCAACATAGAGGCTGCCAAGGCAACCCCAAAAGAGAACTACACTGCGATCAGGCTCGACGCAAAAAAAACGGCAGCTACTTATTCGAGGGAGTTTATCACAGCCGATTTTCTGAACACCAACGATCTGAAAGATAAAGGAAAGGCCAGATTTGCCTGCGACTATAACGGCACGCCGGTCACCAGGGGAGTACCCTATACGTTCTTTGTTTATGTTGTGCACACCAACGACTATCAGAAGGCGTCCAAAAACACAAATGGGCTGTTGTCTCTCGCCGCTCCTGTTTTTACACTGAAAAGATATTTGCCTCAGGTGTTGACGACGGATATGTCGCTCATGTTTTACAGCTTGAACAAAAAAGACGCAGTACGGGTGGCATTCAAGGTACCTGCCAAAAAAATACTGATAAACAGTGAAACTGATCTGGGCGATCTGATGGAGTTCAGAACGTTCCTGTTTAACGACCTGGACAGGAAGGCTTTCCAGCGAAACACGCAGATCGATGTTGAGGAGAAGAAGCTCTTTGAGGCGGAGCAAACCCTGCGAGAGAAGGAGGAACAATGTCAGCTGGCACAACTCGCGTATGACTCTGCACTGATCCAGGAACCTCAGGATCTTCACGACCTGGAGACGAAGAAAAAGAAACTCGCCCTTGCAAAAACGCAACAGACGCTCGCCAAACAAGCCTATGCCGATCGGAAGCAGATCTTTCAGAGTTGGCTGGAAGGCAAGATCAGCGATTTTTATATCGATGAGGACATTATGGAAACGATCCCCGCGGCGAGCTACATCGTTGCAAAAAAGATCCCCGATGCCTTAATGGATAAGCTCGAAAAATCGAAGACGTTACTTACTGAAGAAGTCAGGGTCCTCTCGGCAGAGTTGGCAGAATTTGATGCGGAGCTGAAAGCACTGAATACGAAGCGGGATCGCATCAATAAAGAACTGAATGAAGATACCACGCAAGACGCTTCCAAAAAGACAGAGATCGACATGATCCTTAAGGAGATCGCCAGCCTGGTAAAAAAACTCGAAAGCATACGAAGCGAAAAAGTATCACTTGAGTCGGAGGACGATGCCAGAAAGCTTCAGGGAATGATCCCGAAAGAGCAGGAAGAGCAGGCCGCCTTGCTGGTGCGAATTGTAGAAAGCTTCAGCCAACTGAAGAAAGTAAAAGGCGACGAATCAGCGATACTGGGAGACATAGAGAAACAGAATGCAGAGTTAAAAGAGGTTAGCACGAGCATCATCCTGAAAAACACTCAGCGAGGTATCGTCCATGATCAGCTTGGCGATCTGAATGTAGAATTGAAAACGGTAAGTGATCATCTGGATCAGCTGACCACGCTGCAAAAAGGAGACAAGCCCAATGACTTTCTTTACTATGAAGCCGTGAATGAAGGGGGCGGTTTCACCGACAACTATGGGGAATGTCCTGTGAAGGGACAAAGTTACAGCACATTGATCATGTCGACGACGCAGGATGACCAACCGGAGGCAGCATCCCTGTACCAGGGAAGGATATCAGGGTTCTCTTCCTCGGTTCTCTTCAATTTACAACAACTATAATCATTTAAAACACTATCAATTATGGCAACAACGTTGAATGTAACCTCCATAAAAAACTCTACACTTCAGAATCTGGTTCGTCAAACCAATGATGCTGCGACGACTGCGGCTATGGCAGAGTCGGCGTATAATTCGTATGTGAACAAAGTGCAGCTCTTCCAGAACTTGCTGACCACGGCAACTTCAGACCAGGCTACCGCAAAGGCGCAATGGGCTTCTTTTCTCACGGCCAAGTCGAGCCTGAAGGCGCTCGAGCAAACATCGGATGACAGTAACCTGGTGGCGGAGATCACCTATAACAATATATCGGGGCTCGTGAGAACATGGGAACGGGTGGTCCAAAAAACCATCGAGGCCGCCGAGGCCGTTAACCTTGCCTCTGACTTCATCAACAGCCGTAAGGCAGCGAACATCCAGATCGCAAGCGAGCTCGTTACCGACGCGACAGCAATAAAAAAAGGCGCGGACACCGCGGTGACTCTTGTGATCAACGCATTGACGGCCTCGCTGAATACCCTCACGGCATCGGGCCAGGCAAAGAACTCCACCGAGCTAACAGGTTCGTATATCGCCTTGGCATCCTCGGCGCTTCTTAAGTGGACGGCCAATCCGCGAATACCGATGGTGCTGGCCGCACCGGAAGCGGCACACGAGCCTCTTGAAATATCACTGAACAGGATCTTGCAAGATGCAAATGACCGCGTGATCGCCACACAGGCAGCACTCGACAACGCCAAAACCCAGGCTGCCACGGCGAAGGAAGCGTTGGATACTGCAAAAGCCAGGGTAGTTAAAGCGCAGGAATCACTCGCGGCAGCCCAGGCAGCCATCAATGCCTGATTCTCCGATACATCGGCGGTACATTTTCGCTGCCGATGTATTTATCGACTGAGTAATCTGAAAATTATCCGTATATGGATACACTTGAAAAGGCGCGCATGCGCTACTATCATCAGCAGAGCAGTCACTACCCGGACGATTCGGCACAACGGGTGGGCTGGACGAACAAGGCGGCACAGCTAAACCGTTTCAGGGCGCTCTGCCATTTCCAAAGTCTTGCCAATTGTGTGCTGCTCGATGTCGGTTGTGGCATGGGTGACCTAAAGTCCTTTCTCGATGAACGGTATTCAAACTTCACCTACCTCGGTATCGATCTGATCCCTGATTTTATTGAAAAGGCTCAGGATCGCTTTGAAGGTGTGGAGAACACCTTCTTTATGCAGGCAGATTTTATTACCGACGGCTTGCCAGAGGTGGATCATATCATCGCCTCCGGTGCCATGAACTACCAGACGGACGATCTTCTTTTTCCCTATTCGGCAATTGTAAAATTATTCAGTCGCGTGCGCAAAAGCATGTCATTCAACCTACTGAGGGAAGAATCATTGGCAGAGTCTTTCTGGCTGAAGGGTTATGACAAGAACGAAATACTGAATTTCTGCAGGCACCTTACCCCAACGGCGGAGCTGATAATAGGATATGAAGAAGACGATTTCACCATTTTGATGTACAAGTAATAACGTTATGGCCCACGCCCGGAAACTTTCAGCAAAGATCGATTCGAATGCATCTCGAAAGAATATATCCACGAGAGGCGCCAGTCTGTCACCGCCACAATATGGAATGGCCTTCATTGATCAACCCGTGCAACGCAAGGAAAGTAACGCTTCTCCGGGAAGTACAGCTCAGCTGCGAAGGGTTGAATTGACGGCGAAGTCCACGACCATTCAGTTGAACAAAAAGGGCAGATGGTGGGGGAGTGCTATTGGTGGCGTAGTAGGTGGTGTCGCGGGGGCGATCGGCGGACATATGTACAGCGGGATCAGCGCGGTAAAAGGCGGACTGACTGGTATGGCTAGCGGTGCAGTAGCGGGTTATCAGCACGCGGGAATAACAGGCGCCCTTGGTGGTGCGGTTGTGGGTGGCGCCGCAGGTGCGGTCAGTGCCTATTACAGTTCAACCGCGCATGGCGCACTGACAGGGGCTGCGGTAGGTTCCGCGGTTCTGAGCAACGTTGCGGACAGACTCACGGTCCCTGGCTATCAGCTCGGTACAGTCGCGCCTGATATGAAACCGGCGCTCGATAGGATCCTAAGTACTCCACGGGGAAAATCGCTCGTCGAGGGAAGTTGTGAACGAACCGGATTGCCTCTGAATATCGAATGGGTGGTAAGTGCGGAGGCGCACACGGGAGCGTTCTATAATTCGCATACGAACACGATCGGAGTTTCAATGGGAGCAGCTGACGAGGCGGTAGAGGGTCACATACTTTGGGAGCTTCAAAACGCGCAGCAGGATTGGGGTAACATTCAGGCGGAACATCATTTGGATAGGAACCGGGCCGCCGCAATGTCGAGGCAAGACAGGATACGTATGGTATACCACATGGAAAAATCCGAGTACATAAGCCTCGTCAAACAATATAAACAGGGCCTCCAAGATGGACGTCCGAGCTCCTTTGCCGGAGAATTCAACAATGGAAAAGCGTCGAATTGGTCGAGCTTCAGCAAGTATGTCCAGCATCAAACGCATACAGGCCACTATGCGAAAGTATTTCCCGATGGGGCATTGACCGTTCATGAAATTACGGCGCTTCTTACCGCAGACGATCAGGTTGAACACAACTGGACGACAGAAAAAGAACCACCGCTTTATAAACGCCCGGTCGAGCTCCTTGAATTCAAGATTCAATAACACTTCGTGTGATAAACCGAAAGCATTTTATGAGACAGTACAGCAGTAAAGAAACACATACACAGCTCAAAACTGCCGGGGCCAAAAATGGGCTGAAGGTGAGGCCACCATCGTACGGCCTCAGTTTTGTCGACTCGCAGCCGAAACAACTCAAGGCCGGCAACGTCGTGCAGCGCGTAGTGCTGAAAGAGCACGGAACTGTCGCGGGAAAAGATTATACAGACTCGAACGGCACGAAGATATTCGACTACTTCAAGAAGAAAATTCAGGACGTTCGTGTAGCGTCAATGGGTGAAAAGTCAAAAAAGAGAAATGTAGGCGTCGCGGGAATAGTAGGAGGAACAGGCAACAGAGCCTATAAAGAGTTTTCTGCCGTGAGTGGAGAAGGGCAGTATAAGAAAAATCTCGGACTCCTGGATTCTCCAGCCGATGATGAACGTTTCTTTACACATAAAAATGTAATGGGACACACGAGCAAGCATGATGCTGAAAACAAATTATTGGAGAGAATTGCGCGTGAACTGGGTGGCAGAAAAGGTGAGGTTTTTCCCGACGTCAAGGAAACCGTCTATCTTGCATCTGAGATTGCATACTGCGCTTCCTGTAGAGAATTAATACCTCAGTTCAAAGCCATGTTCCCGAACTCTACGATGATTTTTGTAAATGACACCAGAAAGTAAAACCAGATTGCCATGAAACAAATAATTGCCACACTACAGGAACAAGATGAGCTCTTCAGCACTTACGAGGGCTGTTCAGAAAAAGAAATTGCAGCGATAGAAGCGAAAATATCCGGATACTCCCTTCCATCAGTGTATAAAACTTTTCTAGCCACAATGGGCAAGAACGCCGGTAATTTTATGCTGGGGTCATCCGAATTTTACGACGAGCTTGGCGAGCTTAAAGAAGCCGTTATCGAATTACTCGAGGATAATAATTTTAAAGTAGCACTGCCCAAAGATGCGTTCGTTTTTTGGATGCACCAGGGATACCAGTTTGCTTTCTTCACGCAAGGCACCGAAAAAGATCCGAAGGTCTATTACTATGGCGAAGGTGAGGGGTTGAAAGATTTCAAAGTCATCAACTCTTTTACAGAATTTCTTCGCATACAGCTGGAGTTGAGTGGCTTTAAGCCGTAGGTTGTTCCTTGATAAGCTGATACATGAAAGCCATAACCACAAAGCAGGACCGAGCAGCCCAGACAGCGCAAAATCTTTCAGCGCACGTACCAGGGATAGCTCCGCCTGCCTATGGCCTTTCCTTTATCGACAACTCACCGGTTCAGCGCAGGGTAAACAACACTGGCCTGCCCGATCGGTTGAAGTCGGGCGTGGAGTCGCTTTCGGGCATTGACATGAGTGATGTAAAAGTTCACTACAACTCATCACAGCCCGCGCAGCTCAACGCCCATGCCTATGCGCAGGGCAACCAGATCCATATAGCACCCGGTCAGCAAAAGTATTTACCTCATGAGGCGTGGCATGTCGTTCAGCAGAAACAGGGAAGGGTCAGGCCGACAAAGCAGATGAAAGGCAGGGTAAATGTAAATGATGACTCAGGTCTCGAAAAAGAAGCCGACGAGATGGGCGCAAGGTCGCTCAGTATTCGATTCGAACCACGTCAGAACAATAACGTCGCGCAACTTCATGAGCAGGAATTCCAGAATCTCGCCTATAGGCTGACATTGCCCGTTCAAAAAGCCGGGGACGAGGGTGCCGGCCAGCTTCAAAATTTCCTCGTCGAAGATTCATCGAAAGCAGTCGCAGGTCAGATGAAAAAAGATGAGTTCCTGGATCAATTAAATACAAGGCTTGAGCAGATCGCCAACCCCGAGCTTGCCAGGATCCATCAGACGACACGCAACTGTCCCTATCTCGACTATTGGATCGCGTATTATAAAAAATTGCCCGCCGCAACGGTGGAGCGCGGCATCAGGCTTTATACTTCGGAAGCATTGAACACCACCAACGCGCATGAAGTGCTCTCCATTGTATGTGAAAAAGTTCTGACCGCGCTGAGGGCACAACTGGCAAAGAGTCCATTGTATCCGGTCACGAAGTCACAGCCCGATCAGTTGTTCGCACCTGGTGGCGTAGATGGAAAACTCATTCCTCCGAAGGTCAGTCCTGTACATTCAGATACGGCACAGCTTGGTTGCGGAGCAACAAATGATGTTGCTGTTCCTGACAAGAAAGCCGTTGTTGCCGGGGAAGCTTCGGCCGCTAAAAAGGAAGAGAACATCGATAAAGCGCCTGGCCACCCCGTGGCACTTCCTCCACCTCCAGGTTTAGTTCCGGCTAACGCCTCCGCTGCAATTGACAGCGCGGTAGCTGTGGGTGACAAGTCCGCTGCAGTAGAGAAGGAAAAAGCGAATGTCGCAATGTCTTCAGCTTCCGCATCCCACAATCCGATGTTGCATGGACCCCGAACTGGTTTCGGATCTGGTGGAGCTTCAGCAGCCGTTGCTCGCGACGAGAGTTCATTGCATGATCGGGAGGATCTGTGGATGCATTCGGCCTCGCTGGGCGAGCTTCAGGAGATGATGGGCGAGCAATATATACTCTGGCCTGCACTGGCCACCGACCTTCTTAAACTTTGTGCAGCAATAAAATTAAAGCCCGATTCAATTTTAGATTGCGGCAAGCTGACGATACCTGTGAATCTTACGCCTTCTCCCAAAGACTTTCAACGTGGCGAAGGAATTGACATCGGTGCGCCTTTGCGTTCACGGATCGCTGATTTCCTCATGGCTTTTATGCGTGCGAACGGCCAGCTTGGCTACATACAATCCCAGGAGTGGTTTACAAGCGGACTGTACAGCGTGGTAATCGAGGTAAATTTTTATCCTGAGAGAGGTTTTAGCGAGGCAGGTAAAGAACTGGGAGTGCATAAGGACACCGACTCCCGAAATCTTTTTGTGAACCTGATCTTCAACAATCTCACAGATATCCCCGGCACGGAGTGGACCATGGATGAAGCGCTGCCTGATGAGAGACGATTACAGGAATTGCTGCATTTTCTGCCGAAAAAGGAAGTGATGGACATTATGAACGCGAAACAGAAGATGGCGTCAAAAGGAGGAAAAGGCAGCAACATCTGGGAGGGTGGAGTTGCACCGGGGCCTCATACGTATACGTCCTGGGTAGATGAGCTATACTGGCACGCTACACCGGCGATGCATCCGCGCCCTGCATTTGACGGCAACGTTATACTGCAGTGGCTTGCCAAGGGTGCGGGCGGTGACGAACGTGACCGTTTGGCCTTCTACGAAGCGATGCTGGTTGTTCTGCGTCAGGGAAAACTCGGCGATTGCCGTCCGTGGCTTCAGAAGGTGCTCACAGATCTCGCGACGTGGGAAACAGCAGCCGCGGGTCTCCGGGCCGGAAAAACAGAAAGGGCAATGCAATGGTTCGATGAAATTTCACATGCTGTAAAGGCGATCGACTGGCACAAACAGAAAAAGACAGGAGGCGCCGGTTTTGTCGAGGTGAGAGATCCGGAAACGGGTAACCTCGACCCTGGTGGTCGCGGACTACCGACAACTGCCGCAGGCAGACCACGGGCCAACAGCGATCCTAATGTTCAAGCAGCAAACTTCGCTGCAATTGCAGCCATGAAAAAAGCCCAGGCATCCGCCGCAAAGCCCGTAAATCAGCAGTCTGCGCCGGCAGCGGAATCGTCCTCGTCTGTGGCGGCAGCAGCGCTTGCTCAACCTCAGGTAGTGTTACCAAAAAGATCTTTTATCAGAACCTGGGTGACGATTGTGAGAAGATAGTCAACGATTTGATGATACGGTTGATGTCGTCCACACTTACAGCGGTGAGGGTGCGGGGCAAATCAATAACTATTTAAAGCCATTGTCACCGGATAACGTTGATCGGCAACCAATAAGCGATCCTGTCTTCCACTAAGTCATCACTTCCCAATGCGATTCCTTTTAGTATCTTGTATATTGATCCTTGTGTTGTCGTATTTTTATCGGATAGCTCGGGTCAGTAATTGCAAATCCAACTTCCCCTATGATACAACCCCTTCGCCCTCTGGAACCAAAGACATCCTTTCGTAAGAATCGATTTAAAAAGCCTCGGCCTGTTCAACAAGTGATGATGCTTTTGCTGTGTGCAACAATGCTATCCTGCGGCCCGAAGCAAGGAAACGGGTCTGCCGACGAAGCCAATACCACTTCTGGTAAAGAGGTCACCGTTGATTGGTACTCGATACCCGATGCAGGCCTGTTATCGACGGAACTGCGGGGAGACTCTCTCGCCTTCACACTCCTCGTTGGGGCAGGCGAGAGCTGCACGGGAGAAAGCTCAGGCGTTGCTGTTAAACAGGGAGATGGCTCCTACAAATACGGCGATTCAGATTGTGCTCTGACTTTCAAAACCACGGAGAGTGGCATCACCCTCGAAGAATCAGGCGACCTTTGTGATCATGGCGCGCATTGTTCATTTGGCGGAAACTATACAAAAGTGGTGTCAGAAAAAGTTAGGTCTGCCTCCGCCGATGTTATGTCGTGGATGCGAAAAAATATCAGTGATTTTACCTGTGTGCTCGAGAATCAATATGGCTATAAGTCTGAAAAATATTCCTGCGGACAGAAACTGACGATCGACTATGACCCGACCCAACCGACCTGGAATGAAGGCCCGGAATTTCCCCTGGACAAAGCGAAAGCCGTCCATCCTCTTGTCAAAAGCATCTCCGTTCAATTTGAGCACGGTGATCTGTACATGCTTAGCGTCACCCTCGAGAACAAGATGATCATGCAGGACGTCCAGCGGATCTTTTCGCTTCCGAATCCCTTCGATGGCTACGGCAACGAAAAATATCCCAACGTGATGTCGTTGACATTTGATGATCATGGCGCGGACGACAAACCACAGTTCAGCCTCAATCCGGTATTCGTATCATCCTTTACGCTGACGGGGTTTGAGCACACGGGCGCAGGAGACATCCTGGACGTAGGGTCCGGTGGGTCTGACATCGAAAATGAAACCACCATCACCTACGAATACAGAGAGACCGGTGACACTTTCACCTTAATGGACGAAGGCGGACCGGGCCCTTACGAGTTTACTTGTACCGGTATCGCTACCGTTAAAACATCCTCCGACCTGGCCTCTCAGGGCAGCTCGTCCTACGATGTAGCGATGATGACGGACATGGAGGAATCGACAGCGTGGGCAGAAGGCAAGAGTGGCCTGGGGATAGGTGAGTGGATCGAATTCACGCTCACAGATGCCTATAAAAAATGGGGTAACGAGGACAAGCCTTTTGATTAGAAGGCTATATCCGG
>CBHTUB010000203.1:0-10154 GCA_966095595.1 uncultured Chryseosolibacter sp. | reverse complement strand
TTTAAATTAAACCTTTGAATATGTCTTGGTTCAAACGCAGTGATAAAGGAATCTTAACCCCAACAGAATCGAAACGTGAAGTGCCTGATGGCTTGTGGTTCAAATCGCCGGCCGGAAAGATCGTTCACACACGCGAGCTGAAGAACAACTCATATGTTGTTCCGGAGGAAGACTTTCATGTGCGCATTGGATCGGCGGAATATTTCGAGATACTTTTCGACAACAACCAATTCACCGAGCTTGACGAGAACATGCAGTCGGCCGACCCATTGAAGTTTGTCGACACCAAGCCTTATCCAAAAAGGATCAAGGAATCGCAGGCCAAGTCCGAGCTGAAAGATGCCGTACGCACTGCCTATGGTAAAATGAATGGCATCGACATCACCGTGGCCTGTATGGACTTCGGCTTCATCGGCGGGTCGATGGGTTCTGTTGTAGGTGAGAAAATCGCACGCGCGATGGACCACTCGCTTCAAACCAACAAGCCATTCCTGATGATCTCCCGTTCAGGCGGCGCACGTATGATGGAAGCTGGCTTGTCGCTGATGCAGATGGCAAAAACGTCCGCAAAGATCGCGCTGCTGGACAAGGCAAAGATCCCTTATATAAGCCTCCTTACCGATCCTACAACAGGAGGTGTAACTGCATCCTATGCCATGCTGGGTGATTTCAATATTGCAGAGCCCGGCGCTCTGATTGGCTTTGCCGGTCCCCGTGTTATCCGCGAAACGATCGGTAAAGATCTTCCAAAAGGATTTCAGAGTGCAGAGTTCGTGCTCGATCACGGTTTCCTGGATTTCATTGTTGACAGAAGAAATCTGAAGAGCAGACTTACTACGCTGCTCAGGATGCTTCAGAATTAACCAGGAGTTTCAAGTTTTGTTAGAATCCTTAGCGCACCTTAGCGTCTTTGAGCCTTCGCGGTGAAAGATTCCACGCGCAATCGTTACGAATGACGTAATAAATCCAGGACACAGGAATCACAAAGGATAACACAGAGACCACAAAGAGCTTACAAGCTACGACCTCAATTGAGTGCTCAGCTCCTTCACCGTGTCGATATAATATTTCACTTTATCGGGATCGGTATCAGGATATAATCCGTGGCCCAGATTCGCAATGTGTTTATACGGGCCGAAAGCATCTAGCATTTTTTTTGTTTCTCGCTTGATATCGTCTTTGGACCCATAGAGCGCACAAGGATCGAGATTTCCCTGAAGCACTTTGTCGGGCATCATCTTTCTTGATTCTTTAATGTCCATGTTCCAATCCAGCCCCACAACATCACAACCGATCTTGTTCATCGACTCGCGCGCAAAAAATGCCCCCTTGGCAAAAACGGTTTTAGGAACATCGGTGATGGCATCGCATATCTTCGAGATGTATGGCAGCGAGAATTCGTGATACTGATCGGGACTGAGAATACCGGCCCATGAATCGAATATTTGGATCAGGTCGGCGCCCGCTTCGATTTGTCCTTTCAGATAGTTGATAGTGCTTTGTGTGATCATGTCCAATAATCGGTGCGAGAGCTGTGGCTGGGTATACAACATCTTCTTTGCATCACTGAACGTCTTGCTTCCCTTGCCTTCTACCATATAGGCGAAGATCGTCCATGGTGCGCCTGCAAAACCGATCAGGGGTACTCTCCCATTGAGATCGCGTTTGGTAACCTTGATCGCGTCCAAAACATAGGAGAGCTCTTCAGCAGAGGAAACGTGGATGTCTGCGAGATCTTTTTCCGATGTGATCTTTTTTGGAAAAACCGGGCCTCTTTTTTCCTCCATCTCATAATCCAGCCCCATAGCCTCGGGAATCACGAGTATATCGGAAAAGATGATCGCAGCGTCGACACCGAGGATGTCAACAGGTTGAATCGTTACTTCCGCTGCCAGCTCCGGCGTCTTCACAAGTGTTTTAAAGTCACCTGCCGATTGCCTCACTTTTCTGTATTCGGAAAGAATTCTGCCGGCTTGACGCATCAGCCAGACTGGCGTACGCTCTGTTTTCTCACCCCTTGCTGCACGAAGGAAAAGATCGTTTTTCAATTGCATGCGCGAAGATAGTCATTAGTCAATAGTCATGAGGCAACAGTCAAAGAGTAATTAATGGTTGCACCCCAATGACTATCGATTATAGACCAATGACCCAGCAAGAAAAATCATTGTTTGGGATTGATAACATCTGCGCTTCCTGCAGCCGGAGGGTTATAGACCAGCTCGTTATCCGGAACATCCCAGTAATCAAGGTACTGGTAGTCGATTATTGCATTTGTGTTTACGTTGCCATTTACGTCGACCACGACAGCATCGCTCTTTCCCCCGCCATCGGTTACCGGATCGAGCACGCCATATCTTCTCGCGTCATAAAATGCAACACTCCTGAAGAGAAGGGCTACGCGCCGTTCGCTGCATAGTTTTGCTATTGCCTCTACGCTTGTCAGACCGTTTCCTGCCAATGGCGGAAGCCCTGCTCCCTGATAGTCCCTGACCAGATCGATCAACGTCAATCCAGGCTCTACATTTCCCTTGTAAATATTGGCCTCAGCCTTCATCAGCTCATTTTCTTCATAGGTTCCTGCCATGTATAACTCGTATGCGCCCGGATCTCTGTCGCTATACACGACGACGCCCTCCATGTCCGCACCTCCGTCAAGCAATTGCCAGCGGGTATTGAACACATTTCCCCGATCTGAATTTCCGATCCACGTCTTCGGTTTGCCCTGATCGTTACGCGCGCTGTCGAAGTTGTTCGCCAGCCTGAGGTCGCCTTCTTCGAAAGTCTGGATCAACCGTTCGCTGATCTTGTACGTTGCAGCAGATGCAGGGTCACCGGTACTTCGCGCAGCAATCGATCCCGACTGAGCCGAAATGATATCACCGCTTGCGTTGGCACGCAACGTGAAAACAAAGTCCGTTTCCAGAATGCCGTCCGCAGTCAAAGCAAGGATCTGGTCCCACTGCCCGGTCGTCATATCCTCCACCCTTTCATTGGCGAGAATATTTCTTGCACGAAGTGTGTTGATGTTGCGGATCCACATATCGGGAGTCAATATTCCTCCCTTTCCCACCTGACAAAAATCGGGTATGATCTTTCCAAGGACCGAATTGTAGGCCTCATTCTGTGTGAGTGCATTCAATATGGTCTCCGCTTTCGAGAAGTTGTTTTCTGCTTCAGCAATGATCTCATCATGCGTTTTATAAACATCGCTGGTGCCTCTCGGATCTTCGAGTACATCAGAATTATCGACAACTAGTCCGGCATAGTAGAGCGAACCTATCCTTGAATAGGCGAATCCCTTCCACCAGTAGGCCCATGCCTGGAGCACATTCCTTTTCGTTTCAGCATCACCCGAGAATTCGATCTCTTCCACCTTCCCGAGAATAAGATTGCACGAGCGATTCAAAGAGTACATATAACCCCACTCATAGAAAAGTGGATTCTCGAGACCGTTTGCATTCAGGTTGTTCTGCCTCAACATGTCAGGTTGATGCGGTGGTGCATTGGGATTGGCCACAACCGTGGCGTCATCCAGCATCACCGATTCTGGACAGCCGATCTGATTCATAAAAACATTTGCAGCTTCAGCGCCTACGTTATCGGCCATGAGTTCAAAGAATCCATTTCCCCAGAACTGACCGAGAACATTATCCTGATATTTCAAATCTTTAAATCCATTGACATAAATGCCAGCCAGCGCGAACTCAAGAATGCCTTTTTCAGTGGAAAGAACCTCGGCAGTGGGCTCGTTGGGATTCGCCACATCAAGCTCGTCTTTACATGACATCGGTATCAGCACCAGAAACGCGAGAAAAATTCGGATTGTCATTTTCATTTTTGTCGGATTTTTAGTTTTAGATACCAACGGTTAATCCAATCTGATAACTTATGATATTGGGAAGCGTGTTATGATCCGTTCCGCGGTCCCACGATGAGTTCAGCGGGCCCGAGCTGACTTCAGGATCCATACCCGTGTACTTCGTATGTGTCCAGATATTTCTTCCTGTAAACACAAGCTGACATGTTCTGAAAGGAAGTTTTGTAAGACGGGCTATGTCAACGCCCACGTTTACATTTCGAAGCCGGAGAAAACTCGCATCCTCATAGAAGTAATTTTTTGTCCCGTTACGTGAGACGACCGCATAGACACCGCGATAAAATGCCGTCCATGCACCGGTCTCTCCATCGATCGTGATCGGCGTATTGTAATCGCTGTGTATGCCATCGCGATACATCCACTCTTTCGTCTGGTTGTAAAGATGACTTCCATGCACCCAGTCGAGCTGGAACCCAAAAGTCAAAAACGACTTATAGGTAAAGTCATGAATGAACGACATATTGAATTTGGGGTTCGGATCGCCGAAGCTATAGGGGTTCGGTGTAAAATAGGGTTGCTTCGAATCTCTATTTACAACCCAGCCGTTACTGGCCACTACATAGTTCGCCTGTTCCGAAACCGGGATGTAGGGTTGACCAGTTGTCGGATCGATCGCATCTACACTGTGAAGGCCAAGATATCCAATAAGCTGACCGACCTTCTGTCCCGGTCTCAGTACATAATTCGTACTGCCGGCCGACGAGAGAAGGATCACCTCACCCAAGCTCGTCACATCGGTGATCTCCGAGGTAGATCTTGTAAAGTTGGTCGTCATGTTCCAAGAGAACGTTGGGTTTTTATATGCGAGCACCGATAACGATGCCTGTATGCCCCGCGAGGCAAGCGAGAAAGCATTGGTCTTGATCTGACCGGCGCCGGTTGAAGGCGCAAGATCCAGATCCCAGATCGCATTTTCAGTCGACCGCTTCCAGTAAGTGAATGAAAAGGCGACATCATTGAGCCAATTGGTGTGATCCAGAAGGCTGAATACCATGTCGGTCCCTACCTCTGTTTCAGCCGAAACTTCTACATCGAGATTGGGATTGCTGGATGAGATGGGGAACTTCAGGCCACCTTCATTTCCGATTGTATTGGCAGGCACGGTGACATACCGGTCGAATGCCATGGGCTGGACGCCGGCCTCGCCATAAGCTGCGCGGATCTTCCACTCGAGAATGACATCTTCGATCCCTCCACTCCAGAAATCTAGCTCCGACATCCGCACATACGCATCGGCCCGGGGAAATGTAAATGGCTTCGAGCCTCGTCCAAACGCCGATGAGTAATCACTGCGAAAGCCGACGGAGACACCTGCAAACTCGGCATAATCGATCCGTTGATTCACGAGGAATCCATACGTCACAAATGGCACAGTGCCGGTATATGGAATGTTACTGTTCTCCGGCAACATCTTGTTGGGAATCACGCGGAACTCCTTAGCGTATGCAGCGGTGAACGGCTTATCGAGCGGAAGGCCGTACGCGTAGGTCGCATACCGTGTATCTTCGTTCTTGCGATAGTCGAACGCCACCAGCGTTGTTGTCCTGACAGGCAGATCGATCTCAAAATCATTTGACAGATCGAAAGTGAGTGTCGCCTTTGAAAGCCAGTTCCTGAATGTAGATTGATTGCTGAAGTTGTCTATCTCCCCTTCAAGGCCGTCCACAAAGCCGACAAAGCCTATCAGTCTCGGACCAACTGCATTGTACGCTGTGAAGTTATGACCCGTTGTCGCCTCGCCAGTCTCGTCCGCAACGGTACGGTTATTGGTTTCGTTGTAGCGCGTGAAGACCTGTTCGTAGCGCTGATAATTTATGCCGTAGCGTGTGTCGAGCTCCAGGAACCTTTTGAATTTGTAGTTCAGGCTGAAGTTCTGAACAATGTCTACGGTTTTGGTGACGTTATCGGAGTAGCTCGACCAGTAATTTGGATTGAAGCCGTTCACACCTGCAGCATCACCATAGTTGGCACCATAGAATCCTTCACTGTTCCTAAGGTTGAAGTCGACAAATGGTCGTGAGTTGAATACACCATAGATATCGTGATTGACGGTGTTCTTCGTATAGGCGAGCTGTGTCGTAGTACGAAATGTCAGATCTTTTACGATCTCGATGCCAATGTTGGATGTAAAATTCGTCCGGTCGTGATAGCCACCATTTTTTACGGTGCTATTCTGACGGTTATTTGAAAGTATGAAAGCATAATCAACCTTATCAGCTCCGCCGGAAATTCTCACGGAGTTATTGGTAGTCGTGGCTGTTGTTAAAAATTGATCGAAGTGATCATAATATTTCAGGTTGGCATTATAGGGTTTATCTGCTTTAAGTTGAGGATCAAGTGCGTTGTATCCGAGGCTACCGCTATACTGAAGCGTTAGCGGGTCGAGCGTAAGCGGAACATCGCTGTCCGGATCGATCACGTTTCCCGATTCATCGGTAGTGAACGCATGAAGTTTGGCTTTCGACAGCCCGCCAATATTCAAATACCGGTTCTGTGCGATACTGGTAGAAAAATCAATGCTGACCTTGCCACGCTTTCCCCGTTTTGTAAAGATCTGAATTACTCCGTTCGCCCCCTGGGCACCGTAAATGGTTGCCGCAGCGGCTCCTTGTACCGTTTCTATTTTATCAACCGCCGATAAGTCGAGTGTGGAAAGTGAAGTAGCGGAAACCTGAATGCCATCCACCAGGATCATGGGACTGGTTCCTCTTTGCAATGTATTGATACCGCGCAACAGAATTTGAACTTGCGAACCCGGCGCACCACTGACAGATGAAATTTGTGCTCCGGCCACTTTTCCGACAAGCGCCTGGTCAATGGAAGCCGTGGGTGCCGCGGGAAGCTTATCCGCAGTTATGCTTTCCACGGAGATTGCAAGTTTTTTCTTTTCGGTCGCTACGCCGGTACCTGTAACCACGATCTCATTCAGCTGTTGAATGTCCAATCCCAACGTAACGTCTATGATGCTGCGTTGATCGATATTGATCTCGGCTGACCGCAGTCCGATAAATGAAAAGACCAGGGAGGTTCCCGAGGCCGGGATAGAAATGGAATAATTGCCCTCGGTATCCGTCACTGTTCCGCTGCTGGTCCCTTTAACAATTACGCTTACGCCGGGGAGTGGCAGATTGTCTTCGGTAGAGGTTACTTTCCCGGTAACAATTCTATCCTGAGCGAACGACGACAGTGCGTATACCAACGCAATCAACGTCAGCAGTGACCTCTTCATGGGGGCGCGGGGTTTAGGTGAATGAGGAACTCGTACACCTGAATTTAAGAATCTGCTGTTAGAAAAAGAAGCAGCTGTTCAGTTGAATTAGTGAGTAAAATCGGACAACGTGATGGGCTATGTTACGATGGCGCCAGAGAAATGAAAAAGCCGGCTGAAAAACCGGCTTTTTTGAATATTGATGGTCAAGTCTGATCAGGCTTCAGCAGCTGGCTGAACTGAAACGAAAGACTTGTTTTCTCTTCCTTTTTTGAAAACGACCACACCATTGGTCAACGCGAACAAAGTATGGTCTTTACCTATACCTACGTTCTGACCTGGATGATGTTTTGTGCCACGCTGGCGAACGATGATGTTACCGGCGATCACTTTCTGGCCACCATAGACTTTAATACCAAGTCGTTTACTTTCCGATTCGCGGCCGTTCTTTACTTTACCTTCACCTTTTTTATGTGCCATGGATGTAAATCTTTAGTTGTTAGGGATTAACCGATGCTTTCAATTTGCACTTTAGTGAATTGCTGACGGTGACCGTTCTTCACCTGGTAGCCTTTTCTTCTTTTCTTTTTGAAGACAATCACTTTGTTGCCTTTTACGTGCTCCAGGATCTTACCTGAAACAGTGATTCCTTTAACAGTAGGGGCGCCAATACTTACCTTACCACCATCATCGGTCAGGAGAACGTTATCGAACTTTACAGCCGATCCGATCTCACCTTCCATTTTAGGGGCATAGATATACTGATCTTTAGCCACTTTGAACTGTTTTCCGGCAATGTTTACAATTGCGTACATAGTTTTTGAAATAGGACTGCAAAGGTACAGAAAGATTTGGGATTTCAGAACCCGGGTTTTGAGATTTTTCAGGAATCAACCAGGTTATGCCCGGTTCAGGGGATAAAAAATTTTTTTTCTAAAACCCGACCCGTTTTGGAGCGGTAAAAATGCCCTAACTAAAACGCTTTAAACGGCTATTTTCCAGTAACTTATCTATCCACAATCCTTCAACAAGTTATCCACAATCGTCCAAAATAGCCAGATTTTAGAGTTTTTGATTTTTCAGTATGGTTTCATTCATTTGTACACTTGACGCTAGAACAGGTTTCTCTGTTCAGACAGCCCAAGAAATTTATTAGAAACGGAAGCAGGGTTTCATTGTTTCAATGAGACCTAATGATATTGGTTTAACCTAAATCTTTTTCTGAAATGAGCGCGTTACAACAGGAACCCATTCTTAAAGAAAACAAAGACCGCTTTGTTCTCTTCCCCATCCAGCACCATGACATCTGGAAGTTCTATAAACAGGCGGAAGCGAGTTTCTGGACTGCAGAAGAGATCGACCTTAGCCATGATTTAAGAGACTGGGCCAACCTCAATGAGGGCGAGCGCCATTTCATCACACACGTGCTGGCTTTCTTCGCTGCAAGCGATGGCATCGTCAATGAAAACCTGGCGGAACATTTCGTGGCAGAAGTACAATATACCGAAGCCAAATTCTTTTACGGCTTCCAGATCGCCATTGAGAACATTCACTCCGAAACATATTCCCTTCTGATCGACACATATGTAAAAGATCCCAGGGAGAAAGACAAGTTGTTCCATGCTGTCGACACTATGGATTGCGTGAAGAAGAAGGCCGACTGGGCGCTGCGCTGGATCAGCCAGGGCTCATTCCAGGAAAGACTCATTGCCTTCGCAGCTGTGGAAGGGATTTTCTTCTCAGGATCGTTTTGCTCGATCTTCTGGTTGAAGAAAAGAGGTCTGATGCCGGGGCTCAGCTTTTCCAACGAGCTCATTTCGCGCGACGAAGGATTGCACTGCGACTTCGCATGTCATATCTACACCCAGCACGTAGTAAACAAACTGCCGAAGGAGCGTGTGATCGAGATCATCAGGGATGCCGTAGAGATCGAAAAGGAGTTTGTTACCGATGCTCTTCCCGTGAACCTCATCGGCATGAATGCCGTTCAAATGCGTCAATACATCGAATTTGTAGCAGATCGCTTACTCAACGAGCTCGTGGGCACGAAAATTTACAACGTTACTAATCCGTTCGACTTCATGGATATGATCTCATTGCGTGGTAAAACAAACTTCTTCGAGAAGCGTGTGGCAGAATACCAGAAGGCGGGCGTGATGAAGAGCACGGAAAACAAAGAATCTGCTCCGAAGTTTTCATTGAACGAAGATTTTTAATACATTCAATCACTTTTTCAACTTCAAAACAACAACCCTAATCTCTCAAAATGCTTGTAGTAAAACGTGACGGACATCGGGAGTCTGTAAAGTTTGATAAAATCACCGCTCGTATCGAAAAACTTTGCTATGGCCTCGATCCAAAGTTCGTTAACCCTGTAGAAGTGGCCATGAAGGTGATCAATGGCCTGTATGATGGTGTTACTACTCAGGAGCTGGATAACCTCGCCGCGGAAATTGCTGCGACGATGACGACCAGACACCCTGATTTCGCAAAGCTTGCTGCACGTTTGGCTGTGTCGAACCTGCACAAGACAACAAGCAAGTCTTTCTCGAACACGATGAAGCGTTTGTACCAGTACGTCGATCCGAAGACTGGCCAGAATGCTCCATTGGTCTCGAAGGAGACCTGGAAAGTGGTCAAGGATCCGAACTGGATGAGGCGATCATTTACGACCGCGATTTCAGCTACGACTATTTCGGCTTCAAGACACTGGAACGTTCCTACCTGATGAAGATCGATGGAAAAACCATCGAACGCCCTCAGCACATGTTGATGCGTGTAGCTGTAGGAATTCACGGCGAAGACATCCAGGCTGCCATTGAAACGTACAACCTCATGTCCGAGAAGTGGTTCACACACGCTACTCCGACATTGTTCAACGCCGGAACTCCCAAGCCACAGTTGTCGTCATGCTTCCTGCTCACCATGAAGGATGACAGCATCGATGGCATTTACGATACATTGAAGCAGTGCGCGAAGATCTCGCAATCTGCAGGCGGTATCGGCCTCAGCATTCACAACATCCGCGCGAAAGGTTCTTATATCAAGGGAACCGGTGGAACCTCCAAC
>CBHTUB010000202.1:0-10161 GCA_966095595.1 uncultured Chryseosolibacter sp. | reverse complement strand
CTGGCGCTCATCTTACCCAGGGCTGATGAAACTGAAAGCGGTATTTCAGCCAGCGCTGGTATCGGATAAAAAAGCAATAACCCGATAAGGTTGAATAGAAAATGAGCGATAGCGATGCTTAATGCTGCGGTGCTGCTGATATTAAACAATAACGCGATAAATCCGGTAATTGTCGTTCCAAGGTTGGCCCCTATGATAAAAGGGGCGGCACTTCTGAGGGTCGCAATTTTTTTTGCAACGATCGGAACAACTGCGGACGTCGTGATTGTGCTCGACCTTATGGCAGCGGTTACAATGAGGCCCCAACCCAGCGCTTTGCCCTGGCCTTCAAACACAAAGCGGCTGAATGTCTGCGGCGATTGCGTCTTCAGAAGGTTGGAGATCATCCGCCTGAAAACAGCTATCGATGCGAACAACAGCAGAAACGCCAGTAGCACGACCGCCAGCAGGTTGGGTATCAAGTTGAGGATACCGCTTGTAAAGAAGTCAAGCGCCGAACCCGATGTGACGGACGGGTTTGCGGACGCGGTGGTGCTTGAAATGGAATCGGCGAGGTAAAAAGAAACTCTGGAAAGGAAGTGATAATAGTATTCCAATGGGAACAGCACCACTAGAGTAAGTAAATTGAAAAAGCAGTGATAGGATGCTGCCCCGACCGCCCGGCGGAACTCTTTCTTTTTAGAAATGAATGCCAGGGATACAAACAGGGCCGTGATCGTGGTCCCTACATTGGCGCCCAGAATGATCGGAATACCATTTTCCAATGACAGGGAATTGGTGGCTACCAAGCCAACAACGAATGCCGTAGTCGTTGAGCTGCTCTGGATCATGGCAGTGACGATCAACCCGATGAAAAAACCAGTAAAGGGATTAGCAACAGCGCTGATAATGGAGTTGATGGTTTCGCTCCCGAGCTGCTCGAAAGCCGATTCAAGCAGATGCAGTGCGAAGAAAAACAAAAGAAACGCCAGCAGGATATAAGCGATCAGTTGCACAGTGTGCCTGACACCGGGCTTACGTCGTTCTATTTCCTGGTCAGCTGTTTCTATCACAAGTGGTTGTCATTGTTCGTTGAAGAACTCAAGTTCCCTGATCGCCATCCAGGCCATTAAACCCGGACCGATCTTTAATGCATCCTCATCAATATCGAACGTCGGCGTATGCACATAGGACGTTATGCCCTTCGACTCGTTTCTGGTCCCCAAGCGGTAAAATGATGCGGGGATCACCTGAGAGTAATAGGAGAAGTCCTCAGCAGCAAGCGTAATGTCTATATCCACTACGTTTTCTTTTCCGACGTAGTCCGCGGCGGCTTGCCGGATCCTGCGGGTAAGCTGCGGATTATTTTCCAGATACGGGTAACCCCGGGAGATCTCGACCTCGCATTTTCCGCCCATGCCTTCCGCAATGCTTTCAGCCATTTTTTTGATCTTTCCCAGTGCCGACTCGCGCCACTCTTCATTCATTGCCCTGAACGTCCCTGCGATGTTCACCTCGTTCGGGATAATGTTGGTCGCGCCTTCCGCGATTATCCTGCCAAAGCTCAATACCGTAGGTTGCTTCGGACTCGCATTGCGGCTGATAATCTGCTGAAGCGCTATCAGGATATGCGATGCGATGAGGATCGGGTCTACCGTGAGATCCGGCGCTCCCGCATGTCCACCCTTTCCAATCACCTTGAGGTACAGCTCATCGCAGCTGGCCATATACATGCCTTCCCGAAAACCGATCTTGCCCACCGGCAACAATGGAAACACATGCTGACCTATAATACTTGCCGGCTGCGGGTTTTTCAAAACGCCATCGCGGATCATGTATGATGCACCGCCAGGATTTTTTTCTTCTCCTGGCTGAAAGATCAATCTCACACTTCCCTCAAAAGAATCGCGAACCTGATGCAGGATCCGCGCCGTGCCCAGCAAAGAGGATGTATGCACATCATGCCCGCAGGCATGCATCACGCCATCAACTTTGGATTTATAAGGAACAGCGTTCGCTTCATGGATGGGCAGAGCATCCATATCTGCCCTCAATGCCACTGTTTTCCTATCAGGATTTTTCCCCTTTATCTCGACCACTACGCCGGTCGTTGCAATGCCTTCTTTGGGTTCGAGTCCGAACGACTTCAATTCACCAGCCACATACCGTGCTGTGTTGAATTCCTGGTACGATAACTCCGGATTGGCGTGAATGTGTCGCCGCTGTTTGATTACGTCTGCGCTGTATTGTTCTGAAAGCGACTTTATCTCTTGTAGAAGTTCCATTAGTCGGGGCAAACTCAAAGTTAACCAAAAGATCACAACTCATACCACGAACAAACGGTCATGCGGCTCCATAAGTTGTAGGATTGTTGCAACATCGATGCTAAGTGTAATCCGCAATCGTAAAATTTCAGTTGGCGGGCGTAGGGGTTTCCTGGAACTCAGCTGTCTCAAGGCAAATAACATTGCCATGAAACTGAAATTTTACATTTTAGTCAGTGCTTTGATGCTTTCCATCAGCGCGCTTGCACAGGACGACCACCAAATCCGGACAATCTTCAACAATCACGGGCCACGGAGCTCCGGAGGTTATGCATCGATATCAAATAAATTCACCTCGATCAATGGGGATTACGCCAACGTCGTCGAGTTGTACGGCGGATGGTACATCAACCATCGTTTTCTCATAGGGATCGGCGGAGCCGCATCTACGAACAACATACCGGTACCGGTGCAGCATCGTACTGTAGAGGGCCTGGACTTAAGCTATGAGTATGTTCAATGCGGTTTGATGACCGAATATATCATCGCTTCCCATCGTGCCGTGCACGTCGGATTCCAGATGTTTACCGGAGCAGGACTCACCTTGCAGTATGAACGCGAATTGGAAAATGAAGAACACTGGGACAGCTACTATGACTACGACCACGATGAGAATTGGTTTGTCGTCGCGGAACCAGGCGTTAAAGTCGAAGTCAATATTTTCAAATGGATGCGATTTACTCCGGGTGTAAGCTACCGCATGGCCTTTGGAAGTGAAGGGCGTGGATTGACTGACGATGACATTAGCGGGATATCCGTGAACATGGGACTCAAGTTCGGAAGGTTCTAGGCCTGCGCATTCCCTGGCGTATTGTCATGTCAACGGATTCACGTGCGCCAGGCACAGAGACCGGCAGAAGCGTTATTGAATCGGGATACGCTCCGGGATCAGGATGGCGTTCGGAAAATATCTTTTCACTGCAACGTAGTCTTTATGCGCATTGAAGCGATCATAGTACTTGCCGACCCTCACCCTGAAGTTGGGTTGAACATACTGGATCTCTGAATCGACATTGGGCAGTGATGTCGACAGCTGACGTTTGGCATTGAGTGCGTCTTCGCGTTTCAGGCCGGAGTAAACCTGTATCGTATATCCGTCAACATAGCCGATGTTCTTGTTGATTCTCGCGATACTGTCGAGCACATTGTCGAGAGGTCCGTTTACGGCATATTTCGCCTCCACATACTCTGTTGGCTTGATTACCGTGCCGTTATTGGTGGTGGTATTCGTCGTGTTTTTTTTAGCTGTGTCCGTAGCGGTGACTGTTCCCTTCGGCCTCCAAATGGAAAGATCCTCGGAATACTTTCCTGCCGTCGACGTGTTTGTCTTCGATGTGCTTGTACCCACGCGGGAAGAACACGCTGCCAACAGCATTACTGCTACCAGCAAAAAGAAACTGACGACTCTCATGATCATTCGATAATTATACAACGATTATTCCGGATGTCATCTTCCACTTTCTTGTATTTCACGTCGCGCAACACCCGTCCGTCCGGATATTGTACGCTGACCTTGTCATTTCGGTTCGCAACCTTCTCAGACTTAATCGGCATGACCTTCTCTTGCGGCGGTCTGTTCGGCTGAGGCTGGTTGGGTTGTTGTCCGCTACCCCCGCTTAACAACGAGCGTGATTCTTCCTTCTGTTCGCTGAGCTTAGCCCGCGCCCTCTGCGCTCTTGCCTCCTGTACCTGCTCAGGCTGCTGAACAGGGATATCTGCTTTCATAAGGAATGCGATCGTGTCTTCATTCACTTTTGCAATGAAACGCTTGAACAGTTCAAAACCTTCAAACTTGTAGATCAGCAGCGGATCTTTCTGTTCGTATACCGCGTTCTGCACCGATTGTTTGAGGTCATCCATCTCACGCAGGTGCTCTTTCCATTGCTGGTCGATAATGGCAAGCGTGATCATTTTCTCCATCGACTTGATCAGCTCTCCGTTATTGGTCTGCACACACTTCGCGAGGTTTGCAGCCACGCCGATCTGCTTTGTGCCATCGGTGAAAGGAACGAGGATATTTTCTATCGTAGCGCCACGGGTGCGGTGGATCTCGCTGACCACGGGCATCGCCTTGTCGGCAACGATCTTGTTCTTCTTGTGATAATGCCCGAGGGCCTTGTGATACAGATCATCCGTCAGCTTGTTCTGATCGAGCTTTTCGAAAGTCTCTTTGGAAATCTCGTAATCAAGTCCCAGCGTGCTCAGCGCATTGAGGCGCAGGCTCTCGTAATCATTTGCGTTTTTTGCGTTTATCACCATGTCTTCGCAGGTGTCGAACAGCATGGTAAGGATATCGAGCTCAAGTCGTTCACCGAACAACGCGTTCCTTCTTCTCTTATAGATCACCTCGCGCTGCGAGTTCATGACGTTGTCATATTCGAGAAGACGCTTGCGGATACCGAAGTTATTTTCCTCCACTTTTTTCTGGGCACGCTCGATCGAGCTTGTTACCATGGAATGCTGTATCTCCTCTCCTTCCTTCAGACCCAGTCTGTCCATGATGCGGGCAATGCGCTCAGGCATGAACAATCTCATCAGGTTGTCTTCCAGTGACACATAGAACTGGGAAGTTCCCGGATCACCCTGGCGGCCTGAACGACCGCGCAACTGCCTGTCTACGCGACGTGACTCGTGTCTTTCCGTACCGATGATCGCAAGACCACCGGCAGCCCTCGACTCCGGTGTTAACTTGATATCCGTACCACGACCAGCCATGTTCGTAGCGATCGTCACTGTGCCCGGTTTTCCGGCTTCAGCCACGATCTCGGCTTCTCGCTGGTGCTGCTTGGCATTCAACACCTGGTGTTTGATCTTCCTGATCTGCAGCATACGGCTTACAAGCTCGGAGATCTCGACAGAGGTTGTACCGACAAGCACGGGTCTTCCGGCTTGTGTCAGCTTCACGACCTCGTCGATCACGGCGTTGAATTTCTCGCGCATGGTCTTGTAAACAAGATCGTCGTAGTCCTTCCTGACCGCCGGCCTATTTGTAGGAATCACCACAACGTCGAGCTTATAAATATCCCACAATTCACCTGCCTCTGTCTCGGCAGTACCGGTCATACCGGCAAGCTTGTGGTACATCCTGAAATAGTTCTGGAGCGTGATGGTGGCGTAGGTCTGGGTTGCATCCTCCACTTTCACATTTTCCTTCGCTTCGATAGCCTGGTGCAAACCATCGGAGTAGCGACGGCCATCGAGTACACGACCGGTCTGCTCATCCACGATCTTCACTTTTCCTTCGACAATAATATATTCAGTGTCCTTCTCGAAAAGCGTGTAGGCTTTCAGCAACTGGTTAACACTGTGAATGCGTTGTGATTTTACCTGATAATCGCGGATAACAGCCTCTTTCTTGTGGAACTGATCCATTTCGTTAAGAGAAGTATCGCGTTCGATCTTGTTGATCTCGGTCGATATTTCGGGAAGGATGAAGAATTTCGGATCTTCTCCTTCGCCGGTGATGAGATCGATACCTTTTTCAGTCAGCTCGACACTATTGTCCTTCTCATCGATAATGAAGTACAACGGCTGATCCGCTTCCGGCATGTTTCGCTTGTTGTCCTGCAGGTAAAAGTTTTCCGTCTTCTGGAGGACAGCCTTGATCCCCGTCTCACTGAGGAATTTGATGAGGGGTTTATATTTCGGCATTGCGCGGTAAGCTCTGAAAAGCGGAAGACCGCCTTCCTTCTCATTGCCTTCGGCGATCAGCTTGCGTGCGGTGTTGAGGTATTCGTTAACAAGTTTTTTCTGTGCTTCGACAAGCTTGAAGATCCTCGGCTTGAGATCGTAGAACTCATGTTGATCGCCACGGGGTACAGGACCTGAAATGATCAATGGTGTACGCGCTTCGTCGATCAAAACGGAATCCACTTCATCGACCATGGCATAGTGGTGGGCGCGCTGCACGAGCTCTTCAGGATCCCTGGCCATGTTATCGCGCAGGTAGTCGAAACCGAATTCGTTGTTGGTTCCATAGGTAATATCGGCGCGGTAGGCATTTCTTCGTGCGACAGAGTTAGGTTCGTGTTTGTCGATGCAGTCGACAGTAAGTCCATGGAACTGGAAGATCGGGCCCATCCACTCGCTGTCACGTGTTGCCAGGTAATTGTTCACGGTAACGATGTGGACACCACGTCTGGCCAGCGCGTTGAGGAACGCCGGCAAGGTTGCCACGAGCGTTTTACCTTCACCTGTCGCCATCTCAGCGATCTTTCCTTCATGCAGTACGATACCGCCGATGATCTGGACATCGTAATGTACCATGTCCCACGTGATCATGTTCCCGGCTGCTACCCACTTGTTGTGCCACTTTGCCTTGTCACCTTCGATCACAACGTTCTCGCGGGTAAGGGCGATCCTGCGGTCGAACTCTTGCACGGTGACTTCCAGATATTCGTTTTCCTTGAAACGACGTGCGGTCTCCCTTACGATAGCGAACGCTTTCGGAAGAACCTTCATGAGCGTTTTCTCGAGCTCTTTATTACGTTCTCCTTCGAGCTTATCGATCTCCGTGAAGACCGCTTCCTTATCGTTGATCTCCATGTCAGGCTGATCTGCAATTTCCTTATGCAGGCTTGCCAGCTTATCGTCGATGCTCCTTAGCTCCTGATCTATAAAATCCTGGATCTTTTTGGTCTCGCCTCTCAGCTCGTCATTGGAAATCGAGGTGAGGGATTCGCCTTCTTTTCTGGTTTGGTCTACCAGGGGCATTATACGTTTAATGTCCTTTTCGGACTTCGTACCAAAGATCTTCGCAATTAGTTTTAACATTCTGTTGTAGTTGAAATACCAATGTTCGACCGGCTGCTCATTTGCTTACGCGATGTGACAACAAGTCATGTCCCTTTCAAAAGGGCCTAAAGTTAATTCGTTTGTAGGTTAAGCCCAACGGTTGATAGCTGAAAAGCCTGAACCCCAAAGAATAGGTTGAAGTTGGTCAATTATAGTTCCAGATCGCCTTCGAAGACCAATTTGGCAGGTCCGATGAGATAAATGTCTGTAAATCTGCCGGGATTGCCGGATTCATCTGATTTTTTGAATTCTACCATCAATTCTCCGCCAAGTGTTCCGATTTTGACCGGGGAGTGATAGCCCTTGAAGCTGGCGGCAAGCGCAGCGGCCGTAACACCGGTTCCGCAAGAAAGTGTCTCGTTTTCCACACCGCGTTCATAGGTCCTGACGTAGATAGCGTTGTCGGCGAGAACTTCTACAAAGTTGACGTTCGTGCCACCGGGCTTGAACGCATCATGATAGCGGATCTTCTGACCGTTTTCAAATACGGGGTAATTTTCTATCTCGCCGATGAATTTTATGTAGTGGGGTGAGCCTGTATTAATGAAGTAGTCTTCACCGACCTGATGCACTTCCTGAACATCATTCATTTTTAGTCTGACGATGCCATCACCCAAAATTTGGGCATCGTGCGAACCATCGTAGGCATTGAACCTTGTTTTCCCGTTCAGCATGCCAAGACTGGAGGCCATGCTCACCGCGGCCCTGCTACCGTTGCCACACAGGCTTTGCGAGCCGTCGCTGTTATAATAGACCAGGTTGAAATCCAGCACGGGGTGCTTTTCGATCAGCATCAGGCCGTCAGCACCCACACCGAATCTGCGGTCGCATATCTTCTTAACCTGGTCCGTAGAAAAGGCCAGACCTGCGGTGCGATTGTCGATCAGCACGAAGTCGTTGCCGGTTGCCTGATATTTGTAAAAATGGATTTTCAAGAAAGTAGATTATTTGATCTCCTCGTAGTCTATGTATTCCCCGCTCTTGTTGCTGCTGCGACTTTCCTTCTTCCTTGATCCGTTATAATTCTGGTTGAAATCTGAGCGTTGCTGGTTGCGATACTGCTGCGACGCCGCTCCTGCCCTGAAGAATAGCGTCCCGATCTTGTAAACAACGAACAATATCAAACCGACAATGAGAAGAAACCTAAGCATCGTTATTTTAATTATAAACTGAATATCAAAGGTATAGGTTCGTTTTTTAATAACGAAGCCATCCGTCTGAAAGACGAACCCATCCTATTTTTATTTCAAAAGACTTCGAAAAATCAAGAAATGATCAATCAGAAGTCCCGCAAGTCCGTGCGAGATGGTTAAATCAACACGCGCGAACACAAAACGCCTGCGAACTATCTGCTGAGATACAGATTCCTTTCGGAATAGATCTTCAGGAAATAATCGTCCATGAGGTCGTCGATGAAATAAATCGACTCGCCCGTGGACTTCATTTCAGGTCCCAGCTCCTTGTTCACATCCGGGAATTTATTGAACGAGAACACCGGCTCCTTGATCGCATAACCTTTCCTTGTCGGGTTGAACGTGAAGTCTTTAACTTTCCTTTCGCCCAGCATCACTTTGGTAGCGTAGTTGACATAAGGCTCATCATAGGCCTTGCAGATGAATGGCACGGTACGCGATGCTCTCGGGTTCGCCTCGATCACGTAAACTTTGTCTTTCTTGATCGCAAACTGAATATTGATAAGACCTTTCACCTTCAGGGCCTGCGCAATGCGGATCGTATACTGTTCGATCTGCTTCTGAACGAAGTCGCCGAGGTTGTAGGGAGGAAGCACGGCATACGAGTCGCCAGAGTGGATTCCCGCCGGCTCTATGTGCTGCATCACGCCAATGATATAAACGTCCTCACCATCGCAAATTGCATCGGACTCCGCTTCGATCGCACCATCAAGGAAGTGATCGAGCAACACTTTGTTTTCCGGAAGGTGTTTCCAGATGTCCAGGATATGATTTTCGAGCTCCTGCTCGTTGATAACGATCTTCATGCTCTGACCACCCAATACATAGGACGGCCTCACAAGCAACGGGAAGCCTATCTGCTTGCTTGCCTCGATGGCCTCATCCGCGTTGGTCGCAACGCCGAATTCAGGATAAGGAATATTGAGATCTTTCAACAGAGTCGAGAAACGACCCCTGTCTTCGGCAAGGTCGAGCGAATCGAAGGATGTACCGATGATCTTGATACCGTACGCATGCAATTTTTCGGCAAGCTTCAGCGCGGTTTGCCCGCCCAGTTGAACAATGACGCCTTCGGGTTTTTCGTGTTGAATGATGTCGTACAGATGCTCCCAGAACACCGGCTCGAAATACAGTTTGTCTGCGATGTCGAAGTCGGTCGAAACGGTTTCAGGGTTGCAGTTGAGCATGATGGTCTCGTACCCAACTTCCTTCGCGGCAAGCACACCATGAACGCATGAGTAGTCGAACTCGATGCCCTGACCGATCCTGTTCGGACCTGAACCGAGCACCACCACCTTTTTGCGATTGGAAGGTGTTGACTCGTTCTCTGTATCGAAAGTAGAGTAATAATAAGGTGTCTTCGCTTCGAATTCTGCCGCGCAGGTGTCCACGAGCTTGTACACGCGGTTAATGCCCATGTCTTTCCGCTTCTTGTGAACCTCGCTTTCAAGGCAATCGAGCAAGTGAGCGATCTGACGGTCAGCGTATCCTTTCTCCTTCGCACGACGCATCAACTCGGCGGGAATATCGTCAATGGAATATTTTTCTATCTGCTTCTCCAGCTCGATCAGCTCTTCTATTTGCTTGAGGAACCAACGATCGATCTTCGTCAGCTTCTGAATGGTTTTCATCGGGATGCCAAGCTTGATCGCATCGTAGATGTGGAACAATCTGTTCCAGGTAGGATGCTCGAGACTGTGAAGCAGTTCGTCCTGTTTTGTCAGGGACTTACCATCAGCGCCGATTCCGTTACGTCTGATCTCGAGTGATTGGCAGGCTTTCTGCAATGCTTCCTGGAAATTTCGTCCGATACCCATCACTTCGCCCACCGACTTCATTTGCAAGCCCAGGCTTCTGTTGGCGCCCTGGAA
>CBHTUB010000201.1:0-10164 GCA_966095595.1 uncultured Chryseosolibacter sp. | reverse complement strand
CCAATCCTTAATTTTTTCCGGTGAATACCAGTCATAGTTGTAGAATTCTGTCAATTCCCATGCCTCTTCTTTTTTAACAGACGTGCGAAGCGAGGGTATCTTCTCTATCTCATAACCTGCCAACAGCGACGCAATGTATCTATGATGACCATCGATAATCAATTTTTCATGGACCTTGATCGGTTCGAAAGATTTTAATCCAATCGCCATTTTTTTGTAAAGTCTCTCGATAACCGGGTATGACAACTTTACTTGACTCGAAATCAAAGGAATATTTCCGCTGTGCAACAAGGCATTCAATCTTTGTTTTAGAGAGGGCTCAATCATTTAACACCGGTTAAAAGAATTTATTCGCTAATACTTACTGCTTTTTGATAATCTGTACCGATTCGATGACGTTCATGAAGTCTCTGAATCGCCGCAGCTCATTTTTGAAGGTAAAATATCAATCTACTAATTTTTCAGGGAGCGGTTGCCTCTCTCCCTGGAGAATCCATCAAGCATACTTCGCAGTAAACTCCCTGGACTCTTTGCTGAGTCGCCACCATTTCTGCTCCTTAGATGCAGTGCTCTTTCATATTGCTCTTTTTCGTCTATGTTAAGGCCATTAATTCCTTCCAGTTGCAATCTCCAACCATATACTAATAATATCCCGGCTGAAGCTACATGATGGCAAAAGTGGTCATCAGGAAGATGCACCGAATCAACAAAGACGCGAATTCTTTCGTCGACATGTGGATGCACGCTGGAAGAGCTATCAAGATACTTAGTTAGCAATGAAAGCGAAGATATTGCAGATATAGCACCGCTAAATTTAGCTATTTCAAAACGGTCCACTTCAGTGTTGTTGACTGATAGAATCTTTAGACCACATATTCCATCTGCTGCAAATCTATCTGCTTCCAACTCATTCGCAAGGCTTGGTCCAGAATGCTTGTGAAATGCATGACCGACTTCGTGCAACATGACATAAACACATGCGAATTCAAAAAGAGTGTTTACATCGTTGACCATCGATTGTTCAAACTTCAAATTTAACTCCGGGTTTAACTGCTGTTCCTTGTCCCAGGGAGTATACATATCTATAATTCGCCTAGCGTACCTGAGGCTGCTATACCAATCGTACACCCACATATCGCTGTTAAGATTTGCCCTGAGGCAAAAACAATAGCACCATAGGTAGGAAAGGAATGTTTCAGAAACACTCACAACACTAGTTACAGGATTAAAGCTAGCTAGTTTCACTTCCTTCAAGGGAAGTTCACCATAGTTGATCTTCAATTCTATTGTTTGCGAAAAAAAGGATTGAATGGATTGGGTAAGAAGATCAAAACATGAGGTTACTCTGGGGATTAGAACTCTTATTGGCTGCGTTCCCTGGTGAATGTCTTGTTGATAGTGGTTACACCGAACATCCATAAATGCCTGTTTAGGTCAGATCAAGGTCAAGAACAGCAAGAATGTTAGAAGTTAGAACAATACAACTAGAAATAAAAAAAGCCGCATCTTTATCATAAAAGATACGGCTTTGATGAGCCCCCTGTCGGAATCGAACCAACGACCTACTGATTACAAGTCAGTTGCTCTACCAGCTGAGCTAAGGAGGCTTACTATCTTTCTCTTCGCCCTGACCTTCTTCTTCAAGTCAGTTTCCGCCGGCTGGCGGATGAGCTAAGGAGGCGTATTTGCTTTTCCCTGCTCCTGACCTACTGATTACAAGTCAGTTCTACCAACCGGCAGACGAGCTAAGGAAGCTTTCCCTCAATTTGGCAAATCTTCCGCACTTTCGCGCTCTGATTCCCAAATGGAGGTGCAAAAATAATTTAAGATTCGAACCAGGCAAACATTTCATTCAAAATTCCGGTTTTTTTGTAAAACAACCAAGCCGCCGCCGGTTCAAACTTATCTTCGCACCTCCCCCAATCAACACTAGTTTACACCCTTTCGGCCCACGGTCGATTCATAAACCTTACCTCCGGAGCTAAACTTGCCTGTGATCGTCAGATCGTGACGTGTAGTATTGTTACCGTTCGCAACCCATCCGCCCATAAAGCCCCTGCTCATCAGGTAGCCGCGATACTTGCTGATGGTAATGTTGAAATCAAAGGAAACCACACCGTCCTGATTGACGAAGTTTGTGATGGCGATCTCATCGGCTGGAACTGACTCGACAAATTCCCACGCAGGAGATTCGTCTGCTGTCTTTACGAAGACATGCTGGCGCAAGGTCGCATCCTCCACAAACTTGATGTCGTTGTACTTCTCGAACAGTTCGCCGGTAGTCAGGTTGCCTTCCGGTGTCTGCACATAAAGAAGTTCACCGGTAGCCATGCTGTAGTACGCGATGTTGTCACTGGAATTGATCTGGAAAGTCCAGGCATCCGTTACGGCATCGGCATCGGTATCAGCCTCGAAGTAAATGATGTTGCCGGGCTGGTTGATCGGAAACTTATAGATACCATTCATCTCCGGTGACAGTTCGATCACCCGGTCGTAGTTCACATCTTCGACATACGGACGCGCCCGCAATTCGAATAACGTTGTGGAATTGAGCTCTTTCATGAAGCCGAAGTCGAAGCCATAGGGTTCCCAGGCATCGCCATCGACAAACGTCGACAACATTGCGAAACCTCTCTCAACATTTGCCGAATATCCCGACAAGCCGTAAGCCACAGCGCCTGTCAATGTCTCAAAACGATTAAGATGCAGATCTACGCCGTTGTACTTGTCGACCCCATACGCAAACTCGAATTTGAAAGGTTCTGAAAATGCAGTTCCGTCCTGACGATGGCCCGTTACGGTTCCCTCGAAGTAGCCCATTTTGGAAGAATAATCTCCGGGGATTCCCTGTTCACCCGGAGCTCCCTGATCTCCCTGGTCTCCTTTTTCACCGGGCGCGCCATTTTCACCGGGATCTCCCTGGGGACCTATGGCACCATCATCTCCCGAACATGCACTCATGACGAGCACGGAACTAAAAAATAAAAAGTAAAGCAGCTTTTTCATAAGCAGATTATCTGTTTTGGTTATCGATTAGGTTTATTAAAAAGGTTATTTCATGATCTCGATCCGGCGGTAAATGCGTTCGTGCTTACCCGTCTCTATGACGAGCACATGTGTTCCCGCCGGATATTGTGACGTCGGAATTTTGACAATGGAAACCGGATGTTCGAATGTCAGCTTGTCTCCAAAAGACTTGCCCGCAATGTCGACAACCGTGATGGAAGCGATCGTGCCGTTCTTATGCGCGATGGTGATCTGATCCCCATGCGATGGAACCGGATAAACGGTCAGCGACCTCTCCACGTCCGACTCGGTTTCGGTTATCGTTCCCGTCCATACACGCATGCGGTGCATCACGGTGTTCGCCGAATAATAGTTGTTATTACCATCCTGCACGGCAGTGAGGATCACCTCACCTTCTCCTCCCGTCATTGTGAGCACGTTCCCGTTAATCATCGCAGGACCTTCGACGCTGAATGTCACCGGTAACCCCACGCTCGAAGTCGCGGTGAGCGTGAACGGTCCATCTGAACTCAGGACATCATCGGGAAGCTCTTCCAGCGTGATGTGTTGCTGAGCCTTGTCGATCACGATCGTATCGTATGCAGACCCTGCGTAATTCTCTCCTGTAATTATCGCTCTCACGACATAGCTACCCGCGTTCACGGGTACGACAGGTGAATTATTGTAAGTGATCGCCACGTTCAAACCTGACGGATCTGTGGTCGCGGCCGCGCCATGCTGGGCACCATCGTAAATGACGAAATCGGTCGATACGATCTGTACCTGGGCGGGAATACCACCAATGGTGATCTTCCCGAATGCTTCCCCGAAGTACACGCCATCATTAACCACTGCCTTGACTTTATATGTACCCGGCGTCATTGGCACAGCAGGCATTTTGTTGTACGTAATGTTTACACCCAGGCCTGAAGGATCTGTTGTGGCAGTCGCAGTCTTTTGTGTACCATCGTATGTAAAAAATCCGAGTCCGGATAATTCGATCGCAGCGTACTCGGCAAATTTATGTTTGAATAGTCCTCCATCTGTAGCGATGTAGACGTAGTTCTCGACCCTGCACAATGCACGCGGCATCAATCCCCTGAGATTGCCTGTAACATCGACCCATTCGGCATTTTTATCTGCGGCCTGATAAACAGTTTTGTCATCGATAATATACAACTGACCGAAGCCATCCTGTGCAATGTCGACCACTGTCGAAAATCCCGGCACCTCGACGGGGTCGCTGGTCAGATCGGAGAAGTAGTACAAACCTTTATCCGATGCTGCGTAGCCTTCACCCGGCCCGATCAGGAAGACCTTGTTGATCCTGGTGTCCGTCAGCTTCGACACGGTCCAGGTCTTTCCATCATCCATCGAAACGTAAAAACCGACAGGCGTCGCTGCGTACAAATTTCCCTCCGAATCTTCAGAGATATGATATACCTCCGTACCGGTAAACGTAATCCTGGAAAGGCGTTTGATCTCGAATGTCGTCGTATTGAAATAATATACGCCCGCATTTGTCGCGACGAGCAACGAATCGTTTTCGGTCGCATAGAACTGGTTCAACATCCGTACTTCCGAAGGGAACGGGATTGCATCGTAGCCATTTTGGTCGGGGAATATGGTAAACCCGAACAGCAGGGCTCCCGTAGCAGACCCCGTAAGGTTGATATACTTATTGCCGTCCTGTCGCTCGGTATAACATCTGACCGAGCCCTCGGTGTACACTTTGAAAGCCTTGGTCCAGTTCTTATCATCGCGCGGCGATTCGGACTTGTAAAGTGTGCGGGCTCTGGCAGCAGCAAATATCTTCGATCTGACGGAGGTGAGCATGGTAATGTTTTCGGGCGCACCGATTCTCACCACATTATTTTCCGGCGCATCGATTGGAGAAGTCCACACACCATCGTCGGTGGCCACCATGAGGAGACCATTATCATTATCGGCGTTGAACCCCGCCCGTGCATCCACATAGGGCAGCGCAACCCAATTTTCGTCGTCATCGGAATAATAGCAGCCCACACCTGTCACGCTGATGTATGTGCGGGAACCGATGACCGCAACACTTCTTACGCTGAAGCTTTCTTTGGTAATGTATCTCGCAAGCGTTGTCCATTCACCTGGAGGCGACGTCTCATAGTGAACGTAGACGCCGTATGATGTTCCAATGTAAATGTCGTTGCCACGCGTAGCGATGCTGAAGATGGCGGGAAAGGTAACGTTGAGTCCCGCAGGCTCCCATGTTACGCCATTATCAGCCGAACTATAAAGTCCTGAGCATCCCGCGTATCGCTTTCCTGATGCATCCTCCGCCATAGAAAAGACGAACTTTCCCCGAGACGTGTCGAATGAAGTCGCTTCCCAACTCGGCAAGTCGTTAACGGCATCATAGACGTACTTATAAATTCCGTTGCTGGTGCCGAGGTAAAAACCATCGCTGGCGGTAAACATCGACCTGACCTGAGAGCCGAACGGGAGTCCGCGCGATGCAAGTGTCCACGTTTCAAAATTGTCCCTGCTGACCAGCACAGCGCCCTGTCCATCACCAGCTAAAGTCCAGCCATCGTACTCGGCAAACGACAGCACGGTTTGATTGTCCGGGGTCGTTGCCACGAGTCTCCAGATATTTTCACCTGGCAGCTTCCGCAATATCCTCCCGCTACCGGAGCCCACATAGTATGTCCCGTCCGACATTATTTTGGACGCCCAATAGGAGTCCGAGTAGGGACCTTCTACGGGAGCCCAGAATGGATCCTGTGCATGACTGATTGCAGACAAGGTAACCAGCAGCGAGAACAAAAGGTATTTTTTCATAGACAGTAAATGTGTGATCATCATAAATCCTATCAGTCGAATGAACCCGTGAAATACATTTCAATATCTTCCTGGCTCTGATATTGCGGCAACAGCTCGCCGAAATAGTCGTAGAAGTCTATCGAGTAAGTGTAATTATTGATGATGTTGAGCATACGTCCCATGGCCACCTTGTGGTCTGCTGCGTATTGCCCAGCCGGTGTGCTCGTGTCGATCTCCTGAGGCTCGAAATCAAAAATGCCATCGATAGTCTTGGTGTAGGTGTATGGAAATTCTCCCCGTTTTACTCTTCCATAGTTGTCCATCGTATAAAGGTTGAGCGTCATCTTGTCGTTATCAGGGTTGATATCGATGTCGATTAAGATCAGGCCAACGCCGAATTCATTTTCGTCCAGGTCGAAATCGGTGAGTGTCCATTGCTCCCTGAATTTGTACGACCAGCCAGGTTGTTTCTGCAGCCATTCGGCTACGAGCAGGATACCTGCAGGGAACTCATTGCCCAACAAATAATGAAGTGGAATAACAGGTGTCGGCGATTCGGCAGCGTAGAGGCGGGCACCATTGTACATGACGTACAGCTTATTCAACTCCGGATCAAAATCGATATGATGCATATCGACACCATGAATCGTGGTTGTGTTGGCTAACTCTACTCCCTCGAAAGTGTAAGTGTAATCGCTTCCAAAAAATTCTGCCTTCTCATTCTCGACGTAGATGAAGTACGTCGAACGCAAACCGGATTGAATGACGAATTGGATCTTCTTTCCCGGTTCCGGCTCGAAGTAAAGCAGTCGCACCGTTGGCAAATAACCTTTAATACCTTTGATCGACTGCTTGACGGCCCCCTCTTCAAACTTCACCTCGAAATCCGCCGATGCAACACGAAGGATGAGCAGGTCGCCGAGCAAATTACCCCGGAGATGAATCTCATTTTCCGTTCTTCCCGTGATGGTATATTCCTTGTCGACTCCATCGGCGTCATCAGGATTCGTCATCCAGTCGAGATATGATCCAGCACCGAATTCGATCGCTGGCTTCCCGTTCTTCACTACCATGCTGTATGCACTTGCCAATGACTCGATCGCGGAAATAGTGTCTACGTCTGCCAGCATCCTCACATCCTGATCGGCAAAGGTCATGTGAAGTCTGTACACCTTTCCTTCACTTCGTGCAAGTATCGCCTCCCATCCGTTTGCCGGTTCTTTAAGGTCATGCGCGTAGGCGGACAATAACACATTCGCATCCTCATGCGATGATACCACGGGATAGCTGAAATCCTCCTCTCCCGAACAACCTACCATTATGGCAAGGATCAGCGTAATAAGCACAAGGAAGACGAGCACCAGTGTGTTTTTCCTCCGTTTGTATTGCATTGTTCTTACTCTCATCGTCGTCGTATTATCATAGTAATTTTCCTGCGTAATAGAAGTATGGATTATCCCGACCCTTCATCTGACCAACATAACCCGTCTCTGTCGGGAGATACTCCATAGTGAACTTCTTTCCGTCAAACTCATCGAGAAACCCCGTCAGGAGTGGCTTGAAATATTGTCCGTTATAGTTCGGTGATTCCGTTTCGCTTGGCGTTATCGTGAAGACGCCATCCCAGGTTTTCGTATACGTATATGGATACCTGAGGCGGTATGAGTATCCTGATCCCGTATTGAAGACATATATATTGATGTCCATCTTCTTCTCTTTATAATTGAAAATGAACTGGATATCGCTCAGGCGGAAATTGCAGCAATCTTCCAGTGCATCGTCGATGTGAATCCACTGGCTGCGAAAGGACGACGACCATCCGGGTGAATTCACCGGATCGGGCTCCAGCGTAATTGTGAGAAAATCGATACCCACCAGTTTATGCATTGGAAACACCGGTGTCTCGAGTGACTTGATATCGATGCGCTCGTCCTCGTCGGTGAGCAGGTACATTTTATCGTTGACGGCATCCAGGTAAACCTCGCGGAACTGCAGACCACGAAACGAGAGATAATCGTGCAACAATATTCCTTCCGTCGTAAAGCTGAATCGCGATGATGTCACATCGATCTCACCCTCGTTGTCTTCGACAAGGGTCACCTCACGGCTGAAAGAGTTGAGGATAACGGCTGTTTTCCTATGGTCCTCGGTGATGAGAAAGAGATAGGCGTTCGCTTTCTGGTAGTCCTTGATCTCCTTCATTACGGTGTTCAGCTTTCCTGCCCGGTACAGTTCGCCGTCCTTTTGTGTCGCGCGGACAAGGATCAACTCGCTTCCGTGCTGATTTCCTGTAAGCCTGATCGTATCGGCACCGTTTTGCGACGGGTCGAATGAGAACTCAAAGTCGGACACAAACCCGACACCGAGGATCCCGCCGTTTACATCGGGATCGGGGTCAGACAGCCGATGAATGTACGAGTAGGTATCGAATACCAGTGATGGTCTCTGAAATGCATCCAGGCGGAACGAGCTTTCAAATGGCGTAGTCGCGGTCTCTTCGACGATGTCGCCCATCATGCTCACACGTCCTTCGGAGCTGAATTGCATATAGAAGTTGAATCCCCCACCCTCACCCGGATAAAGGAACGCTTTCCATCCGTGCGTGCTTGTGGTCAGCTTATCCCGATACTCCTGCAACACTGCGTCAAGTCGTTCATCGGGGTCTCCCATTTTGCTGATTTCTGTATTCTGATCGCAGGCGAGTATTACCGCGCTGATCGACAGAAATGATATGATCGCTTTTTTCATCCTTACTGATCGTTTCGGGGTCATAGATTAACAGCCACAGGTTGCTTTTGTAATTGCTTCGTCCGTGAGGCGCTGTAGCTCGCGGAAGTCGATGTGCCAGGTATCCTGGAAATATCCTACGACGATAGCCTCCTTCTTCCGCAATAGCGCCTGGCCGGCCGGCGAAGCGTTCGCCACGATTTCATCGAAACCCTCTTTTCCTTCAACAAGCATGGTCGCGATCATCTCGACAAAATCTTCGTCAGAGCTTGATCGTGAATAAGGCGTGATATACCCGAGATCAAGCGCAGCCTGATCACTGGTGTTATACCATGACGCTGTATATCCCGACGGCGTGACCTGCTTGTATTCACGCGGATAAAGGACGGTTTGGTGCAGAATGTGCGCAAACTCATGGTGTATCGTGTGAAGCATCTGCTTGACCTGATCCACATTGGTATTGTCGAAGTAGTTGATCACAAACAATGTCACCTTTCGTCCGGATTCCGCTTCTCCGAGCACCAGCGTACCATCGGAGTTGAACTGCGGGCTGCCCACCAGCATGAACTGCTTGGGCGCATATTCTTTCATGAAGTCTATACCGGCGATCTCATTGTACGGCTCTATCCATGTCTTCAGCACCAGTTCCATGGCAGGGCGAACCTGTGATTCCTTAGGCGGAACAAGCACTTTGTTATAGGCAACTTCAAACGGAAGCCACTTATAGTCCACGGCGATGTTGTAGGGTATGGTGTAGTTCTCGTCTATCCAGATGTCCAGTTCCGTTTTTGGCTGCGGAGCCTCATCCAGGTAAGAAGTATCCAGCTCTTCGTCCGACGAACAGGCGAACAAGGCACAGCAAAACGCGACCACCAAGCAAGGTTTGCTGTAAGAATGGTTGAACAAATTCCTAAAACTCATTTTCATTTGCCTGTTTATCTTGGGTTAAGCTCTATTCCTGACGATTGCGCTTCCTGCGGTATCTGCAATACCCTTCTCAGATCGTTCGGTCCTATCGTGATCACTTCGTGGGTATCTGAAATATGTGTTACTGGAATATTGTGGCGGATGATATCGAACCACCTCAGCCCTTCGTAAATGAATTCGACACGTTTGAAGTCCAGCACGGTCGAGATCAGCGCCGACCTGGTATCCAGGGTCTGATAGTAATTTCTCACTTTGGCGACTGTAAGCTTGTGCGCAACGGGATCATAATATGGTGCATTGAAGTCGTTGACTATGATCCGCTGGCTTGCAAAGTCATTGAGGTCTTGCAGCGCCTCGTCGTAGTTGTCGAGCATAATGTTAGCTTCAGCTCTATTGAACAACACTTCTTCGGCCGTGAACAGGGGGATCATGTTATAGGGATCTCCGAAATTGGCATTCGGGTCGCTTTTCACGAAGTGCTCGTTGAATTTCGGTGTAAAGAGCGATGTCTCGCTTCCATAAAACTGATAACTCCACATGCCTCCGGTTGCGTTGCCGCCCCACACCAGCTTCTCGAGAAGATTGTAGCTGAACCCGAAGCGATATTGACGAAGGCTGCGGCCCCAGATGGACGGCGCCTCTACCAAAAGAATGTTCGCAGGCTGACTTGCCTTTGTGTACTCCGCCAACATTGTAAATGGCTCC
>CBHTUB010000200.1:0-10202 GCA_966095595.1 uncultured Chryseosolibacter sp. | reverse complement strand
AGACCGAGCGCATAGGTCATGCTTTCCTCGTCCAGGTGACAAAGCAGGACTTTCGATGAAACTTGCGTGTCTTTCGGGAAGACTTTCAATTCTTCCATTGCGTCGTAGATTCGGTCAACGCCGAATGAAAAGCCCACGCCCGACAAGTTCTCCCTGTCGCCGAAAGTTTGCGTGAGGTTGTCATAACGGCCGCCGCCGCTCACGCTGCCAATGCTTACGTTGTTGATCTTTACTTCAAAAATGCATCCAGTATAGTAGCTGAGGCCCCGTGCAAGGGTCACGTCGAAGTCGACGTGGCTTTCGTCGCTTCCATAGGCGGAAAGGAGATTGAACACTTCCTTGAGATCGAGCAATCCCTGTTGTCCCGGAGGGCAGGTTTCGAACTTGGCAGCAAGGAAGGCGATCTTGTTGGTGATGCTTCCCTTTACGTTCAGGATGTTGAAAAGCAGTGTGAGACTTTCTTCGCTGAATCCTTTATTGCGGAGCTCGGCCTTCACATTTTCTTCGCCGATCTTGTCGAGCTTATCTATTGCGACGAATAGTGCGGTTTCATTTCCTTTGGCACCGATGACTTCGGCCACGCCATTTAGAATTCCCCTGTGGTTGATCTTGATGCTGTAATCGGTGATGTTAAGGCCCTTGAAAACTTCCTTGATCATGAGGATGATCTCTGCTTCGCACATGAGTGAGTTTGTCCCCACCACATCGGCGTCGCATTGATAGAATTCCCGGTAACGCCCTTTTTGAGGACGATCAGCGCGCCACACGGGTTGGATCTGATATCTTTTGAAAGGAAAGGACACCTCGTTCCGGTTCATGACAACAAATCGCGCAAAGGGAACTGTCAGGTCATAGCGGAGACCTTTTTCAGAGATGTCGAATGTAATTGCTTTCGAATTTTTTGCCTGCAGCTTTTCATCCGACGCGTCTTTAAGGAAATCACCTGAATTAAGGATCTTGAAAAGCAGCTGATCGCCTTCTTCACCATACTTCCCGGTGAGCGTTGAAAGGTTTTCCATTGCTGGTGTTTCCAGTGGCTGGAACCCGAATTTTTCGAAAACGGTGCGGATGGTCCTGAAGATAAACTGTCGTTTGGCCATCATTGCTGGCCCAAAATCCCTGGTTCCTTTCGGAAGGCTCGGTTTCTCCATGTTTTTCTGGGAATGAAAAGCGTAAAAATCGGTTTTTCGGCCTGAAAATGCAGTAATTGCATAAAAGGCGATCAAAATTATGGGAATCTTTTGCAAAACCCGAATTACGACTTATTTTTGCACTCCTTTTAACAGAAAGAGCAATGGCAGTAACAAGACTTAAAAGAAAAAACCGCAAAGATAAGGCTAAAGCAGCGGTTAGACGTCAGACGCTGAAGATCCAGAATTTCCAGCCTGTAATGAAGAATGTTGACATCGACCAGGTTAAGGAAGAGTTCAAGAAGAAAGCCGGTAAGTAAGCTGAAGAGCTTGTTATAAAGATATTTGTTAAAGTCCTGCATCTGCGGGACTTTTTCATTTTATACCTTCGCGGAATTCCAAATCAATCCAATGGCTGAACTGCACCTCGTAAACTGGAACGTCAACGGCATTCGCTCCATCATCAAGAAAGATTTTATCAAAGATGTCAAGACCATGAACCCTGACATCCTCTGCCTGCAGGAAACAAAAGCTTCCGCCGAGGAAGTGCGCTCAGCCCTCGAGTTATTCCCCGATTTTAAGGTCCATGTGAACTCCTGCAAGACCAGAAAAGGTTATTCCGGGACTACCATCATGACGAAGATCGAGCCCATGAACATCACTTGCGACATGGGTGTGGAAGAACACGACCAGGAAGGACGTGTAATGACGGCCGAGTTTGAAAAGTTTTTTCTTGTCACCGTCTACACCCCAAATGCAGGGGAGGGATTGAAACGTCTGGAGTACAGACAAAAGTGGGATGAAGAGTTCAGGAACTATCTCGTCAAGCTCAACCAGACGAAACCTGTTGTGCTGTGCGGTGACCTCAACGTGGCACACAATCCGATAGACATCGCCAGACCAAAAGAGAATTACAACAAGTCCGCGGGATATACGCAGGTCGAAATCGACGGTTTTACCAAACTGCTCTCGAGCGGATTTGTGGATACCTTCAGAAGGTTCTATCCTGAAGAAGTAAAATATACTTACTGGAACTATCTGTTCAATGCACGCTCAAGGAATGTGGGTTGGCGCATTGATTACTTTGTCGTTTCCGAATCGATCATCGGGAACGTCAAGGACGCGATGATCTACAACCAATACCTTGGATCGGATCATTGTCCGGTGGCGATCAAGCTGGAAATCTGAAAAAGAAGAGGCTCTCTGTTAAATCCAATTGCACAGAGGGCCACAGGGGAGACACGGAGTTAGTTTCACGGAGGGAATACCGGAATCTTACGGCTACTCTACCCGCTCCAGGTCCGCGCCGAGCGCTTTTAATCTCTTGTCGATATTCTGATAACCCCGGTCGATCTGGTCGATGTTCGAGATCTCGCTTACGCCGTTTGCCGAGAGTGCTGCGATGAGCAACGATACTCCTGCACGTATATCGGGCGATGACATCTTGATACCTCTGAGCGCGGTCTTTCTGTCGAGGCCTATTACCGTTGCACGGTGCGGGTCGCAGAGGATGATCTGGGCGCCCATGTCGATCAGCTTATCAACGAAGAACAGACGGCTCTCGAACATCTTCTGATGGATCAGAACCGTTCCTTTCGCCTGTGTGGCGATCACGAGCACGATACTCAGCAAGTCAGGGGTAAATCCGGGCCATGGTGCATCGGCTATTGTGAGGATAGAACCGTCTATGAATGTTTCTATTTCGTAGCGCTCCTGGGAAGGAATATGGATATCGTCTCCGCGGAATTCCATTTTGATGCCCAGTCTTCTGAATATTTCCGGGATGATGCCCAGCATGTCGATCCTGCAATTCTTGATGGTGATCTCGGACTGCGTCATGGCCGCCAGGCCGATGAAGCTTCCGATCTCGATCATGTCCGGCAGCATGGTATGTTCGGTTCCTCCGAGCTTTTCTACTCCTTCGATATACAGGAGGTTGGATCCTACGCCTGTGATCTTTGCTCCCATACGATTCAGCATAAGGCACAGTTGCTGCAGATAGGGCTCGCAGGCTGCATTGTAGATCGTGGTTTTTCCTTTTGCAAGGACCGCAGCCATGATGATGTTTGCCGTTCCGGTTACGGAAGCTTCGTCGAGAAGCATGTATGTTCCTTTCAGTTCCGATGCATCGATATGGAACAGGTGCTCGGACGAATCGAAGTTGAATTTTGCTCCGAGTTTTTGAAATCCCAGGAAGTGTGTATCGAGTCTTCGCCTGCCGATCTTGTCACCACCCGGCTTGGGGATGCTGGCTTTTCCGAATCGCGCGAGGATCGGTCCAAGCAACATCACAGAGCCGCGAAGCGCAGCAGCCTTTTTGCGATAATCGTCCGTCTCGAGAAATTTAGTGTTGATGTTGCTGGCGGTGAATCTGTATGACTCATCTCCAAGCTTTTCGACTTTGCACCCAAGGTCCCTGATGAGATCGATCAGCTTGTTGACATCCACAATGTTGGGAATGTTATGGATCGTCATCGGCTCCGATGTCAGCAAAACGGCGCTGAGAATTTGTAACGCTTCATTTTTTGCGCCCTGAGGTACGATCTCTCCTTTCAGTTTTTTTCCTCCACGGATTCTGAAAATACTCATGGTATAACTTACAAAATTTGGTTAATCGATTTGCAGGTGGGGTATAGCACTTGCGACTAACAAAGTGCCATGGGTTTATAAGAAAATTACGAGGCTGATCATTGATTTCAAACCTCGTAACAAAAATGTTTTTCTTATATGAGAATTATTGATCTCTTCTTCTGCGGAAATTATTTCCCTTATGGCCGCCCTTATTGAACTGGCGATGTCCGCCGCCGCCCTGGTGACGACGCTCGCCGCCCTGGGATTGTGGCTTATTGTTGGTCTTCTTGCGGTCCTTGTAGAGCTTCTCGAAGAGGTTGTCTTCGCGGACCTTCTCGATCGTCATTTTCAACGCTCCGCCCGACATCTCCTGGATATCTTTCAGGATCACTGAATCATCCAGTGGTTCCTTGTTCCAGTTCGCATAGAAGGTCTTCATCAGTTTGCCGAGATAGATAATGGCATCTTCGCGCTCCTGGGGATCTTCCTTTTTGAGGGCTTCCTTTACAAGCTTTTCGATGTTCTTTCCATAGTGCTTGAAGCGAACCTGGCTCTGCGGATAGTCGACCTTCATCGGCTTCTTGAAAAGGATTTCAGGTTCCGGTACAGGGAAAGGGTTATTGACGTCAAGGTTGAAATTGGCGATGATGTAAAGATCGTCCCAAACGCGCTGTGGATTTTCAGGCTGCTCTTTCATCGTTGGCGTAAGCTGTTTGATAAGCTCGATCAGCGTGTAAGCCAGCTCGGTTCTCTTTTCCTTGCTCGGAACGTTTCTGATGTACTCAACGAGCTTCTGAACGTTCCTTCCATATTCCTTAAGAATGATGTTCGGTCTTTGTGTATTGTATTCTCCGATCATGTTTGATTGTTCTTTCGTCTAATGAATTCGCCTATGAATTCAGATATAAGGTGTGGCATGAATGGATGTACCAGAGTTATGCCAGACAGGCTAATGGCAAAGCTAACGTTTTGTCACTAACCCTCAAATCTTTTTTAGGCCGTTAATTTACTATTCTGAGCTTGGCAAAGCTCAACAATAACGTCTTTTCGCCAATATCATTGAAGTTGATCCTGGCCTTCTTGTCCGCTCCGTTCATATCCATGGCCATTACCGTTCCGAAGCCGAATTTTGGATGTTCTACCTTCATTCCGGCCTGCAAAGCCGATGTGTCGCTCGGAACAAAGTCGGCGGGGGCTACATACGCGTTGTTTTTCTTTGGCGGTGGAGCAGACGAGATCGTCTTTTTTATGCCGTTTACCAATGTTTTTGCGTATCCGGATGGAGGGGGAGCAGACTCGATGCCCGCATGTTTCGTGTTTACCCGCACATACCGCTGGTCGATGTCGTCCAGAAACCGACTCGGTTCACAGTTTTTCAGGCGGCCAAAGCGGTATCGGGTCAGCGCATAGGAAAGAAACAGCTTTTTTTCGGCGCGTGTGATCGCCACATAAAAGAGCCGGCGCTCCTCTTCCAGGTCTGCACGGCTGCTTAACATCATCTGTGAGGGAAAAAGGTCTTCTTCCAGCCCTACAATGTAGACGTACTTGAATTCAAGGCCCTTGGCCATGTGAATGGTCATCAGGGTTACCTTATCCGGGTCTTTGTCCTTATCCTCGTCCTGGCCCGTGACCAGTGAAACTTCCTGCAGAAAGGCTCCGAGTGTCTTATCTTCCTTTTCAGGATCGTCCGTAAACTCCTTGATCGCGTTCAGCAATTCCTGAACGTTTTCATATCGGCTCAGGCCCTCGACGGTTTTATCTTCATACAACTCGCGTAGCAACCCGGAGCTTTTGGCGATCTCGAACGCAGCAGCATAGGCGTCTTTTCTCTGAACCTCTATCGTGAATCGTTTGATCATGGCCACGAAATCTTCGATGGGCCCGGCAGAACGACCGCCTACAAACGGCGACGGATTCTGAATGATCTCCCATATCGAAGTGCCATGATCGTTCGCTGCCACTACGATCTTGTCGACCGTAGAATCGCCGATGCCCCGCTTGGGAAGGTTGATGATCCTTCTGAACGATGCCTCATCCTGTTGATTGAGGGAGAAGCGTAAATAGGCGAGGATGTCCTTGATCTCTTTCCGCTGATAGAATGATAAACCACCGATCACTTTGTATTTGATATTCATCCTCCTCAGCGATTCTTCTATCGCGCGCGACTGGCTGTTGGTTCGGTAGAGGATGCAGAAATCACTGAACTTGAGCTGATGCTGCATCTTTTCTTCGAAGATCGAGGAGGCAACAAGACGACCTTCCTCGTTATCGGAGACCGCTTTAATGAGGTCGATGAGGTGGCCTTCTTCATTGGCCGTCCATACATTTTTCGGCAGCTGTGCCCTGTTCCGTTTGATCACGGAGTTTGCTGCGTTAACAATATTCTGGGTGGAGCGATAATTTTGCTCCAGCTTGATGATCTTCAGCTCTGGGTAATCGCGTTCGAAGTTCAGGATGTTGGTGATATCCGCGCCACGGAAAGCATAAATACTCTGGGCGTCGTCGCCAACCACGCAGATATTTTCCCGCACGGATGCGAGCTTGCGGATGATAAAGTACTGGCACAGATTGGTGTCCTGGAACTCGTCCACGAGCACATAATGGATCCTGTGCTGGTATTTGTTGAGCACTTCAAGATGTTCCTTGAATAGCTTGTCGGTGTTGAACAGCAGGTCATCGAAGTCCATGGCGCCCGACTTGAAACAACGCATGGCGTAGGTCTTGTAAATCTTGCCCATCTCGGGACGCATATTCGCGGCGTCGTCGCCCATCAGCTCGGCGTTGGCGAGATAGTCCTGCCAGCTGATCAGACGGTTCTTTGCGGCTGATATCCTGTTATAGACCACACCCGGTTTGTAAATGTTGTCGTCAAGTCCCATTTCCTTCACAATCGACTTCAACAGTGACTTCGAGTCGTCGGTGTCATAGATCGTGAAGTCATTGGGATATCCGAGGTGGTGTGCTTCCGCGCGGAGAATCCGGGCAAAAACCGAGTGAAACGTTCCCATCCACAGGTTGCGTGCATCGTGACCTACAACTTTTTCGATCCGCTCGCGCATTTCCCTGGCCGCCTTGTTCGTAAAGGTCAGAGCCATGATGTTGAAAGGATCAACATTCTTGCTTTGTATCAAATGGGCAATACGATAGGTCAAAACCCGGGTTTTTCCCGAGCCTGCACCGGCAATCAGCATGCAAGGGCCATCGGTGTTCAATACACCTTCGCGCTGTGGTTCGTTTAAAGTCTGCAGGTAATCACTCATACAACTTGCAAATTACATCAGTATTTCTGGATTCAGGGATCTGTCAAAAGAAATTTCCGCTCTACGCAAGTGTCGCTTGAAGTAGCAAAAGTTGAACGGCTGATCCTTAATTTTTTAGCTGAAATCTGCGAATCATTAACAGAAAATGATTGTTAAAAGTTGCCTATATATCGTTTCGCGTTCAGCGTTCCGGGGTTCCTGAATCCCGCGCGGGCATGCCCACAAAACGCTCAACGCTGGATGTGCGCGCTTGGGCCATGCTCAGAATTTGGTAACTTTGTATATGATTAAAGTTGGAGAAGTATTGGTTTCAGATGATATCCGCGAAAAGGAATTTGTCTGCAATCTTGAAAAATGCAAGGGTGCCTGCTGCGTGGAAGGCGATTTCGGCGCCCCTCTTGAAGAAGGTGAGCTGAAGATACTCGAAGAGATCTATCCGATCGTGAAGCCATACCTGTCACCCGAAGGGATCAAGGCAATCGAAAAGCAAGGCACGCATACCGTCGACGATGACGGTGATCTTTGCACTCCAGTTATCGACGGCCGCGAATGCGTCTATGCTATCTATGACAAGAAGGGGATTTTGAAGTGTGGCATCGAACAAGCCTATCTCGACGGAAAGATCGACTGGAAAAAGCCGATCTCATGTCACTTGTATCCGATACGCGTCTCGTCGAAAAAAGACTTCGAAGCGCTGAACTATCACAAATGGCACATCTGCTCGCCGGCATGTGCGCTGGGAAAAGAATTGCAGGTACCTGTATATAAATTTTTAAAGGATCCGCTCATCCGAAAGTATGGTGAGCAGTGGTATGCTGACCTTGAGAAATTGATAGAGGAGCAGCCAAAGAAGGAAAAGAAAGCAAAAAAGCCTGCGAAGTAGCAGGCTTTTCCGTTAAGCAGATGTTTGCAATTACTTCTTCCTGTACGTCGACGTGCCGAAAGAATGATCTTTATGCTTCCATTCAATTTTCAGCGCGGTTGATGTCAGCTCGGTAATAACGATGTGATAGGGCGCGCCGAAGAAGTCGTACGCAATAGTATTCTTGCCATCGTATATATATTCGTTTTCTATAGACCCACCTGTTACTCCGTCACAAATCATGGTCTGTGCGATGGTAGTGCTGGTGAACTCGAACTCCTCGCCGCCGCATCCGCCTTCGGATTCAACGGTTGTCGCGGTCCTGGTCCATGTTCCGATAAGATCTTTTTGTTTGAAAGTAGGTGTCTCTTTATCCTTATTTCCCGAAACAAGGAGTAGCACCAGACAAAGTGCGTTGAGAAGATTGAATGTCATAGCCAATGGATTTGTTTGATTGTGAATCAAAGGTCGGTACACATTATGGTCTATGCTCGGGTATAGCGACGATTACAATGCGCTTGAATGAAAAAGTCGTTAATGTGAATAAGTGTTGATGGATCAAAATCGAGATAGTCAGTTACAATGACGTGGAACAAAATTTTTCCATCATTTTAGACCTCCTGGCGGAATTTTGTTATGAGTCTGCAATAGTGTTTCAGGTTAGGTTACATGTCATGAAATAAAGAAAACGAAGGAATTTTGTTGTGTTGAATTGAGAATTTCAGAGGAAGAAGAGGCGGTGAACCGTAAGGCCTATGCGCACACAACTACACAACTATCCGCGGCAGATTACCTGCGAGGCCTTATCAATGAGATAAAACACGCAGTGAAAAGATCATTACCAAGCGCCGGACTAATTTGGGATTAGGTTGTACACAAACAAAAGAAGCCTACCATGATGGCAGGCTTCTTTGTTGTTATTATACGATTATTGCTTTTCGTATACAGAAGAGCCAACTTTCTGGCCCTGGTATTTCCAATCAACCTTCAATGTAGTTGCATTCAGCGAAGTGACAACCACTTGTACGGGTATTCCGAATATCTCGGTAGAAATGGTGTTGCTGGCATAAGTGTAATCGTAGTCAACAGAACCTGCAGAAGTGCCGTCGCAAATTGTTGTTTGCGTCATGACAGAAGTGGTAAATGCAAGTTCTTCGCCTTCGCAGCCCATACCATCATCTTCGATGGTAGTTGAAGTTCTTGACCATGAACCGATCAGGTCGTCCTGCTTAAAAGTAGGAGATTCGTCGTCTTTGCTGCAAGACACAAGCGCTAGCACAAAACAAAGTGCGTAGAGAGAGTTCAATTTCATAGAGTGTAAGGTTTAATTTTAAAAATGTGTCGGCAAAGCTAAACGAATGTCATTGCAGCGTCAAATTGGAATGCAGAAAATCTTACATGTAAACAAAAATGCGCTCATGCAAGTAAGTTGCTGTCTGTCGTCTGTTTTCGACATCTCATCTGCATTTTTCCTGATGGATCTGATGACAATTAATCATAAAAAAAGCCCGAGTTCTTACTCAGGCTTTTTAATAATACTCCTTTTTGACTATGAAAGTGTAGAGAAGTCGAATGACGTTTCCAGAAACTTCGTTGTGAATTTACCGGATCTGAAAGTTGGATTGTCCATCAACTTGATATGGAACGGGATCGTGGTCTTAATGCCTTCGATCACAAACTCCTGGAGCGCACGCTTCATTCTTGTGATCACTTCTTCACGCGACTGACCGCTCACGATAAGTTTGGCGATCATTGAATCATAGTTCGGAGGAATCGTATATCCTGCATACACGTGGCTATCAACACGGATACCATGTCCACCGGGCAGGTGAAGGTTCGTGATTCTGCCAGGTGAAGGTCTGAATCCGTTGGCCGGATCCTCTGCGTTGATACGGCATTCCATCGCGAAAAGATTGGGGAAATAGTTCGTACCCGAGATGGGCACGCCTGCAGCTACCTTGATCTGTTCCTTGATGAGATCGTAATCGGTAACTTCTTCCGTGATCGGATGTTCAACCTGGATACGGGTGTTCATTTCCATGAAGTAGAATTTACCATGTTTGTCAACAAGGAATTCTATGGTGCCTGCACCTTCGTAGTTGATGGCTTTTGCTCCCTTGATCGCAGCCTCGCCCATTTTTTCGCGAAGCTCCTGCGAGATGATCGGGGATGGCGTCTCTTCCACGAGCTTTTGGTGCCTTCTCTGGATAGAGCAATCACGCTCGGAAAGGTGACATACTTTTCCGTACTGATCACCGACTACCTGTATTTCAATGTGGCGAGGTTCCTCTACAAATTTCTCTAAGTACAAACCATCGTTTCCAAAAGAAGCACCCGCTTCGCGCTTGGCATCATCCCATGCTTTTTGAAATTCCGATT
>CBHTUB010000199.1:0-10284 GCA_966095595.1 uncultured Chryseosolibacter sp. | reverse complement strand
CACCAGGCGCTCGTGGAGCACGAGGACCAGAGCGTAAAAGAACTGTTGGGAGCCCACAAGTGGTCGGACTCGTGGGTGGATGGCATCTATAACTATCATCATTTTCACAGTACCGCGCATGAAGTTCTTGCCGTTCTGAAGGGATTTGCAGATGTACAATTCGGTGGTCCAAACGGCGCGACGATCAGGGTTATGCAAGGCGACGTTATCCTTATTCCGGCCGGTGTGTCGCACATGTGTAAATCTTCAGGCGATGACTTCCATGTCATTGGCGCTTACCCTGAAGGTCAAAAATACGATATCATGAAAGGGAACCCCGATCAGCTGAATGAAGCCCGTCACAACATCGGCCAAGTCCCGTTACCCGCATTAGACCCGCTCTATGGAGCGGATGGCCCCGTCCTGAAACTTTGGTCCCGATAACCGCGAAAGCGTTAAATTACGGCGTGAACCTGTGCTGCCTATCCACACGTCAACAGGACAACTTGTTCCTGCAGAGCCACATCGTATGGTTGCCGATCGAGATACCGTCGGCGGAACGCGACGGCATAGTACCGGGAGCGGAGCTGGTGATCCAGTTGACCAATCGAAAAAAATACAAAGGCGTAATCAAGATGATTGACCTTATAGGCAGTGATGATCGCCTCGCAGGAAGTATTGCCGTGCAGAAAAAATAAAGCCTGTCATCGCTGACAGGCTTTTATATAAACTATGAACTTAAAGACTGATTAGTTGACTGCAGTTTGATCCATTGTGAACGAGCTCATCTCGCTCAAGTCCAGCGCAGCCAGACGTGCTTCAGATTCCGTAATATGCTGAACAGATGCGGTGACTCCTTTAACCTCGATCTTGACGTAATCATAGCTCGATGTACCGCGGTTGTCCTTTACCTGTACCTTGATCACATAGGTACCGCTGACGAATGACGATAATGTTACGGTCCTGCTTGTTGTCGACGCCATCTTCAGCGAAGGTCCGGAATATTTTGACCAAAGGTAGCTTGCAACCGTTCCATCAGCATCAGTAGCTGTAGCGCTTAAAGAAAGAGAGGAATACGGCAGCGTTATCGACTTATCTGCACCTGCATTGACGACCGGAGGATTATTCACGATTACCACTACATCGTCCGTATCAGTTGCTCCGTTGTTATCCTTCACCGTCAGGCGGAAGGTATACGTTCCTGCAACAAGATTTGAAAGCTTCAACGTGCTGGTTGTGTTGCCGCTTATACTTACGGAACCCCCGGATACCTTTGCCCATGAATACGACGCGATAGATCCATTTGAATCGGTTCCTGAACCCGTTATTGCAGTAGACGTCGTCGGAAGAACGACAACCCTGTCGCTACCAGCGTTTGCTACCGGGGCTGTGTTTGTAGTGCTTGATGTGGTCGAGCTTTTTACAACTACGGTAACATCATCGGTGTCGATAGCGCCTTTATCATCTTTAACCGATAGAGAGAATACATAGGTACCTGCCACCATGTTTGATGCTGAAAGCGTTTTACTGGACGCTCCACCCAATGTCACTGATCCACCGGATTTCTTTGTCCATGCATAGCTGACCACTGACCCATCACCGTCGGTAGCTGAGCCGTAAATGGTTGCACTGTTCGTCGGAAGCGTCAGCGACTTATCTGCGCCGGCATTGGCAACAGGCGCCGTATTTCCTGGTGTAGTAGTAGAGGTCGTGCCTTTTGTATAGGACAAAAGCCATGACAGTGCCGAAGTTTCTTTATATACCTTGTCCCAGATCACGTGTCCCATGCCAGGGAAAATCGTCAGTTTAGCAAGCGGATTCGGCTTATAGCTATTGATGGCGTTGATCATGTTGATTGTAACACTCTCCCCGACCACTGCGTCTGCGTCGCCATGGAAACCCCATACGGGAAGATCTGCGTTTGCAATTGCAGATGCGCCGGAGAGGACGTTATAACCGCTGCAGATCGGAAGAATCGACGCCCATACGTTCGGATATGCTGTCGCTACACTCCATACGCCGCCGCCTCCCAGGCTCAAACCGGTCAAATAGATTCTATTGGGATCTACGCGAAGATATGTTTTTACATAATTCAGGACTTGCATAACATAGTCGCCGGTCCATCTGCCCATTGTTGTTTTCAGCTGAGGAGAGATGAGAATGAAGGAGTATTGTGCTCCGTACTTCACATATTTCGGCAAACCGACGTTGGCAACACGGGCAACATCAGCGAGTGTATTACCTTTCTCCTTGATACCATGCAATGAAATAACAATAGGGTACTTGTTGGAATTGCTGTTATAGCCTTGTGGAAGATACTCAAGGTATCCGATACCGGAAGACGTCATCTTCGCAGTCTGTTGCGCCTGGGCACTAAAAAACATTGTGGTGACCAACACCAGAACATAAACGAGCTTTTGTTTCATCCTTCTCTTTTTTTGTCCGTAGTATACCCGTCGGGATATTCTACGGAGTAGGTGGGAAATAATTTTAATTGAGCTTTTTACAACTTCACAAAACTTTCAGCGACGGCAACTTCTAATCACTCAGAATACGCTACGCCGGTTAATTATTTTGCTTAATCGCAATGCGAAGAAAATATATTTTTTGCGGAAGAATATTCCCGAAAAGTTGAGTTTACGCATCGGTCTATGACTGACTGGATTTGACGTTGAAAGAAGCGACGATTATCTACACTCGCTCCGGGCGATGCAACGGTATGGTTACTGTACAAATCCATGAACGTAAAGGCTGATTAAAAAATTGTGCAATAAATCACAACGACCCACCCGCTTCTTCCCTCCTTCCATTACACATTACAGGAGGGCATGATTCTTTACATCAATGGCCGGTTGTTTTATCTTTGAGCATGAAAGAAGATCACTCACTGGCGGCAGGGCTGTTAATGTTTCGAATCAGGGAAAACGATTATGAATTCTTTGTCACGCATCCTGGTGGACCCTTTTTTAAAAACAAGGATACCGGGGTATGGTCTATTCCGAAAGGACTGCCGGAACCGGGTGAAGAATTATTGTCGGCGGCCATCCGCGAGTTTACGGAAGAGACCGGCCTGACAACACAGGCGCCGTACTATTCCCTGGGATCCATTAAACAAAAGGGAGGCAAGACCGTACATGCATGGGCATTTGCGGGTGATTGGAATGAAGTGAATCCGATCAAGAGCAACACTTTCAGGATCGAATGGCCTCCGAAATCCGGAAGGCAGCAGGAATTCCCTGAACAAGACAAGGCCGCATGGTTCTCCTATGAAACATTAAAGACGAAGATCAACCCGGCACAGCTGGAGCTTGTCGGAAGGTTCGTCGATCTCAATCCCCTTAAAATAAAAAACCACCGCCCCTGAGAGCGATGGTAAACTTTAACAAAAATAACCTAATCTTTGAAAATCACTTTCCCTGACTTCGACCCGCCGTTGACGTATTTGATATTATAGATAACCAATCCACGGGTATCTGGCACCAGACCCCTCAGGTCATTTTTCCATTCGCCGGCATACAATGGTCTTCCATTGGAGTCGAAGAGGGAAAGATGTGCTCCCCGGAGGTCGTCAGACTCGCCATACGCAAGCGATGCGTTTTGTTTCCTTCGCTCTGAAGCGAGGTCGCTTTCAGAGTAAACTTCAGTTGATATACGCCCCGTACTACTTCCTGAAATGGCAGCCTTGACTGTGACGGTCACATAATCGACACCTACCGCGCCCAGGTTGTCCGTCACGGCAAGCTTGAAGACATATGTACCTTCATAGAGGGCAGTAATCGTATAGTTTGCTGTATTCGAACCAGAGCCGGAAATATTCGGACCCGAGTACTTCGACCAGAGATATTTTACAATGGTTCCATCTGCATCCGAAGCAGAGCCATTTAAAATAACGCTTCCCGACAATGGCAATGTAATAGTGCGGTCTGCTCCGGCGTTTACCACCGGAAGAGCATCCACAACCACCGTAACATCATCAGTGCCCACGTTGCCATTATTATCAGTAGCCGCAAGTCTGAACACATATGTACCGGAGGTTAAAGCACTCAACTTAAGCGAGGTGCTTGTTGTATTTGTCATGGAGCAGCCTCCACCTGAGACCTTCGTCCACTTGTAGGCACTGATCGTACCGCCGGCATCCGTCGCCGAGCCTGTCACAGTAGCAGATGTCGTAGGCAATTTTATCAGCTTATCCGTTCCTGCGTTTACAACCGGAGTTGCCGGAGGTTGTACCGTGACCTGAACAGTATCTTTATCTGTTGCATTATTATTGTCAGTAACGGTAAGTTCGAAACGACTCGTTCCTTCGGTCATTGCAGATAGGTTAAGCGTTGCAGTAGTGGCACCAGACATGACGGCAACCGCACCCGACACCTGTCTCCATGAATATTTTGAGATCGTACCATCCGGATCCGTTCCCGTTCCCGCGAGCGAGCAGGATGTCGCCGGTAAAGTGATGACCCGATCGGTACCCGCATTTGCCACAGGTGGCTTGTTGGGATTTACGGTGAGCCGGATATAATCCGAATCAGTATTTCCACTGTTATCCGTCACCTTAAGTTGGAAGACGTATGTCCCGAGAGTCAGTGCTGACAACGATACCGTGGCCGAGGTTGTGTTGGTCAATGTTGCTGAAGGGCCGCTGATCTGCCTCCAGCTGTAGGAGGTGATCGTCCCGTCAGAATCAGTTCCGCTACCGGTGAGAGAATATGAAGTTTTTCCCGAAATGACCTTGTCAGCGCCAGCATTCGCCAGCGGAATCTTATTGCCCTTGTTGGACGTGTTCGTGTAGCTCATCAGCCACTGATACACGTTAGGGTTATGAAGGGAGTTGTCTGGTTTGTACGCATAGTCCCACGCGTTGTGTCCGACACCGGGATAGATCGTCATCTTAGCAAGTGGTGACGGGGTAGGCACACATGCATTGATGGCATTGACCATCGTGGTGCTTCGTGATAATGGCACGGTCGCATCCTTGTCGCCGTGGAAAGCCCACACGGGAAGGTTCTCACCGGCGATATTGCAGGCTTTTGACGGTGTGTTATAACCACCGCAAACCGGAGCTATGGCTGCAAAAAGTGCAGGTTGATCCTGCGCAGCCACCCATGTGCCACCGCCTCCGAGGCTTAGTCCGGTAATATAAATCCTTCGCTCATCAACTCTCAGGTACGTCTTGCAATGGTTGATCACTTCCATGATATACGCCGACGTCCACGTGCTATAACTGCTCTTCAATTGTGGCGAGATAAGAACAAACGGAAACTCAGTTCCATTGTTCACGTGTTTAGGAGGACCATGTTTGGCGACCAGGCTGATGTACTGTTTAAGCACGGTCGTGTCGGTCGAGTTCGGTCCTTTTTCGCCATTGCCATGAAGAAATATAACGATCGGATATTTCTCCGAATTCAAATTGTAACCTTCCGGGAGATACTCGAGATACGCTATCACGGAAGGGCTGGTGGTTCTGAATTTCTGCTGTGCCGCGGCAATGCTGGCCAGCGCGAATAAGGTTAGGTTCAAGAGCAATATTTTCTTCATGCTATCCTGCTTTTGCAAGTGGTGCTCTCCGGGAAGAGCATGCACTTGCAGGTGGGGTTTAAGTAAAATCGAGGATCAAGCTGACTAAAGACTAGCGGGGTTTACGTTAGTAGTTATCTCATATCTTCATCAAATCTTCTCGGGTTCGCTTTACAAAGATGTAGTATGATCCAATGAAAATCTGCTGAGAATTTCCCGGCTACACTGACAGGTAAGAAATTGTTTTTTATTCCTCAAACACAAATTCCGCACGGAGCAATTAAGCAGCTGTTACCCACGCATGTAGTGACGTGGCATATTAATTACCCATAATGCGAAGAGAGAAGATTCACCTATGAAAGATCGACAAACGGAACAATAGGCCATTAACAATTTGCCAACTGCTCGACTGCCAATAAAGCAGCTGTAGCGTTTTTTTCGAACGATGTACCGTTTATGTTTGATTTCACCGTGACCACCCTCGAAATTCGGAACATGTGCCAATTCATTTCATATTCTATGTCGACACGTGTTGATATGTTTAAACTCGCAACGCAAAATCAAACGATTGACACCAACCTTCGATGATATGTTGCATTTTAGAAAATATTCAGTCAATATTAGATTCTAAACCGGCTGTCAGGTCATGAGCACCCGAAAACATATTTTTTTAATTGACGATGACGAGGACGACCGGTGGCTTTTCTCGGAAGCGCTAGCCCGAACTGCGCCGGATGTCCTGTGCTCCAGCGCGTCATCAGGACCGGAGGCTATCTCGATACTTGCCTCCATGAAAGAGCTGCCAGACTTCATTTTCCTCGACCTGAACATGCCGGGTATGGACGGTAAAAAATGCCTGAGCCAGCTTAAGAGTCATCCACGGCTTCGAGCTATCCCGGTTATCGTATATTCCACTTCAAACTTTCACAAGGATATGGATGAGACAAAGGCGCTCGGCGCTTCAGAATTCATCATCAAGCCGGCCGACTACACGGCGCTCTGCGAGATGTTCAGGACACGATTCGCGGACAATCAATCCTGATCGGGCTTCTTCTTTTTATTTTGTATACCCAGTTTCTCCTGTACCCACGCCTTGATCCTTGAAGGCTTCTGACCTCCCGGCTCGCCGAGAATATATCCGAATGGTTTGAGAGGCTCCACATTATCACATACGATCTTTATAATGGCGGTCAAGGGCAGGAAGAGCACCATACCCGCGATACCCCAGATCAATCCTCCTGCTATGATCGAAAAAATTGACGTCAGCGCATTGAGATTCACCTCTCCCCCAACGATATTCGGTTCTATGAAGTAGTTATCCAGCGTCTGAATAACGAACAACACGCCGGCAGCGTACAGTGCAGGTTGTACGGTATCCTCCGTCGCAAGTGCCATAAACACGGGAAACAGCCCTCCCAGCACAGTTCCCAGGTAGGGTATCAACGTCATCATTGCTGCAACGCAGGCGAGAAGAATGGCGTTTTTGATGCCGACCAACGATAGGCCTACCGCATACATCGTCGCAATGACAAGAACCGACATTGCACGTCCGGTGAGGTATTTTTGTGAGACAGTGGCGATCTTATCCACCACGCGCCGAACCTTCTCCTCATCCTGACCGCGGTAAAGCTTCATAAAGAAGTTATGGAATTGTTCCTTGTTATATAGCATCAGAAAAGTGTAGACCAGCACCAGCACAAAGCTTCCGATCGTCGAGCTGATCGCTCCAAGGATCCTCTGAACGATGCCCGGACCGCTCCCCGGTGACGATTTAGCTTGTTCTTTGGCAATTTCCTTTTGTTTAGCCGGCGGAATATTGAGTTTCTGCTGAATGAACTCCTGCGTCGTCCCAATGGCCTGGTTTGCCCGTTGTTTGATCTTCGGGATGTCGTTCTGGAATGCAGCTATCTGCCCTCCCACGATTGCGAGCATGCCCAGGGTAGCAAACAAAACGATCAGCGTGCAAAGCAATGTCGACAGTGATCGCTTCCATCCCCTCCGATCGAGTTTCCGGCACAATGGCGCAAACAGCATGGCAAACAACGCCGCGAAGATGACCGGTATCAGAATGATCTTTCCAAAATACAGGATGACGATCGCGAGAACAGTAAAAAGTAAATATTGATTGATCCGCTCAAAAATTGCTTTCATTCTGGCATTTGAGCATACCCGTTAAAAAATTGAAGCCAGACTGCCTGGCAGCCAACGGGCTTATAATCAGTTATTCTGAAGGAATATGGGACTTATAATATAGAAGTCAGCTAATATGGAAGTTGGCTCAAACGCTAAATGCCCCTGGAGACTGTGTATTATTTTCCGCGGTCTCAGGCAAAAAGGTCAGAGCTCAGATAACGGTCTCCGCGATCGCACACGATAAAGACGATCGTACCGCGATCTATTTCTTCAGCGATCCGCATTGCTGCGCTTAAAGCTCCGCCGCTGCTCATGCCCGCCAGCACCCCTTCTTCCTTCGCCAGCCGTTTCGTAAACTCGCGGGCGTCTGCCTCCCTAACATCCAGAATGCGGTCGACACGTTTTGCATCGTATATTTTCGGCAGGAATTCGGGAGACCACCTGCGGATACCTGGAATGCATGATCCCTCCGTCGGCTGGGTTCCGATGATCTGTATCGCCGGATTTTTTTCCTTCAGAAAGCGCGACACGCCCATTATCGTACCTGTTGTACCCATCGCCGAAACAAAGTGAGTGACTTCGCCATTCGTATCGCGGTAGATCTCCGGGCCGGTGGTCCGATAGTGCATCATGAAGTTGTCCTGATTGGCGAACTGGTTAAGAATGAAATACCCTTCCTTCGCTGCCATCTCCTCCGCCAGCTCGCGCGAATATTCGATCGTCCTCGCCGAAGGCGTAAGGATCACTTTGGCTCCATAGGCTTCCATGGCCAGCACGCGTTCGCGGGTAGAGTTGTCCGGCATGATCAATGTTATATTCAATCCCATTACCCTCGCGATCATCGCCAGCGCAATCCCTGTGTTTCCACTGGTAGCTTCTACAAGCCGATCGCCTTTCCTGATGTCCCCACGATCGAGCGCTCCCTTGATCATGCCATACGCCGCGCGGTCCTTTACACTGCCACCCGGGTTATTCCCCTCCAGCTTGCCGAGGATCTTAACGCCTTTTTTTACGGGAATATTCTGAAGAGTGACGAGCGGCGTGTTGCCTATAAGTTCAATGAGTGTCATAATGTGTCGTCGACGTTGTTCGTGATTCGTTGCGCCGTTATACGATAATGATAATTTTTAATTTTTAGTCTTTGTCGCCGCGGAAGATGACCACATCGGTTTCTTCCCTGTCGCCATGGTACATCTTCGATTGATAATAGATCTTCGAATACGGGGGCACGCTCCTTGTCAGCCAAACATTACCACCGATCACGCTGTCGTGACCGATGACCGTATCACCTCCAAGTATGGTTGCTCCGGCGTAGACGATAACGTTGTCTTCAAGTGAGGGATGGCGTTTTTTTTCAGCGTCGGATTTGCTCACGCTTAAAGCGCCAAGTGTTACACCCTGATAGATCTTTACATTGTTACCGATGACTGTTGTCTCGCCGATGACAATCCCGGTTCCATGATCAATGCAAAAGTGTCGTCCGATAGACGCGGCAGGATGTATATCGATCCCTGTTTTACTGTGAGCGAGTTCCGTTATGATCCGCGGAATTCCCGTGATGCCGAGCTTATGAAGCTCATGCGCCACACGATAGGCTGCTATGGCATAAAAGCCCGGATATGTCCTGATCACTTCGCTTTTAGATTTCGCGGCAGGATCTCCTTCAAACATGGCTAGCACATCTTCCTGTATCTTGTCATAAACCCCCGGTATCCGTTCGAAGAACTGCTCAGACACGGCCATCTCCCCATCTTTGCGTAAGTGTTCCTGATATTGAAGTATGCGCTGAAGCTCGGCCCTTAGCTTTTGAATATGCTTTGTAAAATCGATCTCAGAAGCAAAGGACAGCTGGCCATAGTCCGGGAACAGCAGTCCTAGCAGGTCTGTGAAAAACATCCCTACTTCTGCGGGAGAAGGGCAGCTTGAGCATTCCTGATGTGAGCGATATAGTTTCTGCCAGAATTTTTCCATTGCGAACGCTAATTAACTGATTTCACTCCTATTGAGAATCATTTAACACTTTTTTACTGCCGTAATCGATACAGGTGCCTTAATTCCGGCCCGGCCGCCTTCGTTGGTCTGAAAATTTAACCCGTTTGTCAAATGACACAGGTTGTCACTTGATGTCCGGAAAATAGCGGTTATGGAAACAAACACAGTCAGCACACGCTGGTCAAATGAAAACGTTCTTGATGTAGTACGAAAAGTTAGAAATGATCTCATTAAAGATTTTCTTGATGAACGGCTGCTTCGCGAATATGTTTCGAAACAATTTCGTATCCATGAGCTGTCAAATGTTAAAATTGAGTTAATCAAGCGCGATCTGAAGGAATTGCTGATCTCGCCTGTGAACGTTCAGCACTACGAACCGATCATCACGCAGATCCATGAATCAGACAGCGCCTCACTCACCGAATCGAACGAGCAGTTGTTTTACAGGGAGCTTGAGAATCTGCTGAAACGATACTTATATCAATAACGAACAAAGGGTTCGGCAGCGTATTGCTCGATCACTTTCTCGAGCGCTGCAGCCTGCATCACGCCAGACTGGCGCCATTTTAATACACCATCCCTGAACAGGGCCAGTGTTGGTACGCCCTGGATCTGGTATGCAGCCGCAATAGCCTGATTTTTGTCGACATCTATTTTAATGATCCT
>CBHTUB010000198.1:0-10348 GCA_966095595.1 uncultured Chryseosolibacter sp. | reverse complement strand
GGGTACAAGCAGGAGCACGAACAACATTGCACCATATATGAAGTAGGCGAATGTCTCATAGAACTGTCTTTCAATGATCAGGATAGCACTGATCAGGCCAATGCCAAGGATGATGAACACCATTTGCCGGAACGAGTTCAGGTCCGGATCGATGATCGTTTGACCTTCTTCATAGGTAACGGCATAGATATTCAGCCACCCCATCATCACAAGGGCAATGTAAAGCCCGATGGTTACCCAGTCGATGCTTTGTGTTTTTATGTTGTCCTCTCGCCTCATCATATCAATCCAGGAATTTTCCCCTTAAAACATATTCTTCTACCTGTGGACGCTGCGTTTTTCCGTACAGATATTTTTCGATCATCAAACTGGCGATCGAGGCTGCTGCCCGTGCACCTTGTCCCTGATACTCCACATATACCGATACCGCTATCTTCGGATTCTCCTTTGGTGCAATCGCGATAAAGACAGAGTGATCAGGCCGCGGCTCATTCTGCACGGTACCGGTCTTGCCGCAAACGACCATGTCTCTGAGTTTCGCGCGATACTGACCAGTGCCGGCTTCCACCACGCGCTCCATCGCATCTACCGCAATGCGGAAATTGGATGAGTCGATGGTTGTATAGTGCTTCTCGAGGTATTCAGGAAGTGGCTTACCGGTGTTGCCGATCGCCTTGACAAGGTGTGGTGTAATATAGTAGCCACGATTTGCGACCGTTGCGGCGAAGTTTGCCATTTGCAACGGCACAACCAGGTTCTCACCTTCCCCGATAGCGATTGAATAAATGTTGGAGAATTTCCATGGTCGCCCGCGATATGCCTTATCGTAAAAGGCGGGACTCGGCACGAGACCACCTTTTTCATTCGGAAGGTCAATTCCGAGCGGGGCTCCGAACCCGAAGCTGCGGATGTGCTTGTTCCATTCTTCCAGACCGATTCGGGTGTCATCAAACGGGTTATTGGATTTTCCCTTGTTCAGCATTCGCCTGAGCACGTTGTGAAAATAGGGGTTGCACGAGTTGGTGATGGCACCCCGCAAATCCTCATTGGTGTGCGGTCCGTGACAATTGATAATCGAGCGGTCACAGCGTACCCGCGTCTCAGGCGTAATAACACCTTCCTGTAGCGCTACCATCGCCTGTGCAATTTTAAAAATTGATCCCGGACGATATTGCGCCATCAGCGGCCTGTTGAACAATGGTTTGTTCGTGTCGTTGCTGATCAGTTTATAGTTGGAGCTATAGTTTCTTCCGGTTAATAGCATTGGATCGTATGACGGCCCTGATACCATTGCGAGTATTTCCCCGGTTTCGGGTTCTATCGCAATGATACTTCCTGCTTTTCCGTTAAAGAGGTACTCGCCATATTCCTGCAGATCCTTGTCGATGGTGCAGATCAGGTTTTGTCCGGGTACGGATAAGGTATCCCATTCGCCATCCTTGAATGAACCTTTGTCGAGTCCGTCCACGTCGCGCAGCTTGAATTTTACTCCGCGCTGACCGCGCAAATATTTTTCATAGTAGGCTTCGATTCCGCTCTGGCCGATGTAGTCGCCCTGGCGGTAGATATTTTCTGCGTCGCGCTCCAGTCGTGTCTTCGAGATCTCGCTGACGTAACCGAGTGCATTGGCTGCAGCCTTCGTGGTATAGGCACGGGTGCTTCTGGGCTGAATATAAAAACCGGGAAATTCGTCGATGTTATCCTGGATTTTTGCAAAATCGAGATTGGAAAGCTGGGGGATAAAAACTGCAGGTTTGACATTCGATACCTCGCGTTTTACTTTTCTTGATTCGAGATCCCTGAAGCGCTGGCGAAGGTCATCCATCGTCATGGAGAAGACTTCGCAGAACCTGGCGGAATCGAGGCTCTTTACTTCTTTTTTGATGATGAGCAGGTCGAACTCCGGTGTGTTGTAAACGAGGATCTTGCCGTTACGGTCGTAGATCAGTCCCCGTACAGGATAATCGATCTGTTTGAGGATCGCGTTGCTGTCGGCGAGATCCTTGTACTTCCTGTCCACCACCTGGATAAAAAACAACTTCACCAGGAAGATCAGAGCAACCAGGATAAAAGCGGCCTGTATTATTTCTTTTCTGCCTTCGTTCATACATGAAACCGAGCGTGCGGAGTTTAAAAAATGTTAAGTAATGCGTGTGAATAAGATACTAATTTCACCGGTATCTTCCACTGGGAAATAGATACTGCACTATTACGGTAACCAGAGCGGTGAAAATCGTACTTGTGATTATTTTCCAGAGGGTGAACCAGAACATATCGAATCCTCCAGCTTCAACATAAAAGAGCACGGAATGGTGCAGGAACACCAGAGGAATCGTATAAATTAAAAACCATTGCATTCCGTTCGTAGCAATGGATGGCGTGGCGCTGCTGTCGTACCCTCCCTGCGGTGTAATAGCCGACAGGTAGTAGTTGCGCACGTACATTACAAATACGCAGGCAAAGGCATGCAACCCCGGGCTGTCGTAAAAAATATCGATACAGAACCCCATCAAAAACCCGACTACCATCAGCCAGAGGGAATTCGATTCTACCGGCAGGAAAAATAGGTAGGCGACATACAGAAAGCAGAACGCCGTGTTGAACAGCACGATGTTCTTCAGGATCAAAACCTGGTAGAGCAGGTAGATCAGGAAAGAAAAAGCTTGGATGATAATGTTCCTGTTCATTTCGTGCTTTCTACAAAAGGTGCCTGTAATGAATCCAGTTCGTTCTTTAAGTGATTTCTGACAACTTCCACGTATGAAAGTTTTCTAAAGTCCTGGGAAAGCCTAACGGTCAGATCGTAAAACAGTGTTTCATTTTTCTGAACCTCCTCGATCACGCCCACCATGATACCCTCCGGGTAGATTGCGTTGTAGCCGGAAGTGACAACAGTGTCGCCTTTGACGGGGTCAACGTGTGTTGGTACATATTTCAATTTGACAAGGTCCGGGTTTTTGCCATCCCATTGAACAGTGCCAAAATAGCCGGTCCGTTGCAATAGCACTGAAACCTGAACGTCGATATGCAGAATGGAAGTCACCACGCTATAGTGGCTGGAAACGGCTTTGACTTTTCCAACGGCCCCCAGGGAGCTGATCACAGCCATGCCGGGCTTGATCCCATCTTCCGAACCTTTATTGATCGTAATGTAGTTGGTGAAGCGGTGAACCGTGTTGGCCACGACTTTGGCGCTGACGAAATCGTACTGTTTTATCGAGGCTGAATCTGCCTTCGCAGAATCTGTTTTAACCGGGCTTCCCTGAAAACGCTTCTGGTTGTATTGCTCGAGCTTTGTGCGCAGCTCGGCGTTTTCCTGGGCAAGTGTCGTGTTGATATTCCTGAGCAGGAAGTACTCGCGCACGCCCTGTGAAAAATTGTTCAGGCCCGCGATCGCTGAATTTGATGAATTGAAGAATTGTGCTCCCTGGTACTGATTATTTGCGATGATCAGCCAGGCACAGATAACTTCCAGAACTAGAAACGTGAAGAAGGCCCGGTACTGGTAAAAAAATAGAAAGAGCCGTTCCATGAATCACTAGGTCATCAATACTGCGCGATACTTGTCGAGGTTTTTCAAAACTGCACCTGTTCCGCGAACAACAGCTCTCAGCGGATCTTCGGCAACGTGTATCGGGAGTTTGGTCTTCAGGGCAAGGCGCTTGTCGAGCCCGCGCAGCAACGCGCCACCACCGGTCAGGTAGATACCGCGTTCATAAATATCGGCCGACAATTCTGGCGGAGAGGTCTCGAGTGCCTTGAGAACTGCTTCTTCGAGCTTGGATACGGATTTGTCGAGTGCAAAAGCAACTTCCGAGTAGGAGATCTTGATGGTCTTCGGAATACCGGTCATCAGGTCTCTTCCGCGGATCTCGTAATCGTCCGGGCCGTCGTCGAGCTCCGTCAGCGCTGAGCCGACCTCGATTTTAACTTTTTCAGCAGAGCGCTCCCCGATGAGGAGGTTGTGCTGACGTCTCATATAGTCAAGGATGTCCCGGTTGAATGTATCACCGGCAACACGGATAGATTGATCACAAACGATACCTGAGAGCGCGATCACCGCGATGTCCGTAGTACCACCGCCGATATCGACGATCATGTTACCCACTGGCATTTCGATGTCGATGCCTGTTCCGATGGCCGCAGCGATAGGCTCGTAAACCATGTACACTTCTTTTGCCCCTGCGTGCTCGGCTGAATCGCGAACGGCACGCTTCTCTACTTCAGTAATGCCGGATGGGATACAGATCACCATGCGGTATGAAGGCGGGAACATGCGCTTGCCGGAATCGATCAGCTTGATAAGACCTCTGATCATCATCTCGGCCGCCTGGAAGTCCGCAATCACACCTTCCTTCAATGGGCGGATCGTCTTGATGTGCTCATGAGTCTTCTCGTGCATCTGCATCGCCTCGCGGCCAATAGCCAGCACTTTGTTGTTTACTTTGTCAAGAGCTATGATGGATGGTTCGTCGACGACAATTTTATCACGGTAGATGATCAGCGTATTTGCCGTACCAAGATCCATAGCAATATCGCTGGTGAAGAAGTCAAAAAATCCCATTGATTACGGAGGCTAAAAGTGAGTTAATTTTTGATGGCACGAAATTACGTAAATAATGTATTCAATCAGTAGTCTAAATAACGTAAAAACTTACAAGACTACGGCATGAAATTATTGCCATCGCTTACCTGCCACACGAGTCTTCCTTATGTCAGTCACCGCTTCATGCTACCGAAAGTCGTACACGGGTTGACTTTTGAAATTTACCAGGGTTAGTGTTTGAAGTGGCGTGTGCCGGTGAAGACCATAGCCATGGCATGGTTATCACAGAAGTTAATCGAGTCCTGGTCCTTGACAGAGCCGCCCGGCTGGAGCACCGCTTCGATGCCATGCTGGTGAGCAATCTCCACACAATCGGGGAAAGGGAAGAAAGCGTCAGATGCCATCACGCTTCCATCCAGCTTGAAGCCGAACGCTCCGGCCTTTTCGATAGCCTGTTTTAAAGCGTCTACACGCGAGGTTTGGCCAACGCCACTCGCCAGGAGCTGTCCGTCCACTGCCAGGATGATCGTATTCGATTTGGTGTGCTTGCATATTTTGCTCGCGAACAGAAGCGCTTTTACCTGTGCTTCGGTTGGTGACTTTTTGGTGACAACCTTCAGGTCGGCCCGGCTATCTGTCTTGAGGTCAAGGTCCTGTCCGATCACACCATTCAAAATACTCTTGAATTGGGTCGTCTCCTTCAGCTGGCCTTTCTGGAGTAGCAACATGCGATTCTTCTTTATCCTGAGGAGCTCCAGCGCCTTTTCATCGTAGCCGGGAGCGATCAGAATCTCGAAAAACAGTTTGTTGATCTCTTCGGCGGCAGCGAGATCGATGGGTTTATTGGTGGCGAGAACACCACCGAAAGCCGAAATGGTGTCTGCCTGGAAGGCCTTGAGGTAAGCCTCCTTTACGCTGCCGGCCGTCGCGACGCCGCACGCATTGGTGTGCTTGATGATGACAAAAGCTGTTTCACCGTCGAATTCCTTCAGCAGGTTCACAGCGGCATCTACGTCGACAAGGTTGTTATAGGAAAGCTCTTTGCCGTTCAGTTGTTCGAAGAGTGCGTCGAGATCGCCATAGTAGCTTCCCTTCTGATGCGGATTCTCACCGTAACGCAATGTCCTTCCCTGCTGGAGGCTCTTCTTGAATACCGGGATCTGAAACTCCTGGTTGAAGTAGTTAAAAATTGCAGTATCGTAGTGAGATGTTACATCGAAGGCCAGGGCGGCGAAGCGCTTTCTGTCTGATAAATCGGAAGAACAGCTCTTGCTATTCAGAAGCTCGAGGAGTGCTCCGTACTGACTTCTCGAAGAAACGATCAGAACGTCATTGAAATTTTTTGCTGCGCCGCGGATCAGCGAAATACCGCCGATGTCGATCTTTTCGATGATGTCTTCTTCGCTGCCGCCTTTGGCAACGGTTTCCTCGAAGGGATAAAGGTCGACGATCACCAGATCGATAGGTGCTATTTTGTACTCACCGGCTTGTTTCTGATCGCCTGAATCCTCTCTTCTATAGAGAATGCCACCGAAGATCGTAGGGTGAAGTGTCTTGACGCGGCCACCGAAGATCGAGGGATAGCCGGTCAGATCTTCTACCGGCGTCACTTTGTAGCCCAGCTTCTGAATAAAGTCCTGCGTTCCTCCGGTCGATACAAACTCGACCCCGGAGGCCGCAAGCTTGTGAATGATCGGTTCAAGGTTGTCTTTATAAAATACCGAGATGAGTGCACGGGAGATCTTGCGGTTTGCCATAGGGGGTTTAAGATGTTGGATTGTATTAACTGTGTCCGGTGAGGTAGTCTTTCTCTTCGTATTGTTCAAATTCAATGGTGAAATCGTCGCCGTCCATGTAGGCCGGGAATCTGTCACGGAATGCATGAAGGGAGTTTGCATTCAGCTCAAGCGTGCGGTTTGTTTCGGCTCCTTCATTCGTCCAGATAGCGTCGCCCTTGGGGCTGATGATCGCGGAGTGACCGTTGTATTCGATGCCTGTTCCGTCAATACCGATCCTGTTCACACCCACAACGTAGCTGAGGTTTTCTATGGCCCGTGCCTTTAGCAAGGTATCCCACGCGTCGATTCTGGCTGTTGGCCAGTTGGCGACATAAACCATCACGTCGTAATTCATCTTTTTGGCGTTGAAGTCCCATTTATTGCGGCTCCATACGGGGAACCGGAGGTCATAACAGATCAGGGGACAGATCCTCCAGCCTTTCCAGGTACCGATCAGCAGACTTTCACCAGCCGAGTAGGTCTTATGCTCCTGCGCCATCCGGAACAAGTGTCGCTTGTCGTAGGTTTTGAAATTGCCTCCGGGCTCCATCCAGAGCAGGCGGTTGTAATAACGTTCATGAACGGTAACAATATAGCTGCCCAGGATGAGTGCGCCTGTCTGGTCGGCCATCTGCTTCATCCACTTGAAGGTGCGCATATTCATGTGTTCAGCCAGTTTGTTCGCAGACATGGTAAAACCGGTGGTGAACATTTCGGGAAGCACAATGACATCGGTAGTACTGCCGATCTGCCAGATCTTTTCTTCAAACATGGCCAGGTTGGCCTCAACGTCCTCCCAATGGAGATCCGATTGGACAAGCGTAATCTTTAAGTCCTGCATACTTCTGTAGTGGTTTTCCGATTTGGATGTCGGCCCCCGAAATGAGTGGTTCGGAACCGATAATTGTCGGACCGCAAAGAAACGCAATGGGCTCGACAAAGTCTAAAAAACTTTTAGGAAAGCAGCACTGATTTTCAGGTACTTATATCAAACCTTTCGCAGGATCGCCGCAGCCTTTTCGAGGGTTTCTTCTTTTTTGGCAAAACAGAACCGCAGCAATCGATTGTCGGTTTGATCCCGGTAGAAGACTGACAGGGGGATCGACGCGACCTTGAATTTCCGGGTCAGCTCCGCAGCCATCTCCACGTCGGGCTTCCCGGAAATGTTTCGATATGACATCAGCTGAAAATATGACCCTGAGCAAGGTAGTGGCTCGAATGAGGACCCTTTCAGGTGCTGCAGGAAAAAATCACGTTTTTGCTGATAGAATTTTCCGAGGTATTGATAATGCGTCGGATCCCGCAAATAATCTGCAAGAGCCCATTGCAACGGGGTGTTCACGCTGAATACAATGAATTGATGCGTTTTCCGTAGCTCACGGGTAAGCTCCGGTGAGCCGGCAACGTACCCGCATTTCCATCCTGTGGCGTGAAAGGTCTTTCCGAATGAAAACACGGCCAGGCTATGCGAAAAAAGTGCCGGCCGGGTCAGGACACTCAAATGGGACTTGTTATCAAAAACGAGGCGATCGTACACTTCGTCGCTGAGGAGGATCAATCCGTATTCGAGGATGATCTGTTCGAGCTGCATCAAATCAGTTTCCTTCAGGGTAGTCCCTGTCGGATTCTGCGGATTGTTGATGATCACCATCCTGGTGCGGTTCGTGATCTTGCTTTTTACAAGATCCCAGTCGATATGAAAGTCAGGAAACTGCAGGCTTACCCGCACAGCCACACCGCCATTCAGCCGGATGGAAGGTTCGTATGAGTCATAGGCCGGATCGAAAATAATGACTTCATCACCCGGCCGGACAAACGCCGCAATGGATGCATATAGCCCTTCTGTTGCGCCCGAGGTGACGGTGATTTGTGTTTCGGCATCCACCGGTTGATGATACGTTTTCTGCAGCATGTCCGAAAGAATCTGCCGGAGCGACGGCAAGCCGGGCATGGGAGCATATTGGTTATGACCCTCCAGCATGTAACGATGCACGAGGTTGATCAGCTTCTCGTCGATCGGAAAATCCGGGAAACCCTGTGACAGATTAATGGCGTCATGCTCTACGGCCATTTTGGTCATCACGGCAAAAATGGAGGTGCCTACGTCGGGGAGGCGGGATTCAATATTCATGGTGATGACAATATCTTAAATCAATATTAACGCCTGAGTCGCCTCCAGCGATTTATGGAATCAGTCTACAGATATCGAGGTTTTATTTGGGATAATCAATCTGAATTTGTGCTTCAGGGCACGCCTTTTTTCATGCCGTTACTGGTTATTGTGTCAATATATGTCCAAAAAAAAGGCTAACATTGTTAGAAAATGTACCGGGGCTATGAAACGGAATATTGACCTTATCAATTCAATTAAAGAAAATTCTCCAGCAGTTTATAGAATTCTGAGGCAGCAACAATCCCAGAAGTGGGAAATTACCACAGGCAGCACTTTTAAAACCACTGACAACACCACCGTCAATAAAAATCAACACGATCTATTCTTAGGGATAAAGGAAGCGGAAAGGAGCTAGTAAGCCTCACTCACGTAGTCAATAAACCCAAAACTAAAATCCTCTCTCAAATGCCAACCTGGAGCGAAATCCTCACGGAGATAAGAGTATTATTAGCGCAAAATAATCCCAATGCCTTTGATTTAGTTCGCAGGTCTTACAGTCATAAACTGAGTGCCTACACCGGCAGGAATACCATTCGTTTATATGACCGCATTCACGCAAAAGGCAAATGTCCCGCCAGAGCTCCTATCCGTGACCGAGGAAGATGTTCAAGGGATGATGGAGGTGTCCTATGGTCTTCCGAAAAGCCCGGTCGATTTGATCTTACATAGCCCAGGAGGATCGCCAGAAGCTGCCGAGGGGATTGTCGAATATCTACATGCACAATTTCCTGAAGTGCGAGTGATTGTGCCACAAATCGCAATGTCCGCAGCAACTATGATTGCATGCAGTGGTTCTTCAATTCTTATGGGCAAACACTCGAATCTTGGACCGGTGGACCCGCAATTGATAATTAACTCGCCAACCGGACCATCAAGTAGCCCTGCCAAGGCAATTATTGACCAGTTCAATAAGGCGATCACCGAAATCAACGATCCCAATAAACAGGCTTGGGCAATCTTACTACAGCAATACGGACCCTCGTTGATTACCCAATGCGAGAACTATATAACAATGTCCGAAAATCTCGTTAGAGAATGGCTTGACCGATTCATGTTTAGCAAGATAGATACGGCAGCGAAGAAACCGATAATTGATAGGATTGCTAAATACCTTTCCGATCACGATAACTTTAAAAGCCATGGACGACATATTTCGCGTGAGAAGGCCCAAAAGATCGGATTGGTCATTGAAGAATTAGAAAGCGATCAAACGCTGCAAGATTTAGTGTTATCTGTATTTCATGCAACAACTCACTCTTTTGCGAGCACAAATGCCTGTAAAATTATCGAAAACCAGAATGGTAAAGCGTTTATTAAAGTTGCCGGTCAATAGGCCGTGAAACTTTTAAAGGAATTATTGCCAACTCTACTTCCCTGCGGCAACAATACGGTATTCTGTATCCACTTTACCCTTTGAGATGTCCGCCAGCTTACCTTTAAGCAGTCGCTTTTTCAGCGGCGTAAGGTAATCCAGAAACAGCTTGCCTTCGATATGATCGTATTCGTGTTGAATGATGCGCGCTTTCATGCCGTCATAGTCCTCTTCCTTCAGCTCCCACTTCTCATTATAGTAACGGATCCTCAGCTTTTCCTTACGGCTCACTTTTTCGCGGATATTCGGTATACTCAGGCATCCCTCTTCGAAGTCCCAGGGCGTGCCGGTTTCTTCAAGTATGGTAGGGTTGATGAATGCCTTTTTGAAGTTTTCCATGTCTGGTTCTTCTTCCAGTCCGGTGCCATCTACGACAAATAAACGAATGCTTTTACCGATCTGGGGAGCCGCGAGTCCAATGCCGTTGGCAGCATGCATGGTGTCCATCATATCGGAGATCAGTTGAGTGAGGTCTGAGC
>CBHTUB010000197.1:0-10379 GCA_966095595.1 uncultured Chryseosolibacter sp. | reverse complement strand
GCGGATGTTGCGGTTTTTTTTTGCCGAACCGGGTCGATAAAAAATAAGTGTAAATATTACATTTTTGTTTAAATAGGGTGTAAATTCGTATGTTTTAACGATTGCACGAACGAAAGTGCACAAATGCCAAACTCTCACAAAACTTTATAGGAACGTTATGATACTCAAGACAAAAGGGAGCCTGATTTTGACGCTCTTCACCGTATTGCTCAGCCTCGGAGAGGTCTTCCCGCAAAACCGGGTTGCCATAAGAACTTCCGATCCGGGACCCGTTATCAGTAAACACATCTATGGTCACTTCGCCGAACACCTGGGACGTTGTATTTACGATGGCTTTTACGTAGGCGAGAATAACACTACAGTTCCCCATGTCAATGGTGTTCGGAAGGATATCATCGAAGCATTGAAGAAATTGAAAGTCCCGAACCTCAGGTGGCCGGGCGGTTGTTTTGCCGATACATACCATTGGAAAGACGGAATTGGCCCGAAGAAAGACAGGCCCACGATTGTCAACCAGTGGTGGGGCGGCGTTACGGAAGATAACAGTTTCGGTACGCATGACTTTCTCAATATGTGTGAGTTGATCCAGGCAGAGCCATATCTGGCCGGCAACGTCGGTAGTGGTACCGTTCAGGAATTGGCAGATTGGGTCCAATATGTGAACTTCGGTGGTCAAAGCCCGATGTCCAAACTGCGTGAGGAGAACGGGAGAAAGGAGCCATGGAACGTGAAGTTCTGGGGCGTTGGAAACGAGGTTTGGGGATGTGGCGGAAACATGCGTGCGGAACACTACGCGAATGTGTACAGACAGTACGCGACATTTATGTCAGACTGGTCAGGAAAAATGTTCAGGGTAGCTTCCGGAGCGAGCAGCTCGGATTATAATTGGACGGAGGTACTCATGCGTGACATCCCGCATCATATGCTCGAAGGTGTGGCGCTGCATCATTATGCGGTTATCGACTGGGGTAAGAAAGGACCTGCAACGGGCTTCAATGAAGATCAATATTTCGAAACCCTGAAATCGGCATGGAAGATGGAAGAGCTTGTGACAAGACATTCCAACATCATGGATAAATACGATCCGGCGAAACGTGTAGCCCTTGTTGTCGACGAGTGGGGTGGATGGTACGACGTCGAGCCTGGAACCAATCCGGGATTCCTGTATCAGCAAAACACCATGCGCGACGCAATGATTGCCGGCATGACACTGAATATCTTCAACAACCACGCGGACCGTGTTCGTGTCGCCAACCTGGCCCAGACGATAAATGTTTTGCAGGCTGTTGTCCTTACAAACAAGGAGAAGATGATCCTGACCCCTACATATCACGTAATGGAAATGTACAATGTCCACCAGGATGCGAAACTTCTGCCATTGACCATAAAGTCATCGGACTATGTATTCAACAACGACAAGCTGCCGGCTGTTTCTGCTTCGGCGTCGCAGGATAGCAATGGAGCTGCGCACATTTCACTCGTGAACATCGATGCTCATAAAGCTCAGGAGATCGAGGTGGTCCTGTATGATTCAAAATACAAGAATGTGACGGGTAGAATATTGACTTCGGCAAAGATGTCGGACCATAACACGTTTGAAACGCCGGAGCAAATCAAGCCTCAGACGTTCAAGGACGCTAAATTGTCCGGTGGCATCCTGACAGTGAAGCTACCTCCGTTTTCTGTAGTTGTACTTGAATTGAAGTAACGAGAAACATGAAGATCTATTTAAACCTTTTCCTGGCGCTGGCCATGTTGCTCGGCGGATGTGGCAATAACGATGATTTTTCAGTGGTTAGTCCCGATGGAAGACTGCGTGCACAGTTGTCTCACAAGGACGGCGAAGTATTTTACGAAGTGTTCAGAAACGATACGCTGGTGCTCGGCAAGTCGCGCCTGGGCGTAGTGATGTCCGACGCAGATCTGTCGCAAAACCTGAAGCTCCAGGGTATATCTCCGGAGGCAGTGACCGACAATTTCGTGATGATGCATGGAAAGCGAAAGGAGTGTTCCTATAACGCAAAGGGAAAAGGTTTTCAATTTGTGAATGACAGCGGCCATAGAATCGATATTCAGTTCAGGGTTTCAAATGACGGAGTTGCCTTCCGATATTTATTTCCTTCGAAGAGTGATTCTGTAAAGACGATCACGCGGGAGGTGACTTCATTTAAAATTCCGGAGGGTTCAACAGCTTTTCTTCAGCCGATGTCCGTTGCAAAGACAGGCTGGTCGAAGGTCAACCCTTGTTATGAGGAGTTCTACCAAAGGGAGATACCCGTAGGCACACCTTCGCCGCAGGCCGGATGGGTTTTTCCTGCGTTGTTCCATACCGGAAATACCTGGTTGCTGATCACTGAGACCGGCCTTCAACGAAACTATTGTGGCGCTCGCCTTGGCGCTTCTTCAGCCGAGGGCGAGTATCAGCTTGCCTTTCCCGATTCATTGGAAGCCTTCACGGGAAAGGGAGTATTGCCGACGTCTACACTGCCCTGGCAAACCCCGTGGAGAATTATCACTGTCGGGTCCCTGCAGACCATTATCGAATCTGATCTCGGTGTTGCATTGGCTGAGCCTTCCGTTGGGACGGATTTTGCCAAGCCCGGTCATTCGTCCTGGAGCTGGGCATTGTTGAAAGATGACTCGACGGTGTACGACGTTCAGAAACGTTTCGTCGACTATGCAGCGGACATGCAATGGGAGTATTGCCTGGTCGATGCGGACTGGGATAGAAAGATCGGATATGAAAAGATAAAACAACTTTCAGCCTATGCGCAGACCAAAGGGATCGGCTTGATACTGTGGTACAACTCGGCAGGAGATTGGAACGAGACACCCTATACGCCAAAACATAAGCTGCTTACGCGGGAGAACAGACTCAAGGAGTTTGCGTTACTCAGGGAAATGGGCATCAAGGGCGTAAAGATCGACTTCTTCGGAGGCGATGGACAGTCGATGATCGAATATTATATCGATATCCTCGAAGATGCGGCGGCAAATGACCTCATGGTGAATTTTCACGGCGCGACCCTCCCACGCGGATGGCATCGGACCTATCCTCACCTCATGAGCATGGAGGCCATCAAAGGCTTTGAATCTGTCACATTCGAGCAGGTGAACGCCGACGAGGAGCCGGTGCACGGCACGATCATTCCTTTCACGAGGAATGCCTTCGATCCCATGGATTTTACGCCGCTCAGTTTGGATTCCGTACCTGGGATCAAGCGCCGAACGACTCCCGGCTATGAGCTTGCGCTCTCTGTCATCTTTCTGTCCGGTATCCAGCATTTTGTTGAGCGACCCTCCGGCATGAAGAAGGCAGACGAAAGCGTGAAGCAGTTCCTTCGGGAACTTCCGGTGAGATGGGATGATACAAAATTTATTTCCGGATATCCGGGCAAGGACGTCGTGATCGCCCGGCGCTCGGGTAACAAGTGGTGGATCGCCGGGATCAACGGAGAGAATACACGCAAGAAATTCTCGGTTGATACCGCTCTGATCGGAAAGGCCAGCTGTAAAGTCATTCATGATGCCTCACGGATAGAAGGACTGCACTTGTCGGAGATCAAAGGCACTGATCCCGTTAAAGAGGTAGAAGTAGGTCCCTACGGAGGATTTGTGATGATTGTAGAATAGGTACCCGAAGTTGTCCCGGGCACGAAGGAAGATTTAAATCATTGAATATCAATTGAGCTTAACCAGACTATGATGAGGCCAGCACAACTTTTCGCCGCGGCTTTGGTAGCGATGAGCATTGGTGGATTTGCGCAGAACGCGGTCATCACCATCCAGGCAAACAAGCCGCTTGCGGAAATACAACCGACAATGTGGGGAATTTTTTTCGAGGATATCAACTTCGCTGCCGATGGCGGGCTTTACGCCGAGCTTGTAAAAAACAGGTCGTTCGAGTTTGATACACCGTTGATGGGCTGGTCAGTCGAAAAGTCGGATCCATTCTCCAACAATGCCGGGACAGGATCCGTGGCGATTGTGAACCGCGGGGAGGAGGCAAACAAGCGATATGCAAAGGTCACTGTAAATGGTGAGAGAGGCCTTATCATGAAGAACGACGGTTTTTTTGGTATGGGTTTCAAAAAAGGCCTTCGTTATCATTTCTCGCTCGACGCACGTGTTCAGGGAGCCAGCCAGACCTTGACCGTCGAGCTGCTCAATGACAAAAATGAAGTTATCGGGACAGGCAATTGCGTATTGGACGCGAACGATTGGAAAAAATATTCTGTCGATATCGATGCAACACAAACCGCGGGAAAAGGCAAGTTGCGGCTTGGTTTCAAAAATAAAGGGACAGTAGATATCGATCTCATCTCGCTTTTGCCCTCCGATACCTGGAAAGGCACCAACCTGCGTGCTGACCTCGTGCAATTGCTCTACGATCTAAAACCCGGATTTCTCAGGTTTCCGGGTGGATGTATTGTCGAAGGCCGTACGCTGGCACAACGGTATCAATGGAAAAAAACGGTAGGTGACAAAGACGATCGCGAGCTGATGATCAACCGCTGGAACACGGAATTCAGCCACCGTCCTGCGCCCGACTACTTTCAATCTTTTGGTCTTGGATTTTACGAGTACTTTAAGCTTGCTGAGGACATCGGCGCGTCTCCGCTTCCTATCCTCAGTTGCGGGATGGCCTGTCAGTTCAATACGGGAGAAGTCGTTCCGCTCGATGAGATCGATCCCTATATTCAGGATGCCCTTGACCTGATCGAGTTTGCCAATGGTGCCAAAGACACCAGGTGGGGCAAGTTGAGAAACGACATGGGTCACCCTGAACCTTTCAATTTGAAAATGATAGGGGTCGGTAACGAGCAATGGGGTCCGGAATATATTGAACGCTACAAGGTGTTCGCAAAGACGATCAAGGCAAAGTATCCTCAGATCAGGATAGTCTCAGGCACAGGGCCTTTTCCCGATGGTGAGCTTTTTGATTATGCGGCCGCACAGCTGAAAGATTTGAAAGCTGAGATCGTCGATGAGCATTACTATCGTTCACCGGAATGGTTCTTTGCCAACGCTACACGTTATGACAAGTATGACCGCAATGGCCCGAAAATTTTTGCCGGTGAATATGCAGCCCAGAGCGCGGCTATTGCAAGTACAGAAAACAAGAACAACTGGTTATGTGCCTTGTCCGAAGCAGCCTTTATGACAGGGCTCGAACGTAACGCCGACGTAGTACACCTTGCGTCATACGCACCGTTATTGGCGCACGCCGAAGGATGGCAATGGACGCCGGACCTGATCTGGTTTAACAGCCTGCAGGCCTACGGAACACCAAACTATTATGTCCAGAAATTATTTTCGAACAACAAGGGGACACATACACTGAATGTCCTTTCTGATGGGAAGAAGATCGTCGGTGACAATGGACTATTTTCCTCTGCGGTGCTGGACAAAAATTCCGGCGAGCTGATATTGAAAATCGTCAATGCAGCAGATAAGCCACAGACATTGCAACTGAAGATCGAAGGAAAAAAACTTTCTGGCGGATCGGTGACCGTGTTGGCAGCGGATCCATCAGCAACAAATTCTTTCAACGATCCATCGTCGATCAAACCGGTAGAAACAACTGTAGGTAAATCTTTGAAAGAAGTCAACCTTCCTGCCCGGTCCCTGTCAGTGTACCGCCTGAAGCTTCGGTAAGTCGTTTATGATTGCGTTTTGTATTTCGAATTCTGAAAAATTCCTGTCGATGATGAGGTCGCTGGTGATCGCCGGTATGCTTATGCATGTGAGTGTACTGTCAGGTTTTTCTCAGACCGGCGAGATCAAACTCCACGATCCCTCTACAATTGTGAAGGAGAAATCAACCTATTGGAATTTTTCTACGGGTCACGGCGTACAAATTAAATCGTCTGCTGATCTGAATACGTGGGTGAATTCCGGGCAGGTCTTTGACAAAGGGCAATGGCCTGAATGGATCAATACTTATGTCCCCGATTTTAAGGGACACTTTTGGGCACCCGAGTGTATTTACATGACGGGTAAATATTATCTGTATTATTCCTGTTCGACATTCGGCTCTTCGACGAGCGCCATCGGTGTTGCCATGAATACTACGCTGGATCAATCCTCTTCCGAATACAAGTGGGTCGATCTTGGGATGGTAGTGCACTCCAGCGATCGCTCGCAGATCAATGCCATAGACCCGGCGATGTTCCTGGATTCCGACGGTCGGGCATACCTCACTTACGGATCGTTTTCAAATGGTATAGGTGTCACCGAAATAGATCCTTCCACTGGCAAACCGGTTGCCGGGACTTCGGTCAGGAAGGTTGCAGGCGGCAATTTCGATGATTGGGAAGCGCCGTACCTCACAAGGAACGGTAGCTCGTATTACCTTCTGGCAAATCGGGGTTTTTGTTGCCGCAAGACTGAGAGCACTTACCGTATCGTTGCCGGCAGGTCACAAAGTCCGACGGGACCGTTCGTCGATGTGTGTGGGGTAGATTTGAATAACGGTGGAGGAACGGAGTTGCTCGGCAGCGAAGGGAAATTCATCGGCCCGGGACATGTCGGTATTTTTCACGCAGGCGATTCAGATGTCGTTTCTATTCATTATTACGACCGCGAAGACGAAGGCAAGTCGAAGCTCAACTTCGTTCAACTGAATTTCCTGGCAGGCTGGCCGCAACTGACGCGCGAGCCCCTGAACAAATTGTCGGAGTCAGACAATAACTCAGATCAGGCACAAGTTGATTATCTTACAGTAATAGTTGGCTCCAAAAGAGGAGATGCTGAATATCTGCGTCAAAAGCTGAAAGTCGTCGATTTGGGAATGAATGCGATATTTAGAGTTAAAAAGCAGGATGGCAGATTGACGCCCGCGACAAGTTCTCTGAAGCAAAACATACTGCGTATCGAGGGAGCATTTCAGGAAGGTGATTATTCTCTCGATATCATAGGTGACGAAGGTGTCTTAAGCCAATTTTCTTTTAGAATTTCAAGTATGAAATGATCAACATAACGCGCATTACTCATGAAAACATCCAGACTAGTTTTTTTTCTGATCACCTTAATCATCACGGCCTGTAACGTGGAAAAGAAAGCACAGGTTGAAACACGTCCCCGTCGTCAGGTGACTGTGTCGGAATTTGGAAAAATGGAAGATGGCAGGGTTGTCCGGCAGTACACGCTGACAAACGCCAACAATGTCGAAATGAAAGTGATCAACTATGGCGGCATCATCGTTTCTCTCAAAACACCGGACGCCAATGGCCAGCTGGCGGATATCGTGCTTGGATACGATTCTCTTGAGGGCTACATCAGGAACAACCCCTACTTCGGTGCGCTGATCGGTCGTTATGGAAATAGAATTGCCGGTGGAAAATTCACGCTGGAGGGCAAGGCGTATTCGTTACCACAAAACAACGGACCGAATCATTTGCATGGTGGTCCAAAGGGATTCGATAAAGTGTTTTGGGAAATTGAAGTGGGACCCGACTCGAGCTCCCTCTTGCTGTCCTACAGATCTGCTGACGGCGAACAGGGCTATCCGGGAAACTTGTCTGTCAACGTAGTGTATCGTCTCACCGATGCCAACGAGCTGCGTATCGAGTATGATGCAACCACAGACGCTCCTACGATCGTCAACCTGACGCAACACAGCTATTTCAATCTCGGTAATCAAGAGACAATCCTTGGACATCAGTTACAAATCGATGCTGATTCCTATCTGCCGGTAGATGCCACATTGATCCCGACAGGAAAGTTGCAGAAGGTAGAGGGGACTCCTTTCGATTTCAGAAAACCAAAAACGATAGGAGCCGATATCGATGCCAACGACGAGCAGATCAAATTGGGAAAAGGCTTCGATCATTGCTGGGTATTAAACGGCGGGCAGGGAAAGCTGCGTAAGGTCGCAGTGCTGTCGGACTCTGTCAGCGGGCGACAGGTTGAAGTGCACACTACGGAGCCAGGTATTCAATTTTATTCAGGTAATTTCCTCGACGGCACGATCAAGGGAAAAGGCGGAACGGTTTATAACTTCCGATCGGGACTGTGCCTTGAAACGCAACACTATCCCGACTCGCCGAATCGTCCCGAGTTTCCGACAGTGGTGCTGAAACCCGGAGAGAAATATCATACTGAAACGGTATATACCTTTGGCGTAGTGACGAAACAATAGGTTGGGATAAACAGGTTCATACTTGTTGTTAAGGATACAAATCAGCGGAACACCGTAAGATTTGGGTAATTGAGTCGGAGGTTACAATCGGATGGGTCGTAACCTTTTTTTATACTCATAAACCCAATATCTTCTTGATTGGGATGTGACTCCGGAATTTCATGATCCGCTGCTGAATTTCTAACTTTAAAAGAAGTAATTGGTTGTGAAACGCGCGTATAAGATCGGCCTCGCTGTGCTCTGTATTTTATTCAGTGCCTGTACGGATATTGTTGCGCAGTTTCGGATGCAAAAGATCGTCAGGCATTATAGCCTCACCCACGGACTATCGCAGGCAGTGGTGAACGGCATTGCGCAGGATGATCAATCGTTTCTGTGGTTTGCCACAGAGGACGGACTGAACAGATTCGATGGATCTTCGTTCAAGGTTTTCAAATACGGAAAGACGCTTCCTGCCGTAACAGACAATTTTATTCAGGCTGTTTATAAAGATCAGAGCGGCACACTGTGGGCGTCGTCGCGAATGGGTCTTATAAAGTTCGATCCGGACACCGAGCAGTTCTTACTATACCAACATCCCTTCGAGTCCACGAGCAATGCGTCCCCGAATGACGTGAGCTTCATCACCCAGGGCTCTGCCAACAACCTTTGGATCGCATGGTATGGAAGTGGATTCGCGTCGTTCGACATATCGTCAGAAAAATTTACCGTTTACAACACACAGAAGTTTCCTGCTTTGTCGAGTGACGTAGCCGTTGCTGCACTGGAGGACAAATTTGGGTACGTGTGGATCGCAACACAAAACGGCGGACTGAACGTTTTCAGCACGAGGGATGGAAAGATAGTCGACAGGGTGGCGTCGCTATCAAATCCCGCGGAGCTTCCGTCCGCCAACGTGAGGGCTATTGTTCAGGATGGGAGAAATAATATCTGGATCGGCACATCGCGGGGCATAGTTGTCTATGTCAGGGAACGTAACAAATTCGTGAATTTTAATGGCGACGCCTCGATAGCCAATAAGAGTATCTTTTCCCTGCTGGTCGATGCTGAAGATAACCTGTGGATAGGCACGCAGGGCAATGGTCTATATCGTGTAAGTCTGACGCAATCCGGTATGCGTCCTATGGAAGAATTGATTTTTTCCAGGGTCAGGAAACTGGATGAGTTCGATCTGTCGAAAAAAACGATCCAGTCGTTGTGTCAGGACCGGGATAAGAATCTCTGGATTGGAACGTTTGGTGATGGGATCTACATGGTCAGTCACGAAGAGCAAAGCTTCATTAACTTTAAAAAGCTGATCAACGAGGAGGAGACCTTCACTCCGGTATCATTTTATGGCATGTGCTATGATCACGACGGAAATCTGTGGCTGGGCACGGATGGCAGTGGCCTGTACATGCGGAGTGCCGATGGAAACGTGGAAACCCATTACAGGTCGAATGGCGCTGGCAGTCTAAAGGACAATGCGGTCCTTTCCGCACTTTGTGATTCCAGGGGACGGTTATGGTTTGGTACTTACGCTGGCGGAGTTTTTCTTTTCGACAAGAACACAAAGTCGTTCATTCAGTATAGATATCGCGGCCTCAACTCGGGCACCGCGGGGGTGAACGATGTACGGGTATTATTCGAAGACTCAAACGGTAATTTATGGGTGGGAACGAATCGCGGAGGACTCTGTTTGCTGGATGTGGAATCGCGGACGTATACAACTCCCGAAGGATTCAACGGCGTGTTGCTTTATGGCGACGTTCGCTGTATTGCCGCGAGCAGGAATGGCGAGCTATGCCTTGGTTTTTATGGTGACGGGGTTTACCGATACAATACGGTAGAAAAAAAGCTCACCCCCTATTTTGATGGTCTGGTACAGGACACGATCAAAAGGAGCGTTATTTTTTCTTTGAGATTTGATGACCATCAGCGCTTGTGGGTCGGCACAGCCGGAAACGGAGTTTATGTTCATGATCCGGCAAAAGATTCTTTAGTCCACCTCACGGAGGGACGCGGACTGAATAACAACACGATCTATTCTATTCTCACCGATAGAAATGCTGCATGGTTAAGTACGAATTCCGGCATTTCCAGAGTCGACCTGCAGTCTTTCAGGGTAACGAACTATGACATCCATGATGGTTTGCAGGAGGGACAGTTCAACCCCGGCTCGGGGATGTTCAACAACATGGCCGGATATATGTGCTTCGGCGGTACCCTTGGGCTGAACATTTTTTATCACCGGCAA
>CBHTUB010000196.1:0-10482 GCA_966095595.1 uncultured Chryseosolibacter sp. | reverse complement strand
TCAACACCGAAGCGATCATCTTACCGCTGTCATGGTCATTCTCCGCAATGATTGCCTTCAACATAAAACTCTATGAATTTCTTAATGATCATGATTTAAATTCGACTAACTGATCATAACCGCAATTTCGTTTGGCGTCCCTGTCTCCTCTTCACTTTGTTAGTGAACGCAGTTATTTGTTGAGTGAACGCATCATGCCGTTATTGATTGAGGATCAGGACGAGTCATTCCGCACACTTGAATTCTGAGCATTGAAATACATTTAGGTGTTGCGTTCGGATTTAACATCATGAGCAATGTGCCGACCGTATTCAACTTCGAGTCGCAAAGAGGCAACGTTCGAAGTAAGCTGCAGCACCCGAGATCCCGAAATTGAAACTATGAGGCGCCTAACCGGAATTTCTTGCCTGCGCCATAGTCGTAACGATAAGGCTATAGGCTTTATTCCATGCGTGCTTTGTCGAGGGAGTCCATTGATCAGTAAGTATTTTCTCGAACGTATAGAGCAAAGCCTCCCTGCCGACCTCGAAGTCCTGCATGTTGACTTTGAATTGAACATGCTTTTTCCCAAGCTCCACAACATCGGCGTGTATCTTGTGCCAAGTGTCGAGGTTGTTGATGACAAATTCAAGGTATTCGAGAAATTCCCGTGCTTGTGTCCTGATATCCTTCTTGAAAAGAGGGCGGAGCTTCGGGTTAATGTAAAAAAGACGGTTATAAAAGATCGTCGCAACGTCCGACGATTTCATTACGGCGGCGTTCCATGACGACCTGATGAGATTGATGTCTTCTTCGGTTATTTGCTGGCTGGTCATGGAGACTGAGTGGATTACGCCTAATCTTTTTGGTTTACCCTAACGTTGTTAACATGATGAAGCGCGCCATAAAAAGACTTGAATACTCCAAAAACGGTCTGCCTTGTTGCTCCAAAACAATCCTCGAGTCCCATGATCAACGAATAGTTTTCAGGCATAACGACTGCCACCGCTTTCAAAAGTCCACTCATCCCTGACGGGGTATGAAAAGTGCGGGCCGCCAGTAACGCTTCCATCTTTTCCGAAGGTATCTCAGTAAAATCAAATATGCAATGAACGCCGGAATAAAGTGTCCTGATTTCGCGGAGCGATTCCGCGTACCGTTTCTTTAGTTCGACCAGCTCCTTTTCAAACGATGGCGAATACAGTATCCTAATGAACATGATGGGCGAACACCCGTCAGTCCAAATTTTTACAAAACGTCCGTCGCATAGCGTGTTCATACTTGTAGATTCATTGTTATTTGACACATCACTTTCGCAAAGCAATCATCTCCACTAAAGCAATCATCTCCACTTTAGACTATTGCACATGAGCAGATTTATCGAAACGGGAATGCTGGTCCGGAATATCCATCCCATTGGGAAGCGTGAAACTGAAGATCGTGCCCTTGTCCACCTCGCTGATAAAAGAGATCGTTCCATTCACTTTTTCAAGGAACTCCTTGCACAAGGCCAGCCCGAGCCCCGTGCCTTTTTCTTCCTGCGTACCTGCGGGGCCACTCTCTCCGAACATAAAGATTCTGTTGCGCTGGGCCTCAGGGATTCCGCGCCCCTCGTCGCGAATGTGAACTACCGTGCTGTTTTCACGCAGCTCGGACCAGATCAGGATCTCGGTGCGGCTGTTACTGAATTTGATCGCATTCAGAATAAGATTCCTCAACACCAGGTTTAGAACGGCAGCATCCGTCTCGACTATTTGACCGTCATTTTGGTTGTACGTGATCCTGATCGACTTCACCTCTGCAAACGGCTCCAGCAGCGTGATATTTTCCTGGATGGCCTGGTTCAGATCGACAGGCCGGATCACGATGCGGTCCGCCCTGAGATTGTAGATACTCCAATGCAAAAGATTTTCGAGAAGCACTTTTATTCTTTTCACCCGCAGCTCGACGGAAGGCAGCAACGTCCTGAACTCTTCATCGGAAATATTTCCCTTGCCCAACATGTCCAGGATGCCGACGAGCGACGAGATAGGAGATTTCAGGTCATGTGAGAGAATGGAGAATATCCTGTCCTTGGCCTGATGCTCCTTTACCAGCTGCTCCCGTTGGGTCATCAGCTCGATGTTGCTGGCAAGCAGCTCGGCATTTTTTCGCTTTACTTCTTCATCGAGATGATAGATCACCTCCTGTTTTTTCTCAAACGCAGCCCTCACAAGATCGAACCAGTGTCGCCATGACGGATGAATTTTCCGGTGACTGACCACCTGATTGTTTCCATATCTGTCGATAAAGAGCACAAGATCAAGTGCGGGCCTGATAAAGTGTTTGTAGGTATAAATGCTGAGGAAGAAGATCATGCAGATCAGTGCCAGCAACACCAGGTAATACCGATCGATTATTCGTTCAAAAGTAAGCTCGCCAGGCGATCGCAATACGATTACCTTCCAGGGAACCGAGCTCATCTGCTGAACAAATATCCTCTGTTCTTCAAGCTCAATGATGCTCTTGCCGTTTAACTGCGAGAGCGTGGCTGTGTCAAGCACTTCGGTCAGGCTTCTTACCAGCGTATCGGAATCATGGATCAGTGACGGATGCGCAAGGAGCTGATTGTTTTCGTTGACAATCATCATGACGCCGTCGCGATATTCTTTCACATAGGACGTAAGGAACCCGAGCGTCACGTCAACCCCTACGATGGAGCGAAAATTGTCGTGCTCATAAACCGGGGCGCCGATGGAAACCATCAGTCCTTTACTGCCGGCATCGAGATATGGCGGCGTGATGAAGAGCTTCCTTTCCGGATTGACTTCCGGTGTACCCATTCTGAAAATGTCATAGGAATGGAAGCTGGAATCGTAGTGCGCTACATATGATTGCGAGAATGGATAAATGTATGCGTAGTGGTTTTTTGAAATGGTGTAGACCCAGGTCAGCTCCGGATGTTCCTGCTTAATGCCACAAAAAAGAGATCCGAGATCGAATTGCTGCGCCAGCTCCCTGCGAAAAAGGTCTTCCCCGTAACGACTCGTGAAATTCCCCGTACCAGTAAAATTACCAAGACATTCCTTTATGGAGTCCGGCATCGCATCGAGGGAATAGTTGTTCCCATCCTGCACGAGTGACTTTTCAATTATATACCATGAGACGGGAAGCTGCTGAGGCATTTTATCAAAGTAGCTGTTCGCTTCGTGTTGCATGATCCTGGCCTGCTTCATGAGGTTATCCAATTTGGCACTCAGGTAAAGCGCATGCTCTGCAGCTTCCGCAGATATCCTGCTATTATCCTTCTCGCGTTCTGCAGCCACCTCAAAATAAACCAGCGTAGCGATCAGACACACGATAACGAAGAAAACCTGAAAGGTGATCAGCGTAAACCGCTTGAAGAAAAAATAGGTGTCGGTCTGTTTTTTAATAAACTTCAGAAAATATTTCATATCTGCGATCAATTAGATAGCGTTTACATTGAATAAATCAGCGAAGAGCCATGCGTGTGTTCTCACTATTATAAAAACGAATGATTGCGTTTCCCGCACAACGTAGACTACGAAACGCTGGCGCAATGGTGTTGATGTGACGGAGGGTATGAAAGGCTAAGTGTTCGGTCGGACGAATCGAACATGACGTGACAAATGGTCGGAGACCGGGCCGCAACCTGCCAGGAATGATCAGCATCAACATCAGGACTACGATGCTCAGGCTCATAGTAAAAGGTTTTTTTTCGATACACTCCACGAAGTCTTTCGGGATATTATCTGGCTTTCAGCACAGCATTGAAGCTCTGCATGAAGTGTCCGCATACAAATGTATCATCGTATAAGGATTGAGAATGAATTACTGATTGGTCAGTGGGATTGTTTATTGATTGTCGGACTGGCTGAGTATCTGGTTAAAAAACATCTCGTGGAATCAGTTTTACCGACCATTTGATAGCCAGAGTTGCCGGTCACTAAGATTTACACTTCTGCTTCAACCGAAATCGATACCATTGCGTAACTATTGAATATCTGAAGCTCAAGCAACAAAAATAGTCCCTGTATGTTTCTTCAATGTTGTAGTTTCTTACTGATCGCAGCGATATTATCTCCGGCAAATGATTCGCTCCGCGAGAGGAACGTCGGAAGCACACATCGCAAAAGAACGGATGCAACAGACCTGTGTACCTCCTCGGTATCGGGATTCAACTTCATAAAGTCGTTCGCCTTCACGTGCAAGCCGAGCGAAGACTTCGAGTTCTCATACGTATTGGTCAAAAAAAGCAGATACAATGTGAGGCTTTGCCTGGAGCACTCATCCTCTCTTCAGGTAGAGTTGTATAACTCCTACAGGGATAAGCTGCTGACATTTACTCCTAAACCCGAGAGTGTGGATTCGTTTGTTTATGAATGCAATGCTACGGGCATTTATTACATAAGGATATTGAACAGGGAAGGGAAAGAGGTATCGGGGCAAATATCGCTGGCCTTTCAAAAGGCATTGTAGGCCAGCCTGGAGCAAACGTATGCAGGGCCAGAGGAACGGCTCAAAATTGCCCAGTGATCCGCTAAGCGGATGTGCCATTTACTCAGTTTACATACCGGTGTATAAGTTATTTAACCAACGCGCTATACAATACGTAATTTGCCCCATATGAACTGGCAGACAAATCTTCCGCAAAACGAATCACATCAAACACGTTTGATGGAGAGTATGCCGAAACCGAGAAACTCAGAAGAGGACAAGGCTGAATCGTTGTTGAATGTATTACGCGGATATGAGGAGCTGACAGTGGACGTACGCGGCATCATTCTGAGCAGCAATCTTGAAGTTGTCTGCATTACGGGGTACGAAGAATGGGAAGTGATCGGCAAGCACATCTCCATGTTCTACACCGAAGAGGATATTGTTGCAGGCAAGCCGGAAAGCGACCTCAAGAGCGCGGAGCTTCAGGGCTCGATACGTGAAGAAGGCTGGAAGGTGAAGAAGAGAAATGGAAAGTTCTGGGCCAAGCTCAAAGTATTTGCGCTGCGTGATTCTTTGAAGAACCTGACTGGCTTCCGGGTCATCATCCGTGATGAAACTCATAAGGCGTTCCATGACTATAAGCTGAACCAAAGGAAGAGAGCCCAGGTCGAGTTCTATAACTACAGCACCATCGGGTTGATCGAATTCAATCTTGCTTCCGGCCGGATAACGATCATCAACACGTTCGCCCAGAATTTACTCGGCATCGCCCGCGACGCCGTTTTCTTCAGCGAAATTTTTGCCGATGGCGCCAAATACGATCATCTTATCAATCTCATCGACCGTGATCGGCATACGAACAACTTCGAGTTCCAGCTCAAGAATGGCCGATGGGTGTCGCTCGATTGCAAGTTCTTCCTTAAGAACGGTGTGGTCGAAGCATTACTGACCGAGATCACGGAGCGAAAGCGACGCGAGCAGGAAGTGGTCAGTCTCAGCGAAGAGCTCCAGATGTTTCTCTACCATGCGTCTCACGATCTCAGGTCTCCACTGACAAGCATCTTCGGACTGCTCAATCTAATCGAACTCGAAGGTGTGTCAGGCGAAAACCAATACACGGCGATGATCAAAAGCCGAGTCGATCACCTCGACAGCCTCCTGCGGGAGCTCACGGCAGTTGCGGTCAATAATGCCCGCCCCGTCGACGCACAGCCCTTCAACGTCTTGAGCGAACTGCACTACGCCATGAGCGGCATCGGTGTGGAGTCCGTTCAACTCATTTTGGATATCGATCCGCAGTTGGAGATCAACACTGACCTGCTGCGTTTCAGGGTCATCATGAAAAATCTCCTCGTCAATGCAACAAAGTTCAGAGACGACACGAAGCCAAAACCGTTTGTGAAAGTGGCGATCACGACCAGCGAATGGAACGAAGTGGTGATACTGGTACAGGACAACGGCGTCGGGATCCGCGAAGATCAGATCGACAATGTTTTCAAACCTTTTTTCCGCGGACATCATTCTCTCAGCGGGCATGGACTCGGGTTGTACATCGTGCGGGCAATGGTCAGGATGCTGGACGGTTCTGTCACCATTTCCTCGAGGCTGAGGGAAGGAACATCCGTCGAATTGAGACTAAAAAAAGAGTACCTCTGAGAAAAGTCGCAACGAATTCAGGCACGCATCCTGTTTGGCGAATGATCATATAAGATGCATCCTGCTAACATACAAAACCTTGTGATCCGGTTGACGTGATAGGGAGTGAGGATAGCGGATTTGTTGTTCGTGTACGTTACCGGGATATAACGTGTTAGTCTATCGGCTATCCTCCTTTATAACCTAAAATAAAATGACAGTTATACCAGGTTTCAGAAAAATTTCCGCTCTGGAAAAACAGATCGATCACATGAACAGGGAGATCTCTGAAGCGTCGGAAATTGTCAGCGCGATAAAAACGGGACAACAATTCAGGGCCGACCGTGTTTCGCAAGCATCGGGTTTGAATGGCGCGTTACTCGAGCTGTGGAAATTGCATTCCGAGATACAGATAAGGGAACGCGAGAATGATTGGGCAGACGATGGAATACTTCGTCTCGAAGAGATCTTCAAGTCGGCGCTCAATTCATGGGAAGCCATCATCGACAACGCGCTTGCCTATCTCGTGAGACATACCAGAGCAAATCAGGCGGCAGTCTTCACGTTAAACGAAGATGCAGCAGAAGGTCCGGTACTGGAGCTTACCAATGCCTATGCCTATGGCAAGAAAAAATACGTGACGATGGCCATCGATGCCGAGGCCGGACTTGTCGGAGAATGCTTTCTGGAAGGTAACCCGATCTACATGGAGAAGGTCCCGGAGCACTATGTGAAGATCACATCCGGGTTGGGTGAAGCCACTCCCAGGACACTCATACTCGTTCCACTCATCATCAACGGCAGAAAAATGGGTGTGGCAGAGCTCGCCTATTTCAAGACCCTCGAAAAATTCGAGATCAAGTTCCTTGAAAGGGCGGCCAACGTGTTTGCAGCCTTCATCGGCGATATGAAAGAAAAAGAGAAGATGAAGAAATTGCTGATCGCCGCGGAAACCGCATCGAGTCAACTGAGAGAGCGCGAGAGCCAGTTGCAGCATCATATGAATGAAATGCAGGTCATGCAGGAGAAGCTGGCGGCCCAGAATACAATGCTGGAGAAAACCAATCGCGACCTGGAAGCGAAGCGGGCCGAGATGGAACGAATGAAACGAGAGGAAGCTGAGCTCCTGGACTCAAAACTGCGTGCTAACGACGCCATCCATGAAACGATCGTCAACCGGCTGAAGAAGAAGATCCAGATGCTGATGGAAGAAAACCAACTAGTGACTAACAATTAATTCATATGCTAACAGCAAATCAAATCAAACTTGTAGAAGACTCATGGGATTTTGTCATCCTGAACACTGAGCAGGCCGGTGTTATTTTTTATGATCGCCTGTTCCAGCTCGCGCCGGAGTTCCGGGCGTACTTTAAGGAAGATATCAAATCGCAATCACGCAAGCTCATCGCATTGATCTCGTTCGCCGTACACAAGCTCAACTCCCTCGAAGAGATCGTATCGGACGTACAGGCTCTGGGTGTCCGTCATAACGCCTACAGGGTAAAGGATACGGACTACGCGATCGTAGGAGAAGCACTCTTGTGGACGCTCGAAAAAGCTCTCGGGAACAAATGGGACGCAGCAACCCAGGAAGCGTGGATCAAGGTATATACCGTTCTCTCCAAAACAATGATCGAAGCAGCGAAAAAAGCGCGTGAAAAACAGCCTGCCTAAACGTTGAGTAGTTCTCCTGGCGATTCTAAAACCGGGAGAACATTTCAAAAAATTCATCCTTCCTTGTTCGTGAAACAGTCAGGTGATTGCCGTTGCTCATCACCACATGTCCACCCGCACCCCGTACAAATTCCCGGATGTGCTTCATATTCACCAAATATGAGTTGTGTATCCTGAAAAAGTCATAGTTGACAAGGATCTCCTCGATGTCTTTGAGTGTTTTTGCAACCAGCACTTTCTTTTCTTCGCTGGCAAGATGGAAGTAGGTATAATTGCTGCTGCTCTCGCAATAAATTATATTTTCCGGGTCTACGAACAACAGACTGTCCGTAGTAGTAAGCGCAATTCTCTTCCTGATATCCTTACTGACCTTCACTCCGCTGGCCGGAGATACGACAGCCTCCGGTTTAGGTGAGCGGTTATGCTTGGCCTCGAACTTTGCAACGGCAGTTTTGAGCTCGTTGATATCGATCGGCTTGAGCAAATAATCCAACGCGCTGACCTTGAAAGCCTGAATGGCGAATTCGTCATAGGCAGTTGTAAAGATGACATCAAACGAAATAGGATTCAGCTGCTCCAGCATTTCGAACCCTGTCATCTGCGGCATTTCAATATCCAGAAAAACGAGATCCGGCTTGAACTTTTGTATTGCCTCTATTCCAGTCTTCGGCGACTGGCAGACAGCCACGATCTTGAGTGAAGGGCAATACTTCGTAATTTGCCACTCGAGAAGCTCTGAGCTGTTTTTTTCGTCATCGATAACAATTGCGGTGTACATGTAATGGGGTGTTTAATTTATTGCAATCTCATTCTTTTTCCTGGTGCGTATATCTACGGGAATCCTGACAACCACTCTTGTGCCTATCCCCTCTCCGGCCTCGTCCTTCAAATCGATCACCTCGACAGATGATTCCCGCTTGCTCCTTACTCTTAAGAGGTCGAGCCGACTCGAGGTGATCTGCATGCCATAGGATTTTCTTCTACCCATTGCGCTCCGCGTGCGCATGCTTCTCTCCCTGCCTATCCCATTGTCCTCTATGACACAGATCAATATGTTCTCCTTTACATCGAAGGTGATGTCCAGCTTTCCGTGATCTTCCTTCGGCAACAAGCCATGCCAAATGGCGTTTTCCACATAAGGCTGAACGATCATCGAAGGGATCTCCGTATTATAGAGATCGACGGACGGGCTGCACTCTATATTGTACGAAAACTTGTAGTCGAAACGGATCAGCTCCATTTCGATGTAAAGCGTGATCGCCGATATCTCCCCTTCGAGGATAACCTTTGAGTTCTTGGAATTATCAAGGATCAATCTGATCAACCGCGAGAATTTGGTCAGGTAAAGTGACGCTGTCTCCGGATCGGCCTTCAATATGTAACGATTGATCGAATTCAGGCTATTGAAGATAAAATGAGGGTTCATCTGAGCACGCAACGCGCTCATTTCTATCTCCGCGACCTGGCGATTGTATTCCGACTTCAAATTTTCCCGCTCACGGATCTTCGCTACACGAATGCTATGCAGAATAAAGACCGCACATCCCGCAAGGACGAGGAGAAATAATCTAAAATACCACGTAGACCAGAATGGCGGTACGATCGTCACCTGCACCGTAATACCAGGTTCGGTCCAAACACCATCGGGATTCGCCGCCTTCAACCTGAACTGATAAGTTGCCGGTGAAAGATTCGTGTAGCTGGCGTAATGCCTCGGGCCGGCATGGATCCACGTCTTATCGGCGCCCTCGAGAAAATACGAATAGGTATTTTTGGAAGGGTCGGTAAAATCAAGCGCGGCAAAATCGAACGAAATAAAGTTTTGATCGTAGTCGAGCGTGATTGATGCCGTTTGAAGGGAATCGAACACCAGCGGCACTTCCTGATCAAAATACTTAAAGCTGTTGATCACAAGCTTCGGCTCTGCCTTCTTCTCGATCGAAACGGATTTCTGGTTGAACTGGAGGAAGCCCCCCATGCTTGCCATGAACAAATTGCCCTCATCGTCGGAGGTGATATCGAGAACAACTGAAGTGTGAAAGTACGACCTGATGTCACCGCCTTCACTGATCGAAAAGAGCGCTGATGGCGTGCTGGCCCAAAGCGTTCCGTGTGCATCAGTCGTGGCCGCGTGTATGACCTCGGACGGTATCCCGCTGTCCAGTCCCCAATGTGAAAACACAATCGAATCGGAAGTTGCCTCGTAACGAAGAAGGCCCTGGTCGGAAGTAGCCAGCCAGATACTTCCATTGTTCGTCTTTGCAACGCCGATCAAATTATTGGAGATGAGAGTGCCGGACTTTTCATTCTTGCTGAAGTTCATGAAAATTCTCTTCCGCGGGTCGTAGATGCTGAGACCGTTGTTGGTCGCCGCCCAAATATTGCCGTCATTGTCTTCAATGACGGTCCTCACAGTGTTGGAAGCAATTGTCCTGGGGTTTCCCTGTTGATGGACAAAATGCTGGACGTTGCCTGCAGAATCGAATTTAAAAAGACCATTACGATACGAGGACACCCACAGGTCGCCGGTAGTCCCGCGGATAATGTCGGAGTATGCCGGCGACGCGGATGCCTCCGGCTGGCCGAACCGTCTAAGGACCTCTTTCTTTCTATCGAGAATGTAAATGTAATCCCGGGTAAGCACCCACAGCGACTCGGGTGACCTCTCAATGATCTGTTCGACTTCCAGGAACGGTTCACCTCCCGGCAGCGTCTCGAAGGACAGTATTTTTTCTTTTTGTGTTTTGAGGTCGC